>NZ_JAFBCO010000001.1:0-322750 GCF_016907775.1 Pseudoglutamicibacter cumminsii | reverse complement strand
TTTCGGGACCGCTTCTGGTGGTCGCTGATCCTGTCCATTCCTGTCGTTATTTTCAGCCCCATGGTCGCCCACCTGCTCGGCTACCACCTCCCGGCATTCCCCGGATCCACTTGGATCCCCCCGGTGCTGGGCACGATCATCTTCGTCTACGGCGGAACGCCTTTCCTCAAGGGCGGATGGAAAGAACTGAAATCCCGCCAACCCGGGATGATGCTCCTGATCGCCATGGCCATCACTGTGGCGTTTGTTGCCTCCTGGGTCACCACTCTGGGGCTGGGCGGTTTTGAGCTGGACTTCTGGTGGGAGCTGGCTCTGCTGGTGACTATCATGTTGCTGGGCCACTGGCTGGAGATGAGCGCTCTCGGGGCCGCGTCCTCCGCGCTTGACGCGCTGGCTACCCTGCTGCCGGATGAGGCCGAGAAAGTCATCGACGGGACCACCCGCACCGTGGCCATCTCCGAGCTGGTCGTCGACGACGTCGTGCTGGTGAGGGCCGGTGCCCGGGTGCCGGCCGATGGAACCATCCTCGACGGAGCCGCCGAATTCGATGAGGCGATGATCACCGGCGAATCCCGTCCCGTCTTCCGCGACACCGGTGACAAGGTGGTCGCCGGTACCGTGGCCACCGACAACACCGTCCGCATCCGGGTGGAGGCTACCGGCGGGGACACCGCCCTGGCCGGGATCCAACGCATGGTTGCCGACGCCCAGGAGTCCTCCTCCCGGGCCCAGGCCCTGGCGGATCGGGCGGCGGCGTTGTTGTTCTGGTTCGCGCTGATCTCCGCTCTGATCACCGCGGTGGTGTGGACCATCATCGGCAGCCCGGACGATGCCGTGGTGCGCACGGTCACGGTGCTGGTCATCGCTTGTCCGCACGCCCTGGGCCTGGCGATTCCGCTGGTCATTGCGATCTCCAGCGAGCGGGCCGCGAAAGCCGGGGTGCTCATCAAGGACCGAATGACGCTCGAGCGGATGCGCACCATCGACGTGGTGCTATTCGACAAAACCGGCACCCTGACCGAGGGTGCGCACGCGGTCACCGGTGTCGCGGCAGCTGTCGGAGTCACCGAGGGCGAGTTGCTGGCCCTGGCCGCCGCCGCGGAGGCCGACAGCGAGCACCCCGTGGCCCGCGCCATCGTGGAGGCCGCGGCCGCCCACCCCGAGGCCTCCCGTCGACGAATCCGTGCAACTGGTTTCAGCGCCGCCTCCGGTCGGGGGGTCCGGGCCACTGTCGATGGCGCTGAGATCCTCGTGGGCGGGCCGAACATGCTGCGCGAGTTCAACCTCGCCATCCCGGCCGAGCTTACCGACACCACCAGCGCCTGGACCGGGCGTGGGGCTGGTGTGCTCCATATTGTCCGCGACGGTCAGATCATCGGTGCGGTGGCCGTCGAGGACAAGATCCGCCCCGAATCCCACGCCGCCGTGAAAGCCCTGCAGGACCGCGGGGTGAAGGTCGCGATGATCACCGGCGACGCCCAGCAGGTGGCCCACGCGGTCGGTCAGGACTTAGGCATTGATGAGGTCTTCGCCGAGGTCCTGCCACAGGACAAAGACACCAAGGTCACGCAGTTGCAGGACCGAGGTTTGAGCGTGGCCATGGTCGGTGACGGTGTCAATGACGCCCCCGCTCTGACCCGCGCGGAGGTCGGTATCGCCATCGGTGCCGGCACGGATGTGGCCATGGAATCTGCCGGGGTGGTCCTAGCCAGTGATGACCCGCGGGCAGTGCTGTCGATGATTGAGCTGTCCCAGGCCAGCTACCGCAAGATGATCCAGAACCTGATCTGGGCCTCTGGCTACAACATCCTCGCCGTGCCGCTGGCCGCCGGAGTGCTCGCCTCGATCGGGTTCGTGCTGTCCCCGGCCGTGGGCGCGATCTTGATGTCTGCCTCGACCATCGTGGTGGCCCTGAACGCCCAGCTGTTGCGCCGCATTGATCTGGATCCGGCTCACCTGGCTCCGGCCGAGTCGAAGGCTGAACACACCACGCCTACTCCGGCATCCACCGCTGTCCACTGATCCACCACTTCTCTCCACTGCCCCCATATGACCCTGAACGGCTCGACCATGAAGCGCACCCTTGTTTTTTCCGCTCTCGCCGTGGCCTCCACCCTGGCGCTGGCCGCCTGCGGTGAGACCACCGAGTCAGACAACACCGACGCCACCATCTCGGCCACCAGCACTGCGACGACTACCGCTGAGACGACCGAGACCACCACGGCGACGACTGAGGCGGACGGGGAGATCTCCGCCGATCACAACGACGCGGACATCATGTTTGCCCAGATGATGATCCCCCATCACCAGCAGGCCGTGGAGATGAGTGAGATGCTCCTGGTCAAGGAGGGTATCCCCGCCCAGGTCGTGGAGTTTGCCCAAGGGGTTATTGACGCCCAGGGACCGGAGATTGACCGGATGAACGCCATGCTCGAGGCGTGGGGCCAGCAGCCGGTCACCGACTCTGGGGGGCATGGGGACCATGGACGAGATGGGTGGAATGGATCACGGCGAGATGGGTAGCATGAGCGGGATGATGAGCCAGGAGGACATGACAGCCCTTGAGGAGGCCCAGGGCACCGAGGCTGCCCGCCTCTACCTGGAGCAGATGACCGCCCACCACGAAGGTGCGGTCGACATGGCCCGTGACGAGGTTGCTGACGGCCAGAATCCCCATGCGATCACCCTGGCCGAACAAATTATCAACGACCAGGAGGCCGAGATCGCCCAGATGCAGCAGATGCTCACTGACCTATGACAGGTCCCCGTCTTTTTCTGATCCCGAGGACAGGCATCTGAAAAAGAGGGATAACCGTGACGATTGCCACCTGCTGTGGGCGATGGGTCGTTGTCACCGCAGCGGGTGCACCGGGGTGGATGTTTTTTCTCCCTCTGGTCGCACCACTGAGGAAGGGAAAGCTCCTGTGTCCAGACCCTTGGAGGACTACGCATTATTGTCCGATACTCACACGGCCGCCCTGGTCTGCCGGCAGGGCAGCATTGATTGTTGGGGGTGTCCCCCGAGTAGTGGACACGGCGTTGGTGTGGAGTTCCGGTTTAACGTGTAGCGTTATTGACGTGTGGCGTTATGGGGGTAGGGTGAAGCATGATCCAGTCATTCGCCAACAAGGACACCGAGCGGTTGTGGAATCGAGAGCGGGTGCGCTTGATTGATTCCAGAATCCATTCGGTGGCACTGCGCAAGCTGCGGCAGCTTGCGTACGTGCAAAGCCTCGAGGAGCTGCGGATTCCGCCGGGAAACCGTCTCGAGGCGTTGAAAGGGGGCAGGCGGGGTCAACACAGTATTCGCATCAACAGCCAGTGGCGGATCTGCTTTCGGTGGACGGCAGCTGGTCCAGAGGAGGTCGAGGTCGTTGACTATCACTGACAAGCTTCCACCAGTACACCCTGGTGAGATTCTCATGGAGGACTTCCTCAAGGAGATGGGGGTCACGCAGCACAAACTTGCTGTTTCCATCGGTGTTCCACCGCGCCGGATCAATGAGATCGTTCACGGGAAGCGGGCTGTTACTGCCGATACTGCTCTCCGTTTAGGGAAGTATTTTGGGATGAGCCCGCAGTTTTGGCTGGGGCTGCAAGCGCAGTACGACCTAGATGTGGCCGAGGACAAAGTCCTTGCCGAGGTTGAGCAGATTCAGCCGGTCCAAGCTGCCTCGGCGTAGCTTTGGTAATTCAATCCAAGCCCTAATGAGTTTCGTCTTTGACGCCTGTGTTTCTAGCGAACCTCGGTGTTTCTTGGGAGTGCTTATTCGGTAGCCTCTACGACTTTGAGTGGAATGCCTTTGAGACGCTCTGCTAGGGCTTCGCGTTCCCCTCCACCAGTCGGGCTGCCCCACCGACCGCTACCAGCGCTCGGACAGCCTTTAATCTTGCCTCATTTCTTGCTCTGCTGCCTGTAGCGCTTGTTTGAGAATGGCTATGTCGCTTTCGGGTACTTTCCAAGTTTTCGTCATTTTTGGATGGTTTAAGCAGCGATTCAAGGAATCGATAATTAGTCCGAGTCGTCGATTATGGTCGCCATCAAGGAAAGACTGATAGTCGATTTTCAGTCGAAACTCTAAATCCTTTTGTTTATTGTTGCGGCGCACAACCTCGGGCAGCTTCATTTTCTGCATTATCGGTCCTTCTAGGATCGCAATGTATGCCCAGCACCAGTCTTCATATGCATCAGAAAACTGTTTGTCCTCAATATATGAATTAACTATTTTCTCAATCTCATTCGCAATCGTGCTGTATGCGTGCCCTACAGTGTGCTCTGCTTCAGCGGAATTCCACAGTCTCATTTTGCGTTTTCCTTGGTGTCTTTTGTGCCTTACCGATCCGAATTTCGTTAATGTTGGCCGGCTATCAGGATATCCGTTCTATTAGGCAGTACGTAGCCGAGTGCGTCGTTCAGACTCTGGCTGATCGGCTGAATGGCCGCCCTTTTCGTGTGCGTGGAGCCGTTTGGCATGAGTGACATGGTGGTGCGCATGGCTCGGATGGAATGAGGAATTGGGCGGCTTAGGTTTATCTGTCGGCATGACCTTCCTTGCCGATGGCAATCGAATCCGCGCCACCGAGGAAGCTCTGTCCGGCACCGCCCTTGTTATACTGGCGGGCGACGATGCCGTCCATCTTTGGAATCGCGAACTCACTGGGGTTCTGCCCGTCGAAGTGGTTTTCGTCGATCACTCTCCAGACACGGATGAGTAGGGGAAAATCGTGAAGTTGATTGATCCGAACGAGCTTTTTAGTTCTCTTGAGCAGCTTGATCCCGCCATAAAAGACAAAGGCAAGATCCCTGACATCGATGCAACGTACACCGAGTTCATTCATCGTTATGCCGGGGTAAGTCTCACGCCGGACATTGTTCTGTATGGCTATCAGAAGGTGCTCGAGTGGAATCGTCGAGCACGTGGCGATGGTTTGCCCGAAGATCTGTTGCTTATCGGGCAGTCGGGGCAGGGCGATGAGTGGTTCTTGAGTGCACGGCGCAAGACAGTGTTCTTTTTCGATCACGACCAGGGGGAGTACGGAGGGCCAGAGAGCTTCCTCGATCTGAAGATCGACTTTACTGGTTTTCTCAGGATGGCGTTCCTGTTGTCGGAGCTCGAGGAGAAGCTTGACGAGGGGCAGGAGATTGATGAATACGAGCAGGAAGTTTCGGACCTTCTGAACAGCATCCATCCGCAACTGCGTGTGAGGTTTCCCTTCAACTATTTTGAATGATTGCACCTTGGTCTGAGCTCGCGGGTAGGGTCAGTACAGCATTCGAATCAACAGTCAGTGGCGGATCTGCTTTGAGTGGACCGAGGCTGGCCCGGAGAATGTGACCATCGAGGACTACCACTGAGGTGCATCATGACTGAGAAGCTCTACGTGCCGATTCACCCTGGCGAGGTTCTGATGGAAGACTTCATTGAGGGATTCGGCATCACGCAGCACAAGCTCGCTGTGTCTTTCGGTGTCCCTCCGCGGAGGATCAATGAGATCGTGCACGGCAAGCGCGCTATCACTGCTGATACGGCGTTGCGTCTGGGCCGGTATTTCGGAGTGGAGCCGCAGTTCTGGATCAATCTTCAGGGCCGCTATGAGCTTGAGCTGGCGTAGGAACGTGCGGCTGATCAGATAACTAAGATCACGCCACTGCAGGTGGTGTGATCAACCGCAGAGTGCATCGCCTCGTTGGCGTCTCGATCGTGGTGGCTGACCTTGGTTCAGTTCTGGTTTGATCCCGTGTTTTGTGGCGCTTGAGCGAACTTCCATTTAGACGGCATTCCGTAAAGCTTCTCGGATTGCCTGGGACCTCGACCATCCGTGGGTGGCCGCGTATTTATCCAGGTCTGAAATTTCGCTGGGTGAAAGGCGAATGGAGATAACTTTAGCCGCATTTTCGTGGCGAGGTTTCCTGCCTCGACGGCGAAGCGTCTCCACATCGTAGCCGTCCTCGGCTTCCGCTACCCACTCATCGATTTGTTCTTCGCTAACCTGTTGCCCATTAATCGTCCTCATATTCTTAATCGTAATACGGAATTGAGTGCGCCGGCTAGTGAGACGTCGCTTCTTCAGTATCAGTCGCCTCGCTTCTATCTTGCCGGCGCGCCCCATTCACGCCAGGACTGTTGATAGCAGACGGACGGGCTCGACAGTCGCTGACTGCAGACGATTCTTCGCGCCGGAACGCGATGTAGTTTAGGTTCACCGTACTGGTGTTGAGGGGAAAATAAGCCGTGCGCAAATGAATCGCGCCTATTAGGATTCTGCGTAGGACCGCCCGGATCCCTTGACCAGGAGACAGACATGTTCGGACTGTTTGGCAAACGTTCTGGAAAAGCGATCAAAAGCACGCGCCCTGAGCCCACCTATGATATGAATGACGACCCGGTCATCGGCTACGTGCTGTTGCGTGAGGCGGTCAGTAGGGAGCGGATTGTCGAGGCCCTGAATGATTACGTCAGTGAAGACGACCAGCTTGAATGGGATGAGGACGCGGCTGATGAAGACAGCTTAGGGTGCTCGATCAATGGGCTCTGGATATCGATTTCGCTGACGGACGCGCCGTTTCCCGACGGCGAGGCGCAGGGGGTACTCCAGCCAGT
Organism: Pseudoglutamicibacter cumminsii; assembly: GCF_016907775.1. NCBI lineage: Bacteria > Bacillati > Actinomycetota > Actinomycetes > Micrococcales > Micrococcaceae > Pseudoglutamicibacter > Pseudoglutamicibacter cumminsii. Next base: position 316,148 of record NZ_JAFBCO010000001.1, on the reverse strand, counting down.
GTTTGGTGGCGACGATCCCGAAGCCATCGAACAACACCGCGCCTTCCTCATCGTGGCAGGCGTGCCCGCTTTGTCGAAGGGACATAGTGGCGGTGAAGCTCCGTTTAGTCACCAGGATGCCGTTATTTTACAGGTGCAGGCCGTGCGTTCGTTGTTGCTTCTTCCGGAAGCCGTTGGCTACTACTCCGGAGACGTGGGCACCAGCTATGGCAAAGAGACCTACCTGACAATAACTGACGCAGAGAACCCGATGCCCGCGGCGTTCATCGGGCCGGTATGGGTGAGGCCGGGCGAGGACGATACCTGGAACGCGTATTCGATCGGCCTGCCGAAATGGGGCATTCCAGATATTCAAGTGGTCGGGTCGAAGCGTGAGCCCATGGAATTGTTCGGATACCTGACGGACATCGTCGACTACCAAATTCGGGGTGGTCGCATCCGGGCAGGAGAGACCCTCGGACGCGACGAGAACGAGAAGATCATGACGTCGTGGCAGCCGAGCATCGTCGACGAGGGACAGACCGCCCTTCAGCTGGAGATGTGACTATGACAGGTGAAGGAACCCCGATGAACGATATCGAAAGCCTCATCGCCGTCGACGACCCGGCCTGGCCCCATCTTCAGCAGGCGTTAGCTGAATCCGATGCTGTCGCGCTTCCCGTCGACCCGGAGCGAGGGCAGCGTTCGCTGTGGGGGTTGCAGGTCAGTGCCGCGTCGACGATGGGGGCCGTCGCGTTGCACACCGGGGGCATCGTCGCCGACCACGGTTGGGTTCGTTTGTACGGCGGCGGCAGCGAGCATCTGCCGAGCATCGCTGAAGCGAACGGGCTGAGCGGCCCAGTTCCAGAACCGCCCGGTGCGCTCGTTGTCGGGCATGACGTCTTGGGTGGCCTGTTCGCCATCGATGGCGGTGCGCTGGGTGTTGCGCCCGGTGAAGTGTGTTACTTCGGTCCGGACACCCTCGCATGGGATGGACTCGGTGGCGGTTACTCGGCATTCCTACAGGCTGCGCTGAGCGGTGCGCTCGACGTGGTGTTCGAGTCGCTGCGCTGGCCTGGTTGGCAGGAGGACGTGGCGTCGTTGGCGTTGTCGCAGGGCATCGCCCTCTACCCTCCGCCGTCCACCATTGAGGGCAGTGACGTGAGCAAGGCGTCAAGGTCGGTTGTCAGCATCCAGGAGTTGCTGGGTACTGCGTGACACGAGGGGCGGCGCTTCGTGCCGCCGCTCCGCTATGTCAAGGAATGATCTGGTCGGGCAAACCGGGTGGCAAAACCGCGTGCCATGATTAGGTGACGGCCCTGATCTGAGGAGCGCTCATGAGGCCCGTTACGGGTCGCTTCCATCGGGCGCGTTTGAGCGAGTGTTCTCACTTAGATCTACAGCGGCCTGGTAGGCGGCAGCGAGGTTGTTGCGAGAGCTGATGGTGTCGGGGTGGTCGGGGCCTAGGATGCGCTCATGCTCGGTGAGGTTTTGTTCGTATAGGAGGATGGCCCGTTTTAGGTTCCCGGCCGATTCGTAGGCGTATGCGAGGCCGTCGCGGGAGGTAAGGGTGTCGGGGTGGTCGGGGCCGAGGAGGCGTTCACGGTCGGTGAGGTTTTGTTCGTATAGGGGGATGGCCCGTTTTAGGTTCCCGGCCGATTCGTAGGCGTATGCGAGGCCGCCGCGAGAGCTGATGGTGTCGGGGTGGTCTGGGCCTAGGGTGCGTTCTCTGTCGGTGAGGGTTTGTTCGTATAGGGGGATGGCCTGGTTCAGGGCCCTGGCCGACCGGTAGGCGCCGGCGAGGTTGTTGCGAGCGGTGAGGGTGTCGGGGTGGTCTGGGCCGAGGACACGCTCATGGTCGGTGAGGGTTTGTTCGAATAAGGGGATGGCTCGTTTCAGGTCCCCGGCAGAGAGGTAGGCGCCGGCGAGGTTGTTGCGGATGGTGAGGGTGTCGGGGTGGTCTGGGCCGAGGACACGCTCATGGTCGGTGAGGGTTTGTTCGAATAAGGGGATGGCTCGTTTCAGGTCCCCGGCCGCCTTGTAGGCGTAGGCGAGGTTGTTGCGGATGGTGAGGGTGTCGGGGTGGTCTGGGCCGAGGACACGCTCATGGTCGGTGAGGGTTTGTTCGAATAAGGGGATGGCTCGTTTCAGGTCCCCGGCCGCCTTGTAGGCGTAGGCGAGGTTGTTGCGCGAGGCGAACATGTCGGGATGGTCTGGGCCGAGGACACGTTCACGGTCGGTGAGGGTTTGTTCGAATAAGGGGATGGCTCGTTTCAGGTCCCCGGCAGAGAGGTAGGCGCCGGCGAGGCTGTCGCGAGAGGTGAGGGTGTCGGGGTCGTCAGGGCCCAGGATACGTTGAGTGTCCGTGGCCAGGCTCTGAAGACACTCGATGGCGTCTCGTACTTGACCTCGTTTTTTTAGCCAGACTCCCAGATTCAGGCGCATAGCAAAAACCTGAGTGTGCTCCAATGGGCAGTGCTTGATGGCTCGGCTGAGCAACTCCGTTGCGGACTGGTACTGGAAGGCTTCAGACAGGTTGTAGGCATGTAGCCAGGTAGCGGCAATGTCCGCAGGAGTGTCGAACGTGTTCGGGTTAAGGGAGACAAGCCATTCAGCCGCCACCGAGGTTGTCGCTGACTTGGGCAACCAATAGTCTCCTTCGAGTCGCTTTGCGATCCAGAGATGGAGTTCGGTGACTGCTGCCTGCTTCAACTCGATTTCGTCATCGTGATCCAAGTCCAATGCTGCTCGAGCCTGACGAGCCAAGGGAGCTTCACGGAACGCATCCACCTGTTGGTGGATCATCGTCCAAGCTGCCGGGTCGGCAGCCAACTCCAACCCCCTAGCCAGGTCATCTTGATCCACCATAAAAGCTGCAGCCTTGGTGACGATCTCGCTTAGGAATACGGGTACGTCGTTCTTGTCGGCCAGAGCGACCGCTGCCTTCAGGGCTTCCTTGACCTCGTATGGCAACTCTTCCCACCTTTGCCTATACACCTCGGCAAGAGTGCGCGGGATCCCCTTAAGCACATCCTCATCCACCGGCAGGGCACCGTTGTAGCGCTTGATGCGTCGCTGGATTTTGGGCGAAGTGATCCACATCTCCACCATCAAAGGCGTGCTCAGTACAGCTGTCAGCGCTTCGGTATCTGCCGTCGTCACACGAGGGGCGTGGGACTGAATAAGGGTGGCAAGGTCTGCGCCGCCGAGGCGGGGTACCTCCCAGACCTCACCCCGGCCGGCATCCACCATCGCGTCCAACCAGTTATCCCACACCGGGTTGAGCTCACCCTCGGGCCAGACTGTTAAGACCACCAGCACTGGCTGGTTCTTCTTCGGCTCAGCTAGGTTCTGGAGGAACACCCCTAAGTCTTCGGTTAGACGGTGGGCGTCTTCGACCACCACCACACCCGGAAGGGTGGGATGCGTAACGCCCCGGATACTGTCAGCCAACTGGCCGGCGACTTCCTCGCGTCGGGTAGCGGATCGCTGACCTAGGTGAACCTCTTTGATCCGGTCCTGCCGCTCAGCCCTCCGGCGCTTCCCGGCCTTTCCTGCCTTCCACACCCACGAAGCCATCGTTCCAATCGCCGGCACTGTGACGTTCAATAGGTCCTGCAACAGGTCCAACGAGGCATCGGTCACTTCCCCAACTGCCGCGTCCCGCAACAGAATTGCGGCGTCTTTACGCTTGGCCAGCGCCCGGTCCCATCGGCCAGCTTGTTGTGCCCACGCTTGTGCTAAAGGAGGAATCCACTGTGCGAGCTCGGCTTGTTTTTCAGCCAGCAGATTTCCCTGCAACGTGGACTGTAAGCGTTCGCAGTTAAACGTCCACCACCCAAACGAGGGCAACGCATTCGGTGGCCATACGAAGTCATCCAGCGGCGGACCTAGCACCTTTCGGTCTGCCAACGGATTAGCACCTGTGTGACCGTCCGGGCTGGTGATGGGTGGCCAGAATGCTGGTTTCGGCTGGCGGTCACACAGACGCGAGTAAAATTCCCGCACGATGCGTGATTTGCCCACCCCGGATTCACCTCGCAACACCACCACCTGCGGGGCGCTCTCGTTGTCGTCAGTCAGTGCGTCCAAACGGTCGACCAACTTTTGTACCAAGTCCACATGCGGGCCAATCAGATGTGGTCCTTCGCCTGACACCATTTCGTCATCCCCCAAGACCGCCCAGACAGATATCCACTTAAGGTGAGTATAGGCGGGAAATACATGCGCAAACCTGCGAATGCGCTCGGTCTCTTCGTTGGCTTTATTTCCCTATCTTCCGTGCGAGACACACGAAAGAGAAGCGTGCCAAGTCATGTGCCCGTTGAACGGGCGATAAAAGCAAGCTAGATGGGGGCCTGCGGAAAACTGAATTAGCCGCAATCCCAGGAAAACACAGCACCATCGGTTGTGCCAGTATTTTCGGAGCGGTACACCACGGCCTCGCCGGCATGCATTTTCTTCAACGCGTCTGGGTGTAGGAATACGTGAGCTACACCTAAGTCACCCCACATGATCTCGAAGGGGAGCTCTTCTCCTTCCAGATATGTGGAATCAATTTCTAGGAAGTGAACGTACCCATCGGGCTCTGTAGGGTCTTGGGCGAAAGCTGGGAAACCGCCGAGCATGATGTCACTTTTGTGGCTGGCTGCTTTCCGCAATTCAACCAGCTCATCAAAGTAATCAAAGTTTTCAAGAAAGTCATCGCTTTTTCTAGACTTCAAAGCCTCGTACGCTGCTTGGTCAGTGGGTGGGATCATTGCCACTGCACTAGACAAGGAAATCGGAGAGTTCATAACCTCCCCAATATCCTCGCTAAACGGGGAGCAATAATCCTCGTGCTGTTCATCGAATGCGGCAGGCTCCGCGGTATGAGGTCCAGGGAAGCTGTGGTTGCCAAAGCCTTCCGCAGGCTCAGGGATATAGCGAATTTCCATGCCGTCGCCAGGCGAATCCGAATCAAATCCGCCAGAGAGCGGATCAGCACCGACAAAGAGTTGAAAAATTCCTGACTCCGGAATCAATTCGTCGAGAGTTGCTTCGCTTTCCGATGCCCCCTCCGCACGCACATGACGGACAATATCGGCAAAATTTAGCTGAATGACATGGAGCAATGGCTGACCGCTCTTTGCGACGGGCCAGGCCGAACCTTCCGGAAGATACGGCCTGCCACCGAAGTACGAACCATGCTCGGTAGGAGTGCTGTTGGAGTAGGGAAGGGTTACGGCTGGTTTAGCAAGTTGGATTAGGCCATCAGCGTCTTCGGAGATGAGCTCTCCCGACTCGATCAGTGACCGTAGCGCTTGAACCTGTGCTGAGAACTCTGGCATGGTGGCTGGTTCTTCCTCTAGGGAAACAAGGTGGTTGATCAGGGATTGTACTTAAAAGAAAGAACGCTGCAGTAGATAGCCAGGGTTGTAAGGGGGATGCGGTGGATGAGCTACTGGAATGTCCCTATCCACCCCGTCGTGGTGCCTGTCCTGAGTCTGTTAGAGGCGGCGTTCTTTGCTCTGGGCGGGCTGTGTCTGGGGTGGTCGGATGGTTATAATCCGCACCGTTCGGGCCGGGGCACTCGTGGCAGTGCCGCATCCAGGTCGGGCAATTGCTTGACGACGGCCTTGGCCGCGACATCCGCGGGCTACGTGACTATTTTGCTACCGGTGGAAGCTACCTCGGAATCTGCATGGGCGCATATCTCGCGGGGAGCTCGCGCGAGCTGCTGCCAACGGCGCAAGCGTTACCGGGATATCGGGTGCTACTCGTGGACCAGCGGGGGCACGGTGCGAGTACACGGCTTCCCAATGACTTGTCGCGCGATGCCTTCGTCGGAGACGTCGTCGCAGTGCTCGAGGAGCTCGTCCCTCGGCAGCGCGCGGTGCTCGTCGGGCAGTCGATGGGAGCCCATACCGCGTTCCTCGTCGCGGTGGCACGACCAGACCTGGTCAAATGGCTCGTGATGCTGGAAGGGCATGTGAAAGGCAGCGGTGATCGGGAAGCTTTGATTCGGCGCAGGTCCCAGACCGACAGGATTGATCTCGATGGCGGTAGCCATGACGCGCACCTCGACGCCTTCGACATGTGGATCGACGCGCTCAGTCGCTGGCTGGACCGCCAGCGAACCGATGCCACGCACGACCACGGGCGCTGATGGTTCCCAGTCGGAGCTCGGTCGAGTTCCGCGTTAACGTGTGAGTCCCTGCCCCTGAGGGCTTCTCGACGGCGGCCGACTCAGTCCTCTTCGTGCCGCGTGTACCCGTAGGTGTCGGTCTGAGTCTCGTTGATCCAGATCTCAGCCTCCTGGCGGGGATCGTCCGGATGCTCCACGTGCAGGGTCCGGCCGTAGGCCTCATCCACCAGGGCCACGCGGAACCCGGCCCCCTCCAGCGGCTCCTTCAAGGCCCCGACATCCGCGGCCTCAAAGGCCATCACCGTGGACTCCTCCCGGCCGATGTGCACACCCACGATCCCGTCGCCGACCAGGTCTGCCCAGTCGCCGCTGTCCGAGGTCAGCCGCCTCTGCAGCCCCTGGTCCGCCAGCATCTGTGCGGTCTTCTCGACCTGCGGTGTGAACATCAGCGGGGCCACCTGCACCGCGCCGCTTTTCACCGGCCGCTCGCCTCGGACCTCTTCGAGGCCGAATTCCACGCCGGGGGAGTCTCCGGAGGTGACCGAGAGCCGACCGCCGGCGAACTCGGCCAGGTGAGTGCCGTCGTCGTGCATGGACACCGAGGCGCCGAGCGCCTTCAGCAGTGCGATCCATCGCTCCGGGTTCGGGGTGGTGATGACGGGGTGCACGATCATGACTGCTCCTTCTGCAGGTACTCGGTCAGCGCCTTCTCGACGAGCGCGGACAGGCTGGTGTTCTCATCTACGGCGCGGTGCTTCACCTGTGTGACGAGCTCGCGCGGCAGATAGACGTTGAACTGGGACTTCTCGGCCATATATAGAATGCTAGCACTCTAGGTTATGGGGGTGGGTGCTTGCACTGAAGTGGCGCCTCGGCTGCTGGGCTAACGCTCGTCACGGGGTCGCAGGCTGTTCGGACCCGCGACGCCATCCTCGTGGTGCCCTGCCACCGAAGTCCGGTCCGAACCATGCCCGGTGGGAATGCTGTTGGAGTAGGGAAGGGTTACGCCTGGTTTAGTAAGTAGGATGTGGTGCATGAGCTACAGGAGTGTCCACATCAGCTCCGCTTGCGGCCATCGTTGCAGTTGCGCTTCTTGGTTTGTGGTTTATCCCCGTGCGCACCGTGAAGGAAAGGCCGTATAAGACCTTCGGGTGGCGCGAGTCCTGGGCCTTCATCGCGATGACCGTGTTTCTCTCCCTAGCCGGCTTCTTTCTGGTCGATGGCGGTGACAGCCAGGAGAGCGTGAAATCCGTCTTTACCGTGTTTATGGGGCGGGAAGCATTAGAGCTTTCCTGGATACTGTTTTTGCTGTGTGCCCTTGGGGTGATTGAGTCCTACATCGTGGGCGTTGTTGTCGCGGTGGTAGGACGCGTGGGTGCTGCTAAAGAACGGACTCATTGAGAGATTCGGGATCACGCAGCATAAGCTCGCCGTTGCGATTGGGGTGCCGCCTCGTCGGATCAACGAGATCGTGCATGGCAAGCGAGGTATTATCGCCGATACTGCGATACGACTGGCGCGGTATTTCGGGACGTCCGAGGAGTTTTGGATGAATCTTCAGTCGAACTACGAGTTGCGGTGGCAGCGTCGCGCGTTGAAGAACACGGTTGAAGCTATTTCGCCGCTACAAGTGGTATGACCAACCGAACGGTGCTACGCCCCGATGGTGCCTCGATCGCGGGAGTCGGCGGCGTCGTGATCTCTGCTGACACACGAGGGACGCGTCTCGGGAGCGAACTCATGAGCTGGGCTGCGCAGTCGATGCGCGATTTTTGTGGCGAGCTTGGGGTTGAGGACACGTTCTTCGGGGATGATCGGTTCATCGCTGGTGTTGGCGATGACCACGTTGGCGACCACGAACATCGTGTTGTCTGGTGCGCCGATCACGTACTCGTCATAGGACATGCCCTGGAACTCTTTGGTGAATTCAACCGACTTCACCATGATGGAGTAGTCCATGACAGCTGCCTCGATGTCGACGGTCTCGCCAATCTCGAAGAGCTGCTTGTCACTCTTGTTCTCTTCTGCTGCTTTGTTTTCCGTTCCCTCGTTTCCGTGGTGGCTTCAGCGGATACGTTGCCGCCATCGCCGGAAGTGTCGCCTGAGCCGCCGCAGGCTGTGAGCAACAGAGCGCCGCTGAGGAGGAAAACAGATGCGAGTCTCTTAGACACGTGGGTACTCCGGGGGCATCAGTTTCGGTCAAATGAGATATAAGTCACCAGTCTCAAAGCTGTGCATAGCCCCCCAAAAAACCCTCTTGAAAATCGATGTCATTTTCAGCTGTAGCTAGGGCAAAAAAGTAAATTACATATGTTTCTGACGATGTGCCCTGCATCACGTATAAATGCCCGTTTCCCGCCTCTGCGGGGCTAGCCTGGAAACAGGTTAACCGGCCATTCATGAACCGGATCCCCGTTCGGTTTCATCAGCCGGTCTCGACAAGGAGGAGGGTCATATGAGCTCGGCGTGCGGTTGCGGCGGCGACATCGTCATGGAAGGCATCGACGTCAAAACAGTCCCGTGGTGGCGGGACATCGAAATCCTCGTGCCACTCACCTCGGGGTTGCTGCTCGTCGCTGGTTTCATCACCGGCCTGCTCGGCTACGAAGCCGCCGAACATCTCCTCTACTGGGCTAGCCTCATCATCGGCGCGGCAACCTTCGTGCCCGACGCCCTCAAACGCCTATTCAAAGGCAAAATCGGCGTCGCTCTCCTCATGACGATCAGCGCCGTTGGTGCCGTGACCCTCGGCTACGTTGGGGAAGCTGCAGCACTCGTGTTCCTGTTCTCCATCGCTGAAGCGCTCGAAGATAAAGCGATGGCTAAAGCCCAAGGCAGCCTACGCGCCCTCCTCGACCTCACACCAGACCAAGCGACCATCCGCCGCGGCGACACCACCATCACCATCCCCACCGCCGAACTCACGGTAGGGGACCACATCCTCATCCGCCCAGGCGAACGCGTCCCCACGGACGGCACCCTGATCACCAGCCGCACCGACATCGACACCAGCGCCATCACCGGCGAATCCATGCCGTTCAGCGTCGAACAAGGCGAACACATCAGCGCCGGCTCCATCGCAACCACAACGCCACTGGAAATCCAGGCCACCGCGCCAGGAACCGATAACTCGCTCACGACCATCGTCTCGCTCGTGCAAGGAGCACAAAACGAACGCGGGGAACGTGCGCGCATCGCTGACCGCATCGCTACACCGCTCGTGCCGGGGGTCCTCGTCCTCGCGGCACTCATCGCCGTAGTCGGTTCACTCCTAGGTGACCCAGAGCTGTGGATCACTCGCGCCCTCACCGTGCTCGTGGCGGCGTCTCCGTGTGCGCTCGCAATCGCCGTCCCACTCACCGTGATCGCGGCGGTCGGTGGGGCCAGCAAGTACGGCGTGATCATCAAATCCGGTGCCGCGTTTGAACGGTTCGGAACCATCCGTCATATCGCGATCGATAAAACCGGAACCCTCACCCGCGGCAAACCACAAGTCGCCGCAGTCCGCTCCGTCCCGAGTGTGACCATGGACGTTGCACTGGAATGGGCCGCCGCCCTCGAGCAACACAGCTCCCACCCGATCGCCACCGCCATCACCACCGCCGCGCCAGTCGTCCCCATCGCGACGGACGTCACGGAGCAAGCCGGCAGCGGCATCGAAGGCTGGGTTGGCGGCGACCGCATCGCTATCGGTAGCCCACGATGGCTGAGCCCCGGTCCGCTCGCCACTGACACCGCCGAGCTGGAAGAGGACGGCATGACCACCGTGGTCCTGCATGTCAACGGCGAGGCTGTTGCGGTGATCGGCGTGCGCGATGAGCTCCGTGAAGGGGCGGCCGATGCGGTGGCCGCGTTGAAGAAGCAGGGCATCGGAATCACGATGCTGACCGGCGACAATGCTCGCACCGCAAAAGCGATCGCGGCCCAAGCTGGCATCACGGACGTGCGTGCTGAACTGCGTCCGGAAGACAAGGTCGCGGCGGTTGAGGAGCTCAGCCAGGTTGCGATGATTGGCGACGGCATCAACGATGCGCCAGCGCTCGCCGTGGCTGACATCGGTATTGCGATGGGTGCCGGTGGCGCGGATGTTGCGATCGAGTCCGCTGACATCGCCTTCACCGGCACGGACATCCGCTTGCTGCCGCGGGCTTTCGCCCACGCGCGTCGCGGCCGGCGGATCATGAACCAGAACCTTGCGGTTTCACTTGCGTTGATCGTGCTGTTGTTGCCGCTGTCGTTCTTCGGGGTCATGAGCCTCGCGGCGGTGGTGCTCGCACACGAACTCACCGAGGTGCTCGTGATCCTCAACGGCTTGCGGGCCGCACACCAGCCGCACATCCACATCCACAATCACGGCCACGCGCACACGCCAGCTTCGTAGCGCGCGCCAAGCCTAGTCGCCGCCCACAAACGCTCGCTAGAGTGAGGTTCGTGAACGACATTCTGCGCGAGGTCTGGCCTGCTCTGGTGCCGCACCTGTTGATCACGGCCGGGATCCCGGCCGCGACGGTCGCCTTCCTGCTGTACATCAGGCATCGTAAGCCGACCGTCGGTAGGCAACCTGATGCGGGTGAGGTGCAGAAATATGGGCTGCACTTTGTTCTCTTGCCGGGGCTGTTTGGCGCCGCGCAGGTGGTGAAAGTTGTGTGGATGTATCTGCTCGGTCCCGAGGGTGAGGACCCGACGACGCACACACTCACGGGCGTTGGTTATCTGGCGCTCGGGGTCGTATTGCTTTTGCTCGCCTATATGTTCGCTTCGTTCAGGTTGTATGCGGGCATGAACGAACTGGTGGTGTACCGCGCGTTTCGTGGCTGGATGGAGTTGCGCCGTGAGGATGTTGTGTCAGTTGATCGCAGCACGGGCGAATACACGGCGATGATCACGATTGTGTACCGGGACGGCCTGGCTAAGAAGCGCTTGCGGCTGCTGCGCGATCAGTTCGAGGTCGATGCTTTCACTTGCTCGGACAGGTATGACTTGCGCCGCTACATCGACAAGCACGCGTCCCGGCCGGATGCTTATGTGGTCGATGGTGAGCCGCACGAGGGGGCTACCGTGCTCGAAAAGTCTGATGGGGCCTACCACGTGTACGTTGTGGAGCGCGGTCGTGCCCAAGCCGTGCGGGATTTCCGTGAAGAGCAAGAAGCCGTGCGGTACATGCTCGAGATCGTTGAGCGTAACGAGCAACGCCTAAAGGACTACGGCTGGTGAGTGTGCCGGCAGGTGACGGTGCCCGCCGCTCAGATACTGACTCCGGACTCGCCGGCGATGGTCCGGATGCCTGTGATGACTGAGTCCACCACGATCCCGCTGGTTGCCGGGGAATCCGGTAGGGGATTGTTAGTGATCTCGAATTGGTAGGTGCCCGATGCGCCAGCAGCTGTGATGGTGTGTTTGGTTTGGTCTGCGGCGGGGTCGGCGATGAGTTTCACGACTGTGTCTTCCCACATTCCGGTTGCGTGGGCGAGGGCTACGGCGACGTTGAGGTTCGCGGGGAATTTGTCGATAGCCCCGGCCACGTCACCCTCGTAGAGAACGATCGGTTCAGTGGTCTTGCCGTCCCGGATCGCGGAACCGCCCCGGAGCTGTTCGGTGAGGCCGTCGTCCATCCACGGCTGGATCAAGCTGGCCGGCGCTTTCCGGGTTTCCAAAACCACGGAGTCTAGGCCGCCGTCGCGTGCTGCACCTGCGAGGATGTCGAGCCCACCGATCGCGCCGTTCGTCACGTACACGCGGCCCGGCCCGTCATCGAGCAGGGTTCGGCGTAGTTGCGGGTCAGCGAGCGCCCCAACACTGGTGATCAACAGGTCTTTGCCGGCCGCAACGATCGCGGGACCGTATTCAGTCACGGCGGGTACTCCGGCGCATTCAACGAACAGATCCACGCGCCGGGCAGATTCTCCGCCCGCATCCGCGCTGCACTCAGCCGCGCCGTCCGCAAGCGCATCGTTCAGGCTCAGCTCAGCAACGCCGTCGTCGGCTGCTTGCCCTGGCGTGCGCACGATTGCGCCCACGAGTTCAACGTCGTGCATGTCGCGAACCGCGGCGGCGACTCGGGAAGCGATCCCGCCGTATCCGATCAGCGCGATGTTCAACGTCATGCGGCCTCCTCGTTCGCAGATGCTTCACCTCCGATCCTATGCGGTGCGGCTCAAGCCTGGACTCCCCGGGAGAGTTACTAAGGTAGATAGCGACCGGCAAGCGCAGGCGTAAACAAGCGCTGGCGTCAACAAGTGCCGTTGTCCGAAACCGTTCGGGAGGGTAACCGTGGGCTCATTGAGCGCTAAGTGGACGTTTCGTCGTGTCTATGGGGAAATGGAACCGACCAAAGGTACCCGCGTTTTGACTGACAGGCTGTGGCCGCGCGGGATTAAGAAGGAAGCACTCGACTATGACGTGTGGGCTAAGGACGCCGCCCCGAGCAACGCGTTTCGCAAGTGGTTTCATGAGGCGCCGCAAGAACGTTGGGACGAGTTCAAGAATTGTTACCGCGCGGAATTGGACGAGAATGATGCGGCCGCGGAACTCGCTGAGGAGCTGTCGCACAAGGCTCACGTAACCTTATTGACGGCGGCCAAGGATGTCGAACATTCCCACGTTCCGGTTCTGGCGGCTTGGTTGCAAGAGAACGCGTAGGGAAAGCAACAACGTTTAAGGAAGACAGGGTGACCGCATGATCACTTACCTCGATGAGCCAGGCGCTATCCGAGCCGAGCAGGTCGGGGAGGGTTTCTTTGTCGGCTGGCCGACCCCGCCGAGCGCGCAACAGCTCGTGGACGTCATGGACGGCTCGTACCGGCGCGTGTGGGCGCTCGATGGCGAGCGCGTCGTCGGCTACATTAACGCGATCAGCGACGGCGTCCTCACCGCGTTCATCCCGTGGCTTGAGGTCTTGCCGGAGTATCAAAGCCAGGGAATCGGCCAGGAGCTGGTGCGCCGCATCGTGGCCAGCCTCGACGGCATGTATTCGATCGACCTGGCGTGCGACGACCACCTGATTGGCTACTATGAGCGGCTCGGTTTCTTCGAGGGGACCGCGATGGTCATGCGGAACCCGCGGGTGCTGCGCGGCTAAATTCTCACCAGTGGATAGGGTCTGTAAGCGAACGCGGGAGGAGGTTTCGTGGCGTCACCGCAGAACATCTTGATGTATTTGTCGCCTGAGCAGGAGCGGCAGGTGCGCGAGATTTTCGACGCCCTCGAAGCCCGCGGTTTCCCGCGCCAGAACCAGACCCCGCACATCACCATCTCTTTTTCGCACGACATGTCGCCCGCCGCCGTTGATCGCGCCGCCGAGGTGTTGCCGGGCGTTGTCCCCGCGGATTTTCAGCGGGTCGGAACCGTGATTTTCGGTACGCGCCGCAAGCAAACCGTCGCGTGGCTGCTCGAAACGGGGGAGCCGATGCGGCATGCGGCCCGCGAGATCAGCGCTCTGAACCCGGATGATCACCGTATCGATTGGATCCCTCATCTCACGATGGGGTTGCGGCTCCCGCGCGAGATGGTGCCTGGCTACATCGCTGCTTTGGATGAGGTGACTCCGCGGCATTTCAAGGAGCTGCTCGCGCATCGGGCTGGGTTCTGGAAGCCGGCAACCCAGGAATATAGGGCGCTCGCCGGGGACCATACGTAGTCGGTATCGCGGCCCCAACCTGCGCTCCCGGGAACCTCTACGCGTCCCTTCAGCGACGCTCTAGCGGGTTTTCAGGATCAATTCAGAATTGGGTTATACCTTCTTTACGAACCTTTACGGCGCGCTGCATTCTGCGAATCAGTTTTCGCTCTCCACGATGTATGCCACTGTGGGTAGCCCCGCGACGAGTCTTGCGATCAGCGCCATGGACGCGCCAACCGTTTTACCGTGAAAGGGAAACTGTGACGTTTCTGGGAAGGGCTTGGCGCTATTGTGTCCGCAAGCCTGTTAAAACTCTGATTATTTTTGTTGTTCTTGCTGTGATGGCGACTGTGGTGATGTCCGCGGGGGCTGTGACGCGTTCTGCGGATCAGGTGGCGCAGGAGGTGGACGCGAAGACCGGTAGTGGTTTCGTGTTGGAGAACAATCCGCAGTACAACATGGGTACGCCGCGCGGCGCGGGTAACGTCAAGCCGGCTGATATTGAAAAGCTCGCGGGCCTGGACGGTGTTGCTTCCCATGTGGCCCGGCAGAACGTGACCGCTGATCTTGTGGGGGCGAAGGTGCTCAAGCCGGATCACGACGACTATGACCAGCAACGCGAGGCACAGTTCGGTAACGCTGTGAACGTGTGGGGTGTGAACCGTAGCGATATGGCTAACGCGTTCCGCAGCGGCTCGTTGAAGCTCGTTGAAGGCCGCCACTTGACGGCGGAGGACAAGAACAAGGCCGTGATTCACGAGGACCTTGCGAAAGCGAATAACCTCAAGCTCGGCAGCACCCTCACCTTGAAGGGTAATAAGTACGACGCCGACAACCAGAAGCAGTCCACGAAGGAAGTAAAGACTGAGGTTGTGGGCATCGTTTCGGGTAAGAACACCCGCCCGGTTGCTGTGCGCAGCGAGCTGTATGCGAACACGGTGTTCACAGACTTGGATACGACGCGTGCGCTGTACCAGTTCACGCCGGAAACCGAGATTTATCAGGACGCGAACTTCTTCGTCGCTAAAGACGCCAACTTCGAGGATGTCGTGAAGGCCGCCGCGGCCCAGGGCATCGACTGGAACAACTATCAGCTCTCGCGTTCGGCCGAGTACCTCGCCGGCATCACCGGGGCAGTCGATGGCGTCAAGAGCATCATGAGCAACACGATGGTGGGTGCCACTATCTTCGCGACCGCAGTGGTTGCGCTGGTTCTGTTCTTGTGGCTCAACGAACGTAAGAAGGAAACCGGAACCTTGCTCGCCATCGGCGTTCGCAAGGGCAACATCACGGCCCAGTATTTCGCGGAGCTCATCCTGATCGCGATTCCGGCGTTCATCCTCGCGTACTTCGCTTCGAGTGCCGTCGCTCAGTGGATGGGTAGCGTGACGCTTGCGAGCGTGAACAAGTCCACTGAGCAGCAGATGGAGCAGGCGGGCCAGTTCGGTGCGGACATGGAGTCTTCAGCATCGCTTCAGACGCTGGATAGCCTCGCTGTTGGCCTGACCAATGGTTCGGTGATCCAGGCCGTGATTATCTGCGTGGCTGTGATCGCGGTGGTCGTTGCGATCACGTCGATCCCGATGCTGCGTAAGAGCCCTCGCGCGATCCTCGTGGACAACAAATGACGAACCCGTGGCCTCGAGCAATCCGTAGCGTTCTGCGTAAACCGCGGCGCAGCGTCCTGATGATCCTCATCATGGCCGTTGTGTTCACCGCGCTCGTTGCGCAGTCTGGTGTGCGTTCCTCCATGGCTGAGGTTAAGAACGCGATCAGCGCGAATGTTGGCGCTGGTTTCACCGCAACAGCAGACGTCGATGCGGCGCCTGGTTCTGAAGCGCAGCCCGGCTCCGATGCGCAGCAGCAGCCGCCCACTCAGCAGGCACCAGCCGAGCAAGCCGGCGTCGATGAGAAGGTCGCTGAGCGTTTGGCGGGCCTTCCGCAGGTAGCTAGGCACAGCTTAGAGGCGGAGACGATTGCTCAACCGGAAGGCGCCAAGCCGGTAGCTAGCAACCGTGGGGTTCAGTTGGATCCTGAGTTCGCTGGCGGTGCCACGGTGACTGGCGCGAGTGATTCTTCGCTCAACCCGGCGTTCCAGGGCAAGCTGTATCAGCTGGTTGAGGGCAAGCATGTGGGCGCAACCGCATCGCAGGCTGTGATCCATCGGGAGTTCGCTGACCACAACAACCTCAAGGTGGGGGACAAGTTGACCCTCGCTCAGGGTGCCAAGAAGGTCACCGTGACGGTCGCCGGCATCTTTGAAGGGAAAACGGAGAACCCGAGTGGGCTTCCGGTCGGCGCCTCGGAGAACAACGTGTTCGTGGACCTCGCTTCAGCGCGGGAGCTCGGCGCGCCGATCACGGCTGGCCGTTATTTCACGCATAACGCCGAGGAGCTTCCGCAGGCGCTCGCCGCGGCCAAGAAGATCGCGCCGAAACTGTCGTTGGAAGACAATTCGGCTCAGTTCGCGCCGGTACTTCAGGCTATCGCTGGTGTGGACAAGCTGTTGGCGACGATGCTGCTGGGTTTGAGCATTGCTGGTGCGTTGGTGCTCGCGTTGGTGAGCACGTTCTGGGCGCGCGGCCGTATCCACGAGGTGGGTGTGTTGCTTTCGCTCGGGAAAAGCAAAGGCAATGTGCTTTCGCAATTCGCGCTTGAGGCAACCATTTTCGCGGCCGTCGCCGCCGCCATTTCAGCGGTTCTTGGGCCTGTTCTTTCGGGAGTTCTCGGGCGGGCGGTTGTCGCTCAGGCCGGGGACGAGACTCTTTCGTCGATCCACCTCGCGACTAACGCCGGCGGTATCGCTACGGCGCTCACATGGGGATTCATCATCGTCTTGATGGGCGTTTCGGTGGGGGTTCTGCCTCTCATCATGCAGCGTCCAAAACGCATTCTTTCGAAACTTAGTTAGGAAAAAATTATGTCTATCATGCAGCTTGAGAACGTCGATTTCACGTACGGTAGCGCCGCTCAGCGCGTTTTGAAGAACGTGAACTATGACTTCGAGGTCGGAACGTTTTACGCGATCGTGGGTTCTTCCGGTGCCGGCAAGACCACGATGCTGAGCCTGCTCGCCGGCCTGGATGCGCCCACAAACGGAGTTGTGCGCTTTGACGGCAAGGACATCGCTTCCACCGGCTACACGCGCCACCGCCGCGACCAGATCGCGTTGGTGTTCCAGAACTACAACCTCATCGACTATCTCACCCCACTTGAGAACCTGCGCCTCGTGAACTCGAAGGCAACGGTTGAGGACCTCACCCGCCTGGGGCTCGATGCGGCAGCGGCTAAGCGGAATGTGTTGGCTCTTTCTGGTGGGCAGCAGCAGCGCGTCGCGATCGGCCGCGCACTCGTGTCTGACGCCCCGGTGATCCTGGCTGATGAGCCTACGGGTAACCTGGATGAAGAAACCGCGGACGGCGTGATCGAGATTTTGCGTGATGCCGCGCATCAGCAGAATAAGTGCGTCATCGTGGTGACGCACTCGAAGCAGCTTGCGAAGGCAGCGGATGTCACGTTGCGTCTTGAACGCCGCAACCTTGTGGAGCACCGCAACTGACTCCGGTGGCTGTACCAACACAGAGGAGAGCACTCATGAGCGAGACCATCAAGATCCCTGTCAGTGACATCCCGGAGGCGGAGGCCTACCTGGTTCCGGGTGATGAGAACTCGACCGGCGAGGACATCTCGGTGTTTCATGCCGAGGATGGCTCGTTTTATGCGCTCAATGACGAGTGCACTCACGAGGTCGCAAGCCTCGCCGACGGCTGGATTGAAGGCACCGAGGTTGAATGTCCGATGCATGCGGCTCGGTTCTGCCTCAAGAGCGGTAAGGCGTTGTGCTTGCCGGCCACGGTGGACGCGAAGACGCACAAGGTTGAGGTCGAAGGCGACACCGTGGTTCTGTACCCGGGCGTCCCTGCCGCTGACGCTGAATGATGGCGGTGGGGTCTGTCGCCATCGTCGGTGGTGGCGTGGCTGGTTTCACGGTCGCGCAGGAGCTGCGTTCGCGTGGCTTTGACGGTGAGATCACGATGGTGGAGCCGGGTGGGTTGCCCTATGATCGGCCGCCGCTGTCGAAGGATTATCTGCTGGGTACAAAGACGCTCGAGCAGATTCAGTTCCAGCCGCGGGAATGGTTCGTTGAGAACCGCGTGAAGCTCATCGAGGACTCGGCCGTGGGGGTTGACACCAATGAGCAACCAACCGTCCGGTTGAGTAACGGCGATGCGGTGGCCGCCGACCGCATCGTGCTCGCTACGGGCGGTGCCGCCCGCAAGCTCCCGGTTCCCGGCGGCGAGCTGCCCGAGGTTCTCGAGCTGCGCACCCGCGCCGACGCTGACCGTTTGCGAGACAGCGTCGGCGAAGGCACCCGCATCGTTGTTGTGGGTGCGGGGCTGATCGGTGCGGAAGCGGCTTCGACACTGTTGGCGCTGGGTGCTGACGTGACTCTTGTGGAGCCGGAGCAGCCGCCACTCGTTCCCGCCGTTGGGCCGGTCCTGGCCGAGTACCTTCACGCGATGCACGCTGAACGCGGGGTCGACGTCATCCAGTCCGCCCCCGCGCGCATCCAAGTCGACGGCGCCGAGCGAGTCGTCACTCTGACGGACGGCACGCAGCTACGGGCAGATCAGGTCCTGGTGGGGATCGGCATCACACCGAACACGGCGCTCGCCGAAGCTATGGGCCTTGAAGTCAACGATGGTGTGGTTGTTGACGAGCGCCAGCAGACCTCGAATCCAGCGGTTTTTGCCGTGGGCGATGCCGCTCGCATGCGCACCGACGCTGGCGAGCTGTTGCCGCGCGCCGAGCATTGGGAGAATGCGATGCACAGCGGCGCCCGAGCGGCCGCCGCGATCCTGGGGCAGGACATTCCTCAGCAAGGTGCGCCGTGGTTCTGGTCTGACCGCCACGGAGTTCATGTTGAAGGCGTGGGCTCGCTGGTACCCCAGCCAGTAGCCCACCCGGCACCCCACCCGGAGGCCGGAGCGGCGGACTCAGCCCAGTACATCCACCGGTTCAACGAGGACGGCACTCCGCAGGCGACGTTCCTGCTGAATCCGGATGGAACCATGGCGGGGTGCGCCGCCGTCGACGGCGGCATGACGGTGCGTGCTGCCCGCCGCATCATCGACCAGGGGATCGTTGTCCCCGCCGATGCGTTGGCTGACCCGTCGGTTCCGCTCCGGAGACTTGCCCGCCCGCCGCGGAATGCGTAGGTGCCGCCCGGCCGTTGCCCAGCGTTCGGCTCCGACGCCGCACCGCACGCAAACCCGGGAAACATAGCTAAAACGAACCTCAGGTAAACGCGGACTGAAGTTTCGCGTCGTTGTCGCTAATTCGGTACAAAATCCGGGTTGTTGGCGACAGATCTGCGATAGGTTGAAGGGTCCTTCGCCGTAGCGTTGATATCAACGGGGCGGCAGAAAGCCACTCCACGAAAACTCAACTGAAGCTAGAAGACGCGAAAGGTTCGTCATGTTTAAGTCAGCAACTTCTAAAGCGATCGTATGTTTGGGGCTTGCGACCTCGCTCGCTTTGACCGGCTGCTCGGTTGGCGTGAGCGATGAAGGTAAGGACAACACCCAGAACGCCGAGCAGGCTTCGGCTCAGCAACAGGGTGCGCAGCCGCAGGACGGCGGCTCGACGACTCAGGAAAGCCAGCCTGCTGAGGGCCCGGAGGAGAGCGCTGAGGAGAACGCCACCGCCTCGGGCGGGGACCAGGTCGGCAACGCTGACGGCGCGGCCTCCGGTGACGGTGTCACAGCGGATTCCTTGAAAGCGTTGGCAAGCACCACGGTTCGTACAAAGATCGGTGAGGATAAGGACGCGAGCCTGACTGTCGAGTTGCTCTCGGTTGAGCGGAAGGGTGATCTGATCGAGGCGATCTATGGCTTCACCGCGAACACGGATACAACTGACCCCGGGGCATCGGTATTCGATGTGAATGACAACTCGCAGTTCTGGCCTTACCTGGTTGATCAGAAGAACTTGAACCGCCATTCGCTGGTCCGGAAGGCTTCGGATAATGCCGCGAAGATCAAGCTGATGCCGAATAAGCGGGTCACGGGTAAGTTCGTGTTCCCGGCCCCTCCTGAGGATGTTCACGAGATGGACTTCCAGCTGTGGCGTGGCGCCGAGATGGCGAAGGATGTGAAGATCGATTGAAACGCAGGAAGGTAATTGCAGCGGCTGCTGTTGCGTCGATGCTTGCGTTGACGGTCCAGCCGGCGTGGGCGAACGACGGGGACATCACCCCTCTCGATATCGACATCACGCCGCTTGATATCAACATCACGCCGCTTGAGACCAAGGAGAAAGACGGCAACGAGGATGTTGTGACGTTGTCTTCTGACATTCTGTTCGACATCGATAAGCATGAGCTTTCGGATAACGCGAAGAAGAAGATCGGCGCCCTGGTCAAGGACGTTCCGAAGAACGCGAAGATTTCGGTGGGTGGCCACACGGACAACGTGAAGTCGAAGGTCGGGAACAAGAAGCTGTCCGAGCTGCGCGCAAAGTCTGTGGCCGATGCGGTCAAGGCCGCCCGCAAGGACCTCAAGGTGGATGCGAAGGGCTTCGCAGATACGAAGCCGGTAGCGGATAACGGTTCGGATGCTAAACCGAACCTGGAAGGCCGCGCACAGAACCGCAGGGTAGAGATCCGGTACTGAACCGCCGCGTCGAGATCCGGTACTGAACCGCGGGCCGGGCCCGGTACTGACGGGTTTCTGGGTTGTCGCAATATCGATACGAAAAACTTACTGCTTGAGACAAAGCTGCGAAAAGACGCCTCCTGATTGTTCGTAGCGTTGTAAAACAAGACGGAGGCGCACAGCTTTCTGTATAGGCGAAAGGTTTAGTCATGAACAAGTCAACTGCAAGCAAGATGATCCTGGGCCTGGCGCTCGCGTCGTCCATTGGTTTGGCAGGTTGCTCGGTGGGCGTGAGCGATGAGGGCCAGGACCAGAACGCGAACCAGGCTTCCGCGCAGCAGAGCGCTCAGGGCGATAACGCAAGTACTGAAAACCAAGCGCAGACCACGTCAGGTGATTCCACAGCAACCGATTCGGACGCATCGGACGCTGAATCTGGCCAGGGTAACGAAGCCGGCGAAGGCAGCCAGCCCGGCGAGATGGACAACCGGGAACCGATCCTGAGCGTCACCACGGGAGTGACCGTGGAAGGTGATAAGGACGCCACACTAACCGTCGACATGCTTGAAGCTAAGCGTGAAGGTAAGTTCGTCAAGGTCGTCTACGGGTACACGCTGCACACCACCGCGGAAGACGAGGGCAACTTCAACCTGTGGAAAGTCGCGGGGAATCAGCACAACGTGTTCGAGTACGCGATCGACCAGAAGAACCTCAACAAGCATGAGCGGCTTAACACTAGAGCGATAACCAACCAGGGTGTGCACCTGACTCCGGGCAAGCGCACGTATGCGACGTCCGTGTTCGCGGCTCCACCTGAGGACGTGCACAAGATGGACTTCAACTTGTGGAACAGCGTGGAGATGGCTCAGGGGGTTGAGATCGATTGAGGCGCGTAACGGGTGTCGCGGCGTCGCTTGTGGCTCTCGCTTTGGTGGCGGGGGCGCAGCCGGCGCTCGCTGATGATGATCTTGCTGAGCTGAGTGATAAAGAGATTTCTGATTCGATCAAGCCCATCGATCTCAAGATCGAGAAGATGGATCTTGGGATCAAGAAGCTTGAAACTAAGCGGAAAGAAGAGGGTAAGGAAGTCCTGAGTCTTTCCTCTGACATCCTTTTCAACATCGAAAAGCATGAGCTTTCTGACAACGCGAAGAAGCGCATCGGTGAGCTGGTCAAGGATGTTCCGAAGGGCGCGAAGATTTCGGTGGGCGGCCACACGGATAATGTGCCGTCGAAGGTCGGGAACAAGAAGCTTTCCGAACTGCGGGCAAAGTCTGTCGCTGATGCGATCAAGTCGGCGCGCAAGGATGTCAAGGTTGATGCGAAGGGCTTCGCTGACTCTAAGCCGGTTGCTGATAACGGCACTAAAAAGAACCCGGATTTCGAGGGCCGTGAGAAGAACCGACGGGTCGAAATTCGTTATTAGCGGCTAGGCTGGGTCCATCGCGCGGACGTACCGCGTGGTGGGCCCGCTTGGCGTTGTGAAGGGTAGGAGTGTTCATGGGCGGTGTTGCGCCTCGTCCGCAGATTCTGTTGGTTGATGACGACGCGACCATCAGGGAACATCTGGCACCCGTTTTGAGCCGGAACGGTTTGGACGTGGACGTCGCCGTGGACGGAGCGGATGCGCTGCGGAAGATTGAGCACCGCCGCCCGAGCTTGGTTATTTTGGATGTTTTGATGCCGCGGGTTGATGGCCGCGAGGTTTTGCGCCGCATCCGAGCCGATGACGACTGGCTTCCGGTGATCCTGTTGACGGAGGTCGGGGAGTCGTTCGAACGTGCCGCCGCGCTCGATGACGGCGCTGATGACTACTTGACCAAGCCTTTCGATCCGGTCGAGTTGATGGCGCGGATCCGCGCGGTGTTGCGGCGCAGCGGGCAGGGTGGTGCCCCGTTGAGTGCGGCGGAGTCGCTGGTTGCTGGCGATCTGAAGCTGGATAGGCCCGCTCGCCGTATTTTTGTTGATGGCCGCGAGAAGTCGTTGACCCCGCGGGCGTTCGCGCTGCTCGAGTTCTTGATGAGCCACCCTGATGAGGTGTTTTCGCGGCAGCGTCTGCTGGAGACCGTGTGGGGTTTCGAGGCGATCGTGACCACGCGAGCGGTTGATCACCGTGTTGCTGAGATCCGCAAGGTGATCGGCGATGCGGGCGCCGGGCAGTCGTTGATCGAGACGGTCTCCGGCGAAGGCTACCGTTTCGCTGGCGAGGTGGAGCGCGCATGAACCAGCCACCACGCCCAACTGAATTACAGGGCCAATCGGCGCCGCATCCGCCGATCATGCCCCCAGCCCACCACGGCAACACTGAGCCGGCCCCGCGTCAGTCGGCCCCGCATCGTACCCAGCAACCGCGCCCTCAGCAGCAGCAACAGCGCAAGCAGCGTCGCCGCGGCAAGCTGAATTGGACGTTGTTGTGGGTTTTTGCGCCGCTGGTGGTGGGTCTTGTCGCGAGCCTCGTGTGGGCTCCACTTGATAGCGGCAAGGTTTTGACGGTCGCGACCAAGCTCGCGTGGGTTCCTTTCATTCTGGGGCTCGTGGCGACTGCAGTGTTGCTTGCGGGATGGTGGACTGTCGGCTGGTTGCGCCGGGGTGAGGTGCGTGCGGTCCGTAAGGAACGTGAGGAGCAGACACAGCGCCGGCATCGGCTCATGGCTCGCTTGGATCACGAGTTGAAGAACCCTATTCAGGGGATCCGTGCAGCACTTGCGGATGAGCCGTCGCAACGTCAGTTGGACAGCATTGGCGTGCAGGCGCAGAGGCTTTCGAGCCTGTTGAGTGACTTGCGGAAGATCAGCGAAGTTGAACATGCAGAACTTGAGCTTTCGAGCGTGGATCTGACTGACCTGGTGGAAGAAGCCGTTCAGACGGTCATGGAGATCCCGGGGGCGCGTGAGCGGCACATCGAGGTCGCGTTGCCGCGTGCTCCGCGCCCGTTGCCGCGCATTCAGGGGGATTCTGATTTGTTGTTCCTCGCTATCTCTAATGTGCTCAGCAACGCGGTGAAGTATTCGGAGCCGGGTGCGCGCATCGAGATCCATGGCCGTGAGGCGGATGGTTCGGTCTATATCGACTGCGCGGACACGGGCCGCGGCATCGCGCCGGATGAGCTGGAGACGGTGTGGGAAGAGCTTGGTCGTTCGCGTGAGGTGCGGGGCACCGACGGCAGTGGCTTGGGGCTTCCGATGGTGCGGGCCATCATTGAGCGGCACGGCGGTTCCACGGGCTTGGAGTCGTGGCACGGTCAGGGCTCTAAGGTGACGTTGCGTTTACCTGTGGGGTAGCGAACGCCGGGGTAGCGAATGCCGGGGTAGCGAATGAGCTAGCTGCGGGGCGGGCGTCGTAGCATGGTCGCTGATGAGTGATGAACGTTCTGTGAGCCGTCCGCTGCCGCGCCGCATGATCGCGGTGTTGGGGTTGTGTGGTGGGCTGGCGCCGTTTGCGATCGACGCTTATATCCCGGGGCTGGATCAGATTTCCCGGGAGTTTGGTTCGAGTGCGTCGGTGACGCAGTTGTCGCTGACGGGGTTCTTGATCACGATGGCGTTGGGCCAGTTGGTGATCGGTCCGTTGTCTGATCAGCGTGGCCGGCGCACGCTGTTGGTGTTTGGCTTGGTGGGTTCGGGTGTGGCGTCGTTGGTTGCGGCGTTGGCTCCGAGCATTGTGGTATTGATTGTGGCGCGCTGTTTCCAGGGTGTGTGCGGCGCTGCTGGGGTGGTGTTGTCGAAGGCGATTATCGCGGACATCGGGCGCGGTAAGGGGATCGCGAAGGCGTTGTCCACGATCATGGCGATTCAGTCGATCGCTCCGGTGATCGCTCCCGCGGTGGGTGGGGTTTTGATTCCGTGGCTTTCGTGGCGTGCTGTGTTTGTGATGTTGGCGTGTGTTTTCGCGGTGGCGGCTTTGGGTGTGTGGTGGGCTGTCCCGGAGACGCTACGTAGCGAGGACCGGCATTCGGGCGGTTTGAAGAAGGCGTTCGGCAACATGGGGGAGTTGCTGACCCGTGGCGCCTATGTGTTCCCGACTCTCATGTATGTGGGCAGTTTCGCTACGATGTTCGCCTATATTTCGGCGAGTTCGTTCATCATGATCCGCATGAATGGTTTCTCAGCCGGCGAGTATGCGGCCATGTTCACATTCAACTCGCTTTCGCTGGTGCTTGCGAGCGCGGTGAATCCGTGGATTATCGACCGGATCCCGCCACGTCGCTGGGTCACGATGGTGGGGTGTACGCAGGTTGCGGCTGTCGCGTGGCTCGTGGTTTCGGTGACCTTGTTGGGGGCATCCGCGTGGCCTCTGATGGCTGGGTTTGTTGTGGTGGTGTGCTGTAACGGTTTCTTGCTACCTAATTTGGTGGCGTTGTCTTTGGAGTCCTCGCGCGGGCGTACGGGTGCGGGGTCTGCGTTGTTGGGTGCGGCTCAGTTTGGTTTAGCCGCCGTGGTGGCGCCGTTGACGGGTATTGGCGATGGCACTACCGCGTTGCCGATGGCGCTGACGATGGCGGTGGCGTCCTGCGTTGTGATCGTTGCGTTGGTGGGTGTGCGGCGCACCCACCCTGCCGCTTGAAGGCAGCCGTCGGCGCCGGGACCGAGCGCCGTCCACGCCGTTACGTCAGCAGCGAGAGCCCGGCGCCGAGTGCGAAGCCGAGTACGGTGAGTAGCCCTGCGGTGCGTCCGGTTTTTGCGCGGGCTTCGGGGATCATCGAATCCACGAGCATCACGAGGAGCGCCCCGCCCGCGAAACCGTTGATTCCGGCTTGGGCTTCGGGGGAGAGTGTGTGGGAGAGTCCGTAGCCGATCACGGTCGCCAGCGCGCAGAGCGCCGGGACAAGTAGCCAGATTCCGAGGATCCGTCGCGTCGGCACACCGGCCGATTTCATGTCGGAGGCGGAGCCAACGGATTCGGGGATGTTGGCGAGGCAGATCGCAATGAGGAGCGCGATGCTGACGTCGTTTCCGGCGCCCATTCCTACACCGAGCACGGTTTGTTCCGGGATCCCGTCGAGGATCGCTCCCATGACGAGCACCATTCCCGCGTTATTGCGGCGGGTTCGCCGCTTTGTGCGGGATGAGTGCTGCGCTGTGCTGGCCTCGGTCGCCTCACTGGCCGCACTCGCCGCACTTGCCCCACTGACCGCACCGGACGGGGTTTCGCGGCCTTCGATGAGCCGGTCTGCGATGAAGTAGGTGAGCGCCCCGAGTGCCACGCCGATCGCGGTGGCGAGTGGCCCGCCGCTCGTGATGGATTCTTCTGCGAGTTCGAATGCGATGGTTGAGAAGATTGCGCCGGCACCGAATGCGAGGATCGCACCGATGAGCTTCGGCGGCCAGGGCGTGATGAACCCGAGCACGGCGCCGATGATGAGCGATGAGGCGGCGATGGTTCCCCACATGGTGGCGGTGAGCATATGGACAGTCTCGCACGGCTCGGGTGCGGCGGCGTCTTATTGGTGTTTTCTCTGGTGATTTTGTGGTTGATGCGGAAATGTAGAACCAGGCACGTCGCCGTAGGTGTAGGAGGTTTGTGTGCTTGGTTTAGCGTTGGGTGGCGGTGGTGCTCGTGGTTTGTGTCATGTGGGGGTGTGGCGCGAGCTGGAGCCGTTGGGTGTGCGTCCGGAGGTGATTGCTGGGACGAGCATGGGCGGGATCATCGGTGCGTTGATTGCGGCGGGGCATGATGCGGCGTCGGTTCAGAAGATCAGCGTGAATGTTGATTGGTTGAAGGTCCTGAATTGGGGTTTCAGCGGCCGCGTGTTTTCGACTAAGCGTCTGCGTTCCTTCTTGGCCCAGTATTTGCCGGAGACGTTTGAGGAGCTTGAGATTCCGTTGGTTGTGGTGGCCACGGATGTCGCGAGCGGCACCACCCGCTACCTGCATTCGGGGGATCTGCTCGCCGCGGTGCATGCCTCGGCCGCGTTCCCTGGGGTTTTGGAACCGGTGCGGGTTGGCAGTGATTTGTTGATGGATGGCGGGATGTTGAATCAGTTGCCGGTGGACGCGGCGCATTTCTTCGGGGCTCAGAATGTGATTGCGGTGAATGCGACGTCCTTGCAAACCGTGGATATGACTAAGGATTCTCAGCCGGTCCCTACGGGGCGGTTCCTTAAGGGCACGTTCAAGGAGGCTGTGCGGGGGATCGAGATTATGCAGGCGCAGCTGACCAAGATGCGGTTGTCGCTGTTTCCGCCGGATGTGTTGATTGATCCTGCGATGGACGATGTGGGGTTCACTTCGTTCAATAAGTTTGAGCGTGCCGCCGAAGCCGGGGCGGAAGCAACGAGGGAGCGGGCCGAGCAGCTGAAAGCGCTGGCTGGCTAGCCAGGGCCGCTCCGCCAGGTCCGCTGGAGCACCTGGCCGCCGGGCCTGGCTCACCCCGCTGCTAGCTCTACAGGTTGTTGATGCTCCAGCCGGGGCCGCCTACGCGTGCGGTGCGTACGGCTGAGGCCCATGATTCGGCTTCTGCCATGAGGAGTTTCGCTTTGACGTCTCCGTGTGGCCGGGCTCTTTGGGGTGGGGCTGGTAGTTCGCGTCCGGTGCGTGCGGCCTCGAGGGCGTCGTTTTCCCAGTCGACGTGTTCTTGGAGTTCCTCGATCCGGGTTGCGTACGGTTCGGTGGGCCGTACGGTGCGGTAGTGGTCGTGGCGTGATTCGGCTTTCATGGCTTGGTAGAGCCAGTGCATGCGGATG
This sequence comes from Pseudoglutamicibacter cumminsii, assembly GCF_016907775.1. Lineage (NCBI taxonomy): Bacteria > Bacillati > Actinomycetota > Actinomycetes > Micrococcales > Micrococcaceae > Pseudoglutamicibacter > Pseudoglutamicibacter cumminsii. The sequence continues at coordinate 289,086 of NZ_JAFBCO010000001.1, read as the reverse complement.
TCACGGTTTTCTTCCACGGTGAGGGGCCAGCATTCGATCGCTTTGAGGTCTTGTAGCAGGTCGTATTCGTTCGAATACTTCGTGGTTTCGCGTGCTTCAAGCTGTGGTGCCTGACCGAATTCCAGGTGCCATGCCCCGTTGACTTTCCGCAGCGTCGTGGGTTTGGTCCACGGGGTGCGGCGCGGCGGCAGCGTTCCGGCCGGCAGTTTGGCCAGGCGGCCGCTCCATTCGGGCAGTCCACCGAAGCCTACCGGGGCTGTAGGTGGCCAGAACCAGCTGAGTTCTTCGTCGTCGGCCACGTTGGTGTCGGCGAGCCAGCCGCGTTTCCAAAGCAGCCCTCCGATGTCTTGGTTGACGGAGGAGAAGGCGTTCATGAAGAGCTCGATGTCGTCCATGGCGGCTCCTGTTCGCTTGAGGTCGGTGTGTTCGCGGCTGGTGGTTAAACGGCGCTGTGGTTAAACGTTAGTGCCCGGCGCTGAAGCGTGTCAGCACCGGGCACTAGCGTATCGGTTGGCCCATCAACCTAGCGGTTAGCCCACCAACCTGGCGGCTACTTCATGGGTTTGGCTGGGTCGGGGTCGTCCGGTTCCTGCTCCGCGAGGGTCTCCGCGGCCGCGGCGGTGTGTGGCGCCATGTCGGAGGTGTCTGCGCCTGGCATCGGCACGATCGGGATCGCACCGGTGATGCGCTCGACTTCTTCGTCGATGTGTTCCTGGTCGAGGTACACGTCTTGGTGTTCGCCGAGCATGACTTCGCGGGTTTCGTCCTCGGTGAGCGCTTCGAAGCGTGGGCGGCGGACCAGGAAGAAGATGACGCCGAGCACGAGCCACGCGATGAGCGCGATGAGCGATTCCTTACCGAGTGCACCTGGCGAGAACGGCAGGAACAGCAGAAGTAGGAACATGACGGAGATCAGAGCACCCAGCAGAGCAACTGGACCGGAGAGCGCCATCCACAATGGGACGCGTTCGCCGGCTGCGCGCAGGAGGGAGCGGTCGCGGTGCATGACCTTGAATGCGCACAAGCATGTGTAGAAGTATGCGATGGTCACGCCCACAGAGCTCATGTCCACAACCCAGCTGAGGGCTGCGCGGCCGAACCACGGGGTGATGAGGCACAGCGCAACCACCACGATGAGCGCGACGTGCGGGGTGTGGAAGCGTGGGCTGATCTTTGCGGTGGCTTCCGGCAGCATGCGTGCTCGGCCGAGGGAGAGAATGACGCGGGAAGCCGACATCGTGAACCCGTTGAGGCCGGTGAAGATACCCATCGATACGCCGATGACGAGCAGGACCACGCCGAACTGGCCGAGGACGCCGGCGATGACGTCGGCGGGTGCCCACGTGTCGTCGCCGATGTTTTCAATTCCGGGACCCGCCGACAGCGATACGGCCATGAGCATGAGCACGTAGATGGCGACTGCCGCGAAGATCGCGAACAGGATGAGGCCGAGTGCTTTACGTGGCGAGAAGTTGAATTCGCCGGCGACCTGCGGGACGTTGTCGAAGCCGATGAACGCCCACGGCGCGATCGCGACGAGTGTGATGATCGCGGCCATCGGTGGGACGTCGGTTGGGAACGCTGGACCGAAGCTGAGTTCGTTGCGGCCAGCTAGGGCAATCACGCCGATCACGATGAACGCAACGGCGACCAGCATGATGATGACGGCGATGAACTGGACGCGGCCTCCGAATTCAGCCCCGCGGATGTTGAGCCAGCCAAACAGGATGAGGCATGCAGACGCGAAGATGACCTCGGGGAGGTAGACGTCGAATCCGGCGATGGTCCATAGGTGGACTTTCTCCATGATCCCGGGCGCTAGGCGTCTGGCTACGAGCGCCATCGCTGATGCGTTGAGCGCGACGATACACAGGTACCCGAGCGTCAGGAACCATCCGACAACGAACGCGTGCCGCCGTCCGAAAGCAACGAGGGCGTACGCCACCTCACCGCCGGTGACGGGGAGGGCTTTGATGACGATGCCGTAGCTCAACGCGATGAGAGCGATGAGGGCGCCGCCGATGGCCATACCGAGTGCGGCACCGACGATACCGCCTTGGTGGAGCCAGTCGACAGGGAGAACGAAAGCACCCCATCCGACTGCTGATCCGACAGCGACAGCAAAAATCCATCCGGGTTTTTGTGTCTTTTTCAGTTCGCCTTCTTGTGGGGCGTTGGCGTTCGCTGCTGTGGCGGCGCCGCGGTGAGTTTCGCTACTCATCTCAATTCCTCAGCCATGCGTTCTGAGCATGTCTTCTTTGCGTTTACGTATGAAAATGTGATCCACCTTACCTGAGTGGAGGGTGGTTTTCGAGTTACGCGTGGCTTGGGGCTAGGCGAGAATGGCTTGGCACTAGGCGAAGATCTGGTCGAGTTCGGCCTTTGCCTCGTCCGTAAGGGCTGCCTTCGCCTCGAGCGCGCCAAGGTTTTCGTTGAGCTGCTTGACCGAGGTTGCGCCGGTGATGACGGTGGAGACATTCGGGTTCTTCAGCAGCCAAGCGAGCGAAAGCTGAGCCGGGGTCACGCCGAGGTCGGACGCCATTGCGACGAGCTTGCGGACCTGGTCCTTTTGGGTTTCGTTGCCCAGCGCGGCTTCAAGGGTCTTGCCGTAGCGGCCCGCTGCACGGGAACCTTCAGGGATCTCGCCGAGGTATTTACCCGTGAGGATGCCGCCGGCCAGTGGGGACCACGTAGTGAGGCCGAGCCCGATGTCGTCGTAGAGGCGAGCGTATTCCTGCTCGACCTTGGTGCGCTCCAGCAGATTGTACTGCGGCTGTTCCATGTATGGCTTGTGGAGGTGGTGGCGTTCGGCGATCTCGTAGGCGGCACGGATTTCGTCCGCGGACCATTCGGAGGTGCCCCAGTAGAGCGCCTTGCCGCTGGAGACGATGTCGCTCATGGCCCACACGGTTTCTTCGATGGTGCTTTCTGGGTCTGGGCGGTGGCAGTAGATGAGGTCTACGAAGTCGAGGCCGAGACGCTCGAGCGAGCCGTCGATGCCCTGCATGAGGTATTTGCGGTTGAGCGTGTTCGTGAGGTTGACCTTGCCGTCGGAAATACCCCAGAACAGCTTGGTGGAGATGATGTATTCGGAGCGGTTCCAGCCGAGTTCTTCGATGGCTTTGCCCATGATGGTTTCGGACTGCCCGCCCGCGTAGACCTCGGCATTGTCGAAGAAGTTGACGCCGGCGTCGGCTGCGGCTTGCATGCATTCTTTTGCGAGGCCGGTGTCGATGGTGTCGCCGAAGGTGACCCAGGAGCCGAAGGAGAGTTCGGATACTTTGAGGCCGGCGCGGCCGAGTCGGTTGTATTCCATGGTGCTGTTCTGCGTGTTCTTCGTCATGTTTTTAGCCTACTCGGTGCAGTGTTGATTGTTCTTTCTGTGTGGCTTCTGGTTGCGTGTTGGGGATCTCAGAAAGAATTTCCGAAATGAGGGAATTCTGAGTAAATCCTTTGTGTTGCTATGTACGGACTTACGCAACGGCAGCACTTAAGTCGTTGGATCCTACATATTCCGTCCGCGCGAGGGAGTAGAATCTAAGGCGGGTCAGCGTTGGTTCACAGCTGAGGCTCAGCTTTGGTGGTTCTGAGCATGGTGCTGAAACTGGTTTAATTGACTGTTCTGCGTTTATTGATAGCTCAGCATTCATAGGTTGCGCGGCTGGAAAGAGGAGGTAAGAGTTTGCGTCAACGTCAGCGCGTTCTTTTGCCGTCCTCTAAGCGGTGGGTTGCTGGTTCCGCTGCGCTCGCGTTGTCTGCTGGTGTGGCTTTCGCGCCGTCGTGGGGTTCGGATGTTGCGCACGCGGGGCCGGCTTCGGGGTCTGCGTTTGTTGCTCCATTTAACAAGGATGTTAGTAACGATGCGGTTGCCCAGGACGGCGCGGACCGTGACAGCTCCGTAGCCCCGTCGGTATCGGGCCCGGTTTTCACTCCGATCTCTGTTGATGGGATGGACGCTGATTCCGCGTATGTTGCGGGCTTGTTTAATGAGGCTCGTTGGTCGGAGCAGGCGGCTCATGTTTCTTCGGATTGGGCTTCGCTGTCGCGGTGGGATAAGCGCGTCCAGGGCTCGTTTATCGGGGTCGTGAAGCAGAAAGCTCGTGGCGGTTCGGATGGCGATGCGTCGGATGGTGGTTCGGCGCCGGCCGCGGGTGTCACGGTGATTGGTGCGTACGTCAATGACTGGGTTGCGCACGGCATGGATCGTTTCATGTTGTTGAATCCGGGTGTTGGTCGTGATGCGGCTTTGGCTGAACAGGTGCGGTTGCTTAAGGAGTATGAGCAGCTGACGGGGAAGTCGGGGATCGCTGAGACGAAGAGGACGCTCACGGACAGCAAGGGCCAATATGTTTTGGCCTTTGACGGCACGTTCAATAAGGGGCTGCTTGAGGATCGGTTGCATGGCGAGCTTGCCTCGGATGCTTCCGATGGTTGTTTCACGAGTGCGTTGGGCAATTCTTTGTGCAAGCCGGGGGAACGCCGTAAGCACGTGAACTTCAAGTACTCGATGCTGTATATCGGCCATGCGCCGGATACGGAGCTTGGTTGGGCTAGCCCGGCATTGTTGCCCCAGTTTGATATCCCGAGTAGTGGCGGATTGCCGATTGCGTGGGGCGCGTTCGGATCGTATGTCGTGAACTTCACGTTGCCGCCGGTTTCGGAGCCGGAACCTGAGCCAACGCCAGAACCGACGCCTGAACCAACCGAGGAACCTACCCCGGAACCTACTCCTGAGCCGACGCCGGAGCCGGGCGAGGAACGAACACCTGAGCCGAGCCAGGAACCAACCACTGAGCCGACCCAGGAACCCAGCCCGGAACCAACTCCGGAACCGACACTTGAACCAAGCACGGCCCCGACCCAGCGGCCTGGCCCTGCGCCGACGCCTGAGCCGATCCCGGAGCCTACGCAGGAACCTACTCCGGTGCCGCTTCCTCCGGTGGAGTCGAACCTTCCAGAAGATCCGGCTCCGACGGCTGTGCCGTCGCCGGTGCCTGTTCCGCGGCCTACATCTGTACCGGAGCCGGCTCCGGCACCTACTTCAGCGCCGGCACCTACCCGGGCGCCGGTCCCTACTGCGGTGCCGCTTCCATCGGCTGAGCCGGACCCTTCGGTGGCCCCGTCCGCTGATCCGAGACTGCCGGCCGTGATTGATGTGGAGCCGAGCGATGCTGTGCCTGTTCCTTCGAATGAGTCGCATGTAGCCGCTGACCTAGGAACTTCTAACCCGCTGACCCCTGCTGCACCCGCACCTGCCCCGGAAGTCACGGATGACGCCGCGGACGATGCCGCAGAAGAGGACGATGCCTCGGAGGGCGACGATGCCCTGCCGGGCTCGTTAGCGCCGTTGGCGAAGGTGACTCCGCAGGGTGATATCCGTTCGGAGGCTCAGGGTCCGCGGGAGTCTGTGGGTATTCCGTGGGTGCATCGTGGTACCCAGGCCGCGGGTGTGATTGTGGCGGCCGCTGGTGTTGCGGTGCTTGGCGGTGTGGGCATTTTCGTCTTCCGCCGCGGCTTATAGCCCGCGCTGGTGCCGCTAGGCGGCTTCCCGGCCCACTCGCCTCATTCGCTGGCGCTCTGCGTATGCATGCCTGGTTAGGCTGGTCTCATGGCTGATTCTGTGGTGCTTGATGCGAACCTTCCTGTGCAGGTTGTGGGGGAGGTGCCTGTCCCGCTCGTGTTTTTGCATGGTTTGATGGGGCGCGGCCGTAATTTTGTGTCGGTGGCGCGGGCGTTGTCTTCGGTGGCGACGTCGTATCTGGTGGATCTCCCGAACCACGGTGCGGCCGCGTGGACGGATGAGTTTTCGTATGATCAGATGGCGGATTCAGTGGTTGCGACCATGAAAGCTCGTGGCGTGGATTCTGCTGTGGTGGTAGGGCATTCGATGGGCGGCAAGGTTGCGATGAAGGTTGCCTTGCGCCACGGGGATTTTGTGCGTGCGCTCGCGGTGATTGATATTTCGCCGCGTCCTGCCGATTATGAGGCGCAGGATGCGCCGTTCAAGCACCTGTTGGACAGCGTGCTGTCACTTGATCTGGTGGGGCTGGAGTCTCGCAAGGATGCCGATGCGGCTCTAGCTTCTGATGTGGATGATCAGGGTGTGCGTGCTTTCTTGTTGCAGAATCTGCAGCGTGAGGGCGATGGCTGGTCCTGGCAGCCTAACGTGGCGGGCCTGCGTTCCTGGCTGGGGAAGATTGGTGACTTCCCGAGCTCAAGCGATGATGTTCCGTATGGAGGCCCGGTGGTGTGGGTCGGTGGCGCAGATTCGGATTACATCAGCGACGCCGATGTGCCGGTCATGAAGGAGCTGTTCCCTGCGGTACGCAAGGTGATGGTCAAGGGTGCGGGGCACTGGGTGCATGCGGACCAGCCGGAGATCGTGATCCAGATCTTGGGCCGTGTTGTGCAGGGTGCGTGACGTCTATCTCGTGACGTTGAAGTCTGAAGTTGCTATGTCTCAAGTGCTTTTATTTCAACTATCCGCTATGTGAGACGACTACCGTCCGAGGTGTCGGACGTGTCTGACAGTCCGAAGGGTCGGAGCGTCTTAGTTTTCGCGGATTTGCGCCACTTCTAAGGCGCGAAGTTGGGTGACGGTGGTGAATGTTTGGTGAAGTCTCGCAATTTATCAAACGTACATGTGTAATCCTGCTTCCTGTGAAGCTACTATGAGTAGCAATGGCTTCGGCTGAGCTATGCCCTGTCCGATCTGCCAAAGGTATCGACATAGTTTTGTTGCGGTGGGTTCCGCGACGCGACGTGTGGATATGTCCCGTACCTCACGGGTGGGTGGGCGAATGCATGCTCTGCGATGGCCTGGAGTAGATACAAGAGAGGATCTCCAACTCATGACCGAGAATAAGTCTCGCGGCATCTTTGGGCGTAGTGCGTTGCGGGCTGGTGCAGCTGGTCTGACCCTCGCGCTCGCGGCTTCGCTTGCGCCTGGTTTTATCAGCTGGAGCAACCCTGCCCATGCGGCCGCTGCGCAAGACCCAATCGATTCCCCTGGTGAGTGGCTAGCCAAGAAGACCGTCAACGGTAAGGTCTTCCTGGACCGCGACGGCAACGCAGCTGCGGCAGGGTCGTCCGACGAACCGCTTGCAGGTGTCAAGGTCTACGCTCAGTGGATCGACTACAACAACAAGAAGCAGCGTGGCGCTGTGTCGCCGATCTACACCACGCAGACAAAGGCTGACGGCACATACACGATCAGCCTGCCGGACTGGACCGATGCACTCGGCACCGTCCACAAGTGGGAAGCGACTGCCGGGCAGAAGTTGCGTATTTGGGCTGAAAACCCGGACCCTGCGAACCTTCAGGTGGCCTTCATTGAAGGTGACTCTGTGTTCGGTGGCTAGGGTGACCGTTACCTCGGTACGTGGAACGGTACGGTTGGAATCCAGCTTGCTGAGAACTACAACATCTCCTACCACGAACGCGAACAGGACTGGCTGCACCTCCCAGAGGACAAGTCCACCACCGGTGAAAAACAGGTCGGCCAAGGCCGAGTGAGCGGGCGTGTCTACTATGACCAGCGCGGTACCTTCGGTAATGCGCTCTTCGTCAACCATTATCAGAAGCGTTACGGCGATGTCGCCGTTCCGAACGTGAAGATCCGCGGCTCGTACGTCCAGGATGAGGTCGCGCGTCGTTTCGATCAGTGGAAGAACGACAATAAGGGTTACACCACTGAGGCCTTCCGTGCAGCGCAGAAGCAGATCATGGCCGAATACGAGGCCGAGACCGGTAAGAGCGCTATCGCCGAAACCGTCATCACCGAAACCGATAACGAAGGCAAATACAACCTCCAGTTCAAGGGTCTGTGGGGTAACAGCTACAAGAACAACGGCATCACACGTGATGGTGAGTGGGGAGAGCTTGCTCCTGATTCGGAGACCGGTAGCTGGCTAGCCGGAAACTGGGGTTCGAAGCACATCAACTACGAGTACATGTACGTCTCGCCGGTCCTTCCCGAGGGCGTCGACTCGAACATGGACTCCTCGCAGAGCGCAATGTTCCAGGACATCCACCGCGCTTCGATGGTGCATGCAGTCTCCGGCGGACTCCACGCCGGTAACTACATTAACGACCTTGACTTCTCGCTGCGCCAGACCTCACGCGGATTTGACGTCACCCCATACAACGCCACGGACAAGCCTGCTGCTCCGGGTGACACCGCACAGACCGAAACATTCGGCCTGACCCCGAACACTGCTCACGTGATCGTTTGGACTGACAGTGAGGGTAAGGAAGTTCACCGTTGCGAGGCGAACTCCGACAACCTCGGTGTGATCCCTTCGTGTGATTTCAAGGTTCCGGAAGACCTTGCTAAGGACACCGTTTACACCGCTACGGTGTACAACGCGTCCGATGAGAGCACGCCTCTCATGGCTGACTCCTTCCTGGCCTACGTCGCTCCTGAATACAAGGAGACCGAGGTCAAGGTTGGCGAAGAAGCTACGGCTGAGCGTCCGGTCAACAAGAACGGCACCGCTGTTCCTGACTCCGCTAAGTTCGCTGCAGCAACCGCAGAGGATGTCAAGAACGCTCCTGAGTTCCAGAAGGCCGGCCTTCCGGAAGATGTCGCTCCGCAGGACTGGGTCACCGTAAACGCAGATGGCACGCTGACCATCAAGCCGGGCGCCGACGTTGAACCGGGTACTTACAACGTTCCGGTTAAGGTCACCTACGAAGATGGCACCACCAAGGTCATCAACGCACCAATCAAGGTCGTTGACGAGGACGCCAACAAGTTCGAGCCTGCGTACGAGGACAAGCTGGTTGTTCCTGGTGAGGAAACCAAGTCGTCTCCGACCTTCACTGACAAGGACGGTAAGGACACCAAGGCTCCTGAGGGTTCGAAGTTCTCGATCCCTGAGGACTTCAAGGCTCCTGAAGGCTACGAAGTCAAGATTGACGAGAACACCGGTGAGATCACCGTTACGTTCCCTGATAAGTCGAAGCTGAACAAGGACACCGTTGAGGAGTTCGATGTTCCTGTCACGGTGACCTACCCTGACGGCAGCACGGATGAGGCTCCGGCTAAGTTCAAGCTGGACACCGATGGTGACGGCGATCCTGACGTCACAGATCCGGATGACGATAATGACGGCATCCCGGACGAGGAAGACCAGAACCCGAAGGTTCCTGACCAGAACACGATCTTCGACCCTGCGTACGAAGACAAGCTGGTTGTTCCTGGTAAGGAAACCAAGTCGTCCCCGACCTTCACCGACAAGGACGGTAAGGACACTACGGCTCCTGAGGGTTCGAAGTTCTCGATTCCTGAGGACTTCAAGGCTCCTGAGGGCTACGAAGTCAAGATTGACGAGAACACCGGTGAGATCACCGTTACGTTCCCTGATAAGTCGAAGCTGAACAAGGACACCGTTGAGGAGTTCGATGTTCCTGTCACGGTGACCTACCCTGACGGCAGCACGGATGAGGCTCCGGCTAAGTTCAAGCTGGACACCGATGGTGACGGCGATCCTGACGTCACGGATCCGGATGACGATAATGACGGCATCCCGGACGAGGAAGACCAGAACCCGAAGGTTCCTGACCAGAACACGATCTACGAGCCTGGTTACGAGGATGGTTCGGGTAAGCCGGGCGATGAGGTCAAGATCGACGAGCCGTCCTTCAAGGACAAGGACGGCAACGATGTCACGCCTCCTGAGGGTACGACCTTCGGTCCTGGTGAGGACGCTCCTGATGGTGTGAAGATCGACGAGAACACTGGTGAGATCACCGTTACCATCCCTGAGGATGCGACGCCTGGTGACAAGATCACGGTTCCTGTCGAGGTGACCTACCCAGATGGTTCGAAGGACAACGTTGACGTGACCGTCACGGTTGAAGAACCTGACGCTCCTGATACCAAGCAGAACGAAGAGTTCGAGCCTGGTTACGAGGATGGTTCGGGTAAGCCGGGTGAGGACGTCAAGGTTGAGAAGCCTGAGTTCAAGGACAAGGACGGCAACGATGTCACGCCTCCTGAGGGTACGACCTTCGGTCCTGGTGAGGACGCTCCTGATGGTGTGAAGATCGACGAGAACACTGGTGAGATCACCGTTACCATCCCTGAGGATGCGACGCCTGGTGACAAGATCACGGTTCCTGTCGAGGTGACCTACCCAGATGGTTCGAAGGACAACGTTGACGTGACCGTCACGGTTGAAGAACCTGACGCTCCTGATACCAAGCAGAACGAAGAGTTCGAGCCTGGTTACGAGGATGGTTCGGGTAAGCCAGGCGATGAGGTCAAGATCGACGAGCCTACCTTCAAGGACAAGGACGGCAACGATGTCACGCCTCCAGAGGGCACGACCTTCGGTCCTGGTGAGAACGCTCCTGATGGTGTGAAGATCGACGAGAACACTGGTGAGATCACCGTTACCATCCCTGAGGATGCGACGCCTGGTGACAAGATCACGGTTCCTGTCGAGGTGACCTACCCAGATGGTTCGAAGGACAACGTTGACGTGACCGTCACGGTTGAAGAACCTGACGCTCCTGATACCAAGCAGAACGAAGAGTTCGAGCCTGGTTACGAGGATGGTTCGGGTAAGCCGGGTGAGGACGTCAAGGTTGAGAAGCCTGAGTTCAAGGACAAGGACGGCAACGATGTCACGCCTCCTGAGGGTACGACCTTCGGTCCTGGTGAGGACGCTCCTGATGGTGTGAAGATCGACGAGAACACTGGTGAGATCACCGTTACCATCCCTGAGGATGCGACGCCTGGTGACAAGATCACGGTTCCTGTCGAGGTGACCTACCCAGATGGTTCGAAGGACAACGTTGACGTGACCGTCACCGTTGAAGAGCCAGATGCTGAGGATCCTGAGACTGACAAGCCTGACTGGAAGGATGATTCCGGTAAGCCAGGCGATAAGGTCGAGATCCCGAACACCGGTGGCGACGTGCCGGAAGGCACCACCGTTGAGACGGAAGGCCCAGGCACGGCTGAGATCGATGAGGACGGCAACCTGATTGTCGACATCGATAAGGACGCCAAGCCAGGCGACAAGATCGTCGTTATCGTCAAGGATAAGGACGGCAACGAGATCGACCGCGTAGTCGTCGAGGTTGAAAAGCCTGACACTCCAGAGGTTGAGAAGCCGGACTGGAAGGACGACAAGGGTAAGCCAGGCGACAAGGTCGAGATCCCGAACACCGGTGGCCCAGTCCCAGACGGCTCCACCGTTGAGACGGAAGGCCCAGGCAAGGCCGAAATCGATGAGAACGGCAACCTCGTTGTCGACATCGATAAGGACGCCAAGCCAGGCGACAAGGTTGAGATCCCGCTGAAGCCGGGCAAGCTGCCTAAGGGCACCACGTGCGAGATTGACATGAGCACTGTTCCAGCTGGCTGGAACGTGTCCATGGGTAAGAACTGCACGCTGATCGTGGTTCCTGGTAAGGACGCTAAGCCAGGCGATATGGCTAACATCGAGGTGGACTTCACCTACCCTGATGGCAGCAAGGACACCGCGACCGCTCAGGTCACGGTTGCTCAGCCAGACGTGCCAACTCCGGCTCCGGAAACCCCAGGTAATGGTGGCGACCTTGCCCGTACCGGTGCCCAGGTTGCCGGTGTAGCAGGTATCGCTGCCGCAATGATCGCTGCAGGCTTCGGCCTGGCGTTCATGCGCCGCCGCCGTGCAGGCGAAGAAAACTAAATCGCCTAACCGGTAACCAGCCGGCATAACCCAGTAGGGGTGAGACCAGTGATGGTCTCACCCCTACTGCGTTTAACAGCCCACGATACGTGGTAGCGAAATAAGTAAAACCTTAACCTTCCCTGAAGAAAATAAGTTCCACCTGAGAAGAATTTAGGTAAGCCCTTAGTGCCCTGTTGGTCTGATAGCCTTCGCCAGAGCTGGAACGGCTACGCCATCGTCAACTAAGGCGTGTGGCGGCCGGCCGATCCTTCGGACTTCCTCTTTGTCTACAACACCTTCACGGAAAGAAGATTTCGGCTTTATGACGAAGCAAAATGTTTCTCGCCGCCGCAGCACAAAGATTGCAGCAGCGGCTCTGACCTTGGGAATGGCGAGCCCGTTCGCTTACACATTCCTCCCTGACCCCCCCATTCAATTCGGCCGCTCACGCGAACCCGTCTACTAACGCTTCCGAAGAGGTCGACAAGCCCATCTACTCACCTGGCCAGGCCAGCCAGAAGGGCACCATCTCCGGCTCCGTGAAGGAAATCGTAGAAACCGGTATTGGCTTCGGTAACATTCAGGATTCCGGTAGAGCGATCAAGGGTGTTAAGGTCTACGCCCAATGGTATGAGGGCGTTAACACTCAGCATTCGTCCCCGGTGTACTACACCGAGAGTGACGAGAACGGTAATTTCACCATCGACATGGCGCCATACACCGATGCTGCTGGCGTGACCCGTACGTTCCGCGCGGATGCCTCCGTTGGTCTTCTTGGTGACGGTGAGAAGAGCCGCGACCAATTGCGTGAGAAGATCCGTGTGTGGACTGAACTTCCGGAAGACAAGACGGATAAGTATCGTCTGGTGCACCAACCGGCGGCTGGTATTTTCCCAGGCTTTGGTGCTGTAACGACCCCGAACACTCAGGGTGATGGCCGATGGACACGTAACCGAGTCACGGGTATGACCATCCAGTACGCCCAGAAGGACCGACTACCGCAGCACCTGCCGAAGAACAAATGGGCTCAGAATGAGGGCCGTAACAACAACCACGGCGTTTACACCGGGGAGGTTTTCTGGAACCTCCACGTTCTGCAGGGCGCTCTGAACCACAACACCCTGAGCATGAAGGGCCGCAAAGATGTGGTAGCACCTGGCTTGCAGATCGTTGCGTCCTACCTCAATGACCAGGCCGTAACCAAGATCGAGGAATACGCGAAGGACAACTTCGCGGGTAAAACATTGCGGGGTAAAGGCTGGACCCCTGCTGATGAAGAGGGCCTGCAACGCTGGATTAACGCGCAGGTAGCCAAGGATCCTGAAGGTTGGATCGCCGAGACGGTGCATACCACCACTGCTTCGGATGGCACGTTCAAGCTTTATTGGAAGGGGCTGTACGGCAACAACCACACGGGTACCGGCGGCGGCATCAACCCGCCAGCGGAGAAGTTGCACAAGCTCGCCGGTTCGTGGGACGAGGGCTCGTGGCTGAACGGTAATAGGAACTCCAAGCACGTGAATATGCAGTGGAGCTACGTCAGTATCTACGACAAGGATGGCAACGAGCTTCCAGACAACGTGGGTGCGTTGTATCCGTGGTCATTGGGACGCTGGATGGGCCCTCACGCAGGTGGAGGTGACGCCCAGTACTTCGGTGGTGAGGCTAACAAGATCCTGCACGGCGATGACGTTTACGCGAACTGGAACATCGCGCTTGTTCCGCAGGCCCTGAAGTTCGATGTGGTTGACAAGAACACCACCAATAACTGGGCGATGGTGGGCGAAACGGTCCAGACTGATACGGCCGGTCTGCCGCTCACTCAGGACCTGGACTACTACGTCGAGTGGGTCGACAAGAACGGCAAAGTCGTCAAGACGTGTGAAACTCACAAGGCTGACTCCGCAACCAGGATCCCGAGTTGCGAGTTCGAGGTTCCGACGGACGCCGAGACAGGCGACACGTTTAGTGCTCGTTTGAAGCTTGCTGACGGTAACCAGGATCCGGCGGACGACCTCATCTTGGCAATCGACGCGTTCGCAGTGGCTCGTAATTACCTGAAGTACGACGAGGTTGAAGCGAAGAAGGATCAAGAGGCTTCCTCTGATCCGACGTTCGACAACCCAGCTTCCGAAGCTGTAGAAGAGAAACCTTCGCAAGCAAAGTTTGAGCTCGGCAAGCTGCCTGAGGGTGTCACGGAAGACCAGGTCTCTGTCAACGAGAAGACCGGTGTTGTGACGTTCACACCTAACGCTGAGCAAGCTGGAAAGACGTTGAGCTTCCCAGTTGTGATGCGTGACGAGGCTCTGCAGGTTCCTGTTCTCGATGAGAACGGGGACCCTGTCAAGGACGAGTCCGGTAACCCGAAGACTCAGGGCCGTATTGTTGCCCGTGCCGCGGCTACCTTCAAGGTAGAGACAACAGCAGAATCCCAGCAGTATCAGCCGGATTATGTGAGCAAGCTGGTTGTTCCTGGTCAGGAAACCAAGTCTTCTGCATTCTTCACTGATAGGGACGGTAAGGACGTAACTGCTCCTGAGGGTGCGAAGTTCGCTATTGGTGAGGGCTTCGCTGCTCCTGAGGGCTATGTCGTTGAGATTGACGAGTCCACTGGTGAGCTCACTGTTTCGTTCCCGGATAAGTCGAAGTTGAACAAGGACACCACCGAGGAGTTCGATGTTCCTGTCACGGTGACCTATAAGGATGGGTCGGCTGATGATGTGAAGGCGAATTTCAAGCTGGACACTGATGGTGATGGTAAGCCTGATGTGACGGATCCGGACGATGACGGTGACGGCATTCCGGATGAGGATGACAGTAACCCGAAGGTTCCGAACGTCAACGATCACTTCGAGCCTGAGTACGAGGATGGTTCGGGTAAGCCGGGCAGCGATGTCAAGATCGATGCTCCTTCCTTCACCGATAAGGACGGCAACCCAACCGAGGCTCCTGAGGGCACCAAGTTCACCCCAGGTGAGAACGCTCCTGAGGGTGTCAAGGTAGACGATAAGACTGGTGAGATCACCGTTCCTGTCCCTGAGGATGCAACGCCTGGTACCAAGATCGAGGTTCCTGTTGTCGTGACTTACCCTGACGGCACCAAGGACGAGGTCGAGGTGACCGTAACGGTGACCGAGAAGGACAACGGCCTTTACGAGCCTGCGTACGACGGTGGCACCGGTCAGCCTGGCGAGGACGTCAAGATTGACGAACCGACCTTCAAGGACAAGGACGGCAACGATGTCACGCCGCCTGAGGGCACGACCTTCGGTCCTGGTGAGGACGCTCCTGATGGTGTGAAGATCGACCCGAACACTGGTGAGATCACCGTTACCATCCCTGAGGATGCGACGCCTGGTGACAAGATCACGGTTCCTGTCGAGGTGACCTACCCAGATGGTTCGAAGGACAACGTTGACGTGACTGTCACCGTTGAAGAGCCTGACGCTCCAGAGGTTGAGAAGCCTGACTGGAAGGACGATAAGGGTAAGCCAGGGGAGAAGGTCGAGATCCCGAACACTGGTGGCGACGTGCCGGAAGGCACCACCGTTGAGGTTGATGGTCCGGGTAAGGCTGAGATCGATGAGAATGGCAACCTGGTTGTCGACATCAACGAGGACGCCAAGCCAGGGGATAAGGTCGTGGTTGTTGTCAAGGATAAGGACGGCAACGAGCTCGACCGCGTAGTCGTCGAAGTCGAGCAGTCTGAGGTTCCAGAGGTTCCAGAGGCGAAGGACAACGAGAAGTACGAGCCTGAGTACGACGGCGGCACCGGACAGCCTGGCGAGGACGTCAAGATCGACAAGCCAGAGTTCAAGGACGGCGACAACAACACTGTGACGCCTCCTGAGGGTACGACCTTCGGTCCTGGTGAGGGCACCCCTGAGGGTGTGACCGTCAACGAGGATGGTTCCATCGACGTAACCATCCCAGAGGACGCAACGCCTGGTACCAAGATCGAGGTTCCAGTTGTCGTGACCTACCCAGACGGTTCCACCGACGAGGTGACTGTCACTGTCACCGTGACCGAGAAGGACGCTACGCCGGTAACGCCTGCTGCACCGAAGGAAAACAACCCTTCCTTGGGCGCATCGGCTGATGACCCAGCATCCTGTGACATTCCTCCGTACGTCACCGTTGAAGACACCGAAGGTGTCGAGTACAAGGTGACCGTTGATGGTAAGGAACTGACGCCAGACGCTGAAGGCAAGTACGTCTACGAGTACGGCCAGACCGTCAAGGTTGAGGCGTTCCCGACCGAGGGCTACACCTTCCCAGAAGGCACCCAGACCACCTGGACCTACACGACCAAGCAGAACGAGGTCTGCGAGGTTCCAGAGGCTGACAAGCCTGATTGGAAGGATGATTCCGGTAAGCCAGGCGATAAGGTCGAGATCCCGAACACTGGTGGCGACGTGCCGGAAGGCTCCACCGTTGAGACGGAAGGTCCTGGTAAGGCTGAGATCGATGAGGACGGCAACCTGATTGTCGACATCGATGAGGACGCCAAGCCTGGTGACAAGGTCGTGGTTGTTGTCAAGGATAAGGACGGCAATGAGCTCGGCCGCGTGGTCGTCGAGGTTGAGAAGCCTGCTGACGATGGTAAGGGTAAGGACTCGGATAAGTACCAGCCTGAATACCCTGACACCAACGTCAAGCCTGGTGAGAAGGTTGAGATCCCGCTGAAGCCGGGCGACCTTCCTAGGGGCACCACGTGCGAGATTGACATGAGCACTGTTCCAGCTGGCTGGAACGTGTCCATGGGCAAGAACTGCACCCTGATTGTGGTTCCTGGTGAGGACGCTAAGCCAGGCGACATTGGCAACATCGAGGTGGACTTCACCTACCCTGATGGCAGCAAGGACACCGCGACCGCTCAGGTCACGGTTGCTCAGCCAGACGCTCCAGCTCCGGCTCCGGCTCCTGGTAAGGAAACCCCAGGTAATGGTGGTGACCTTGCCCGTACCGGTGCTCAGGTTGCAGGTGTTGCTGGAATCGCTGCTGCGATGATCGCTGCAGGCTTCGGTCTGGCGTTCATGCGCCGCCGCCGTGCAGGCGAAGAAAACTAATTCGCCTGACCGGTAACCAGCCGGCATAACCCAGTAGGGGTGAGACCAGAAACGGTCTCACCCCTACTGCGTTTAACAAACGCTCGGACAAAGCCGGCCTAACAACGACACCCTGCTGCCTAACAGCAAAACCCTGTCGATAGGACGCTCGAGCTAAACCAACACGGCACGTCCGAAACCCCGGGCACCACCCACGCCCTGCAACCCAGAAACAGCCCCGAGAACGAGCACAACCCGGCCATGAACGCATCATCTGAGATTAACCGTGTCGAGTTTGAAAGTTCACCTTGATATTCGCTGTGAAAAAGTGTTGTATATTACTGAGCACGTGATCTAGCTAACATTGATCATGAATTCTCACTCTAACCGGCACCGCCGAGTTGAATGCACCATTTGAGAACGACAGGAGTGGACATGCGTCTGAAGCGTATCTCCATGGCAGTTGCCGCAACCGCAGCTGCATCTTTGGCCCTCACAGCTTGCTCCCCAGGGGGCGGCAGTGACAAGAAGGACAACGGCGACAACAAGAAGGGTAGCGACAGCCAGTCTGTCGGCGATGCCAAGCAGTTCGAAGGCTCGGGCCGTTTTGAACTCAGCGGCGTAGAGACCCAGAAGAAGGAAATCAAGCTCACCGTAGGCTCCGTCGAATACGGCGGCTACAACGGCATCACTCCGGACACCTACTCCACCTACACCTCCGCTGTTGCTGGCACCTACATGCCAGGCTTCTACTACTACGGCACCGACGGCAAGATCTACCAGAACAAGGACATGGGATCCTACAAGCTCATCTCCGAAGACCCAATGAAGGTCGAATACACCATCCACGAGGATGCTGTCTGGTCTGACGGAACGCCAATCACCGTAGCTGACGCAATCTCCGCATGGGGCACGCAGTCCACCATGTCCTCCCCAGACGCTGAAAAGGACGAGGACGGCAACGCTGCACCACTCTTCAACAACGTCTCCAACGACCTCGTAGAACAGGTTCCAGACGGCCCACAGGGTGACCCAGAGGGCAAGACCTTCACCGTCACCTTCAAGGAACCAAACCCAGACTGGCAGCTACAGAGCTGGCTCGACTTCCCAGCACACGTCATCGCTAAGAACGGTGGCTTGTCCAAGGAAGAGTACATCAAGGCACTCCAGGACCAGGACGCCAAGAAGCTTGAGAAGGCTGCGAAGTTCTGGAACACCGGCTGGAACCGCGGCCCAGGCAAGCTCCCAGAAGAAGCTGACAACGTCTCGGGTGGCCCATACATCCTCGACTCGTGGCAGCAGGGCGAATCCGTCACCGTCAAGGCGAACCCTAAGTACTGGGGCGAAAAGCCAGGCGTTGAGAAGATCACCTTCCGCTTCATGGACGACTCCGCAATGGTCCAGGGTCTGAAGAACGCTGACGTTCAGGTCATCGCGCCACAGACCACCCCGGACATCGCAGACCAGCTCCACGGCCTCGAAAAGGAAAACCAGGCCAAGCTCTACTCGGGTAACCAGCTCACCTGGGAACACCTCGACTTCAACTTCCGCAAGGGCAACCTGATGGCTGACGACGTCGAGATCCGCAAGGCATTCGCCATGTGTGTTCCACGTCAGGAAATCGTTGACAAGCTGATCAAGTCCGTCAACCCAGACGCAACCGTGCTCAACGCACGTGAGATCTTCAGCGACGACGAGAACTACCAGGCAGTCCTCGACGAAGCATACGGCGGCGAATACGACGAAGTAGACATCGAAGGCGCCAAGAAGATCCTGAAGGACAAGGGCAAGGAAGGCGCAACCGTCCGCATCGGTTACGCAGCACCAAACCCACGCCGTAGCCAGGAAGTCCAGCTCATCAAGAACTCCTGTGAGAAGGCCGGCTTCAAGATCGAAGACGTCTCCTCCAAGGACTTCTTCGACCCGGGCGGCACCCTGGACACCGGTAAGTACGAAGTAGCACTCTTCGCATGGGCAGGCTCCGGCCAGAAGACCTCCGGCTGGAACATCTACCACTCGAAGGGCGCCCAGAACTACGGTAAGTTCAAGAACGCTGACGTCGACGCCGCATTCGACAAGATGAAGCGCGCAATGAGCGACGAAGACCACCTCGCAGCAGTCAAGGAAGCTGAGAAGGCTCTCTGGGAGAACCTCTACGGCATCCCAGTGTTCCAGCACCCAGCAATGGAAGCGGCAGATCCAAACCTCGCTAACATTGCACACACCGTGACCCAGTCCGGTATCACCTGGAACATCGACCAGTGGCAGTACGTCAAGTAAGCCACTCTGCTCGATAACTGAATCGCAACACGTTGCGCCCGCCAATAACTCAAGAAAGATCTGAGCACACGCTCATCACTTGAGTGGCGCAACGCAGCCACGGAAAGCGGGTCCGGAGTCAAACGACTCCGGGCCCGCTTACCGAAGCGCTATCCCATCACTTCGCACGAAACCGAAAGGTCTTCGACCGTGCTGACATTCATCCTCCGGCGTCTGGGCATCTCAGTCCTCATCCTGCTGCTAGCCACCTTCGTGGTCTACTCCCTGATCCAATTCTCAGGCGACCCGCTAGCAGGCATGCGAGAACTCGCATCCGATCCAAAGGTTCGCGTGGCCATGGAAGCCCGCATCAGAAACCTCCAGCTCGACACCCCATGGGGCCTGCGATACCTCGACTGGCTCAAAGGCACAGCAGGCTGCCTCATCGGCCAATGTGACCTCGGCCTAGACGTCAACGGAAACCAAGTCGGCGCACGCCTCGCCGCTGCAGCAGACTCGACCCTGCGACTCGTGACCCTCTCCGTGATCCTCGCGATCGTCATCGGCATCGGCATCGGTGTTCTGACCGCAGTCCGTCAGTACTCCGACCTCGACTACATCGTCACCTTCCTCGCTTTCGTGTTCTTCTCCCTGCCAGTGTTCTGGGCAGCAGTCCTGCTCAAGGAATACGCGGCCATCAACTACAACAACTGGATCGCCGACCCAGGCTTCTCAACGACGCAAGTGATCCTCACAGCGCTCGTCGCCGGCTTCGTGATCCAACTGTTCATGGGCGGATCCTGGAAACGCCGCCTCTTCAGCTTCCTCGCAACCGCCGTCATCGTCGGCGTCGCGATGGTCGCCTTCACCGCACAAGACTTCTGGCGCTACCCATCGCTCCCGCCGTGGGTCATCGCGCTCATCGTGATCGGCGTCGCCGTATTCTCGACCTCGACCGCCGTCGGCATCAAAAACAAGGAAGGCCACCGCCACGTCCTGCTGCCAGCGCTCATCTGTGCAGTACTCGTCATGGTCGTGTTCTACGCCGGCTACAACATCTTCCTCGAACCAACCGTGCTGATCCTCGCGATCGGCTTCGTACTCGCCATCGCAGTACCATGGTTGCTCGGCTTCGTCCTCGGCGGACGCCTCCGCGTCCAAGCGATCAGCGCATCGCTCGCAACCGTCGGCGTGGGTGTGCTGCTCACCATGGTCTGGCACATCTTCAACGCATGGCCAGAATTCCTCGACGCCAAGCCACGCCCGATCTCCACAATCGGCTCGCAGACGCCAAACTTCGAAGGCGGCTTCTGGCTCCAAACCCTCGACCGCGGATCGCAGATCCTCCTACCAACCATCCTGCTGACCGTCGTTTCCGTCGCATCCTACTCGCGCTACACCCGCGCAACCATGATGGAAATCAACTCGCAGGACTACATCCGCACCGCACGCGCTAAAGGCCTCCCAGAGCGCACCGTGATCCTGCGCCACGCATTCCGCAACGCGCTCATCCCAATCGTGACCATCGTCGTGATGGACTTCGCCGCCCTGATTGGTGGCGCGATCATCACCGAGCAAGTCTTCGGTTGGAAGGGCATGGGTGAGCTCTTCCAAACCGGCCTCAACAACGTTGACCCTAACCCCGTCATGGCTTTCGTGGTTGTCACAGGCGGTATCGCCGTCCTCTTCAACCTCCTGGCTGACGTGATCTACGCCCTCATCGACCCGAGGATCCGTGTATGACAACCCCGCGTAACGCACACCGCCCAGCGGATGCCCACGCAGCACGTCACTACCGGACCCACACGGAAAGGGGATAGGACATGACTCAGAACACCCCAGAAAACAAGAGCAACAAAACCATCGAAGCCTCAACAGACCAACGCGTCTCGATCTCCGCGATCGAAGACGCCAAGCTCGCGAGCAAAGACACCAAATCCCTCTCACAGGGTCAGCTCGTCTTCCGTCGCTTCGTACGCCACAAGCCAGCGATGATCTCCGCCTTCGTTCTGGCGGTCATCATCATCGTCTCCATCACCTCGATCGGCATCTCCGCATTCGGAATCACGATCCCAGGCTGGTGGCGCTTCGACTACATCGAACAAGGCGACATCATCGACGGCGGCGCGCCATCGGCAACCCACTGGTTCGGGCAAGACGCACTCGGCGTTGACTACTTCGCACTCGTGATGCGCGGAACCCAGGTCTCGCTCATCATCGCGGTCCTCGTCGGTGTCGTCTCAACCGCTCTCGGAACCCTCCTCGGTGCAATCTCCGGTTACTTCCGCGGATTTATCGACGGCCTCATCATGCGTATCGCGGACATCTTCTTCGTTGTCCCGCTGCTGCTGATCGCCGCGATCGTCGGCCGCATCGCAGGCTCCGCAGTGAACTCCCCATGGTTCCTCGGCCTCCTACTCGGCACCGTGTCCTGGGCCGGCCTCTCACGTCTGGTCCGCTCCCAGGTGCTCTCACTGCGCGAACGCGAATTCATCGACGCCGCGCGCGCCATGGGTGCATCGACCAACCGCATCGTGATGAAGCACCTCATCCCGAACACCATCGGCACCATCCTCGTCAACGCGACCCTCGCGATCGCTGCGGCCGTGTTGCTCGAAACCTCCCTGTCCTACCTTGGCTACGGCGTGCGCCCACCACAGTCCTCGCTGGGTCTGCTCATCTCGACCTACCAGAACTCGTTCACGACCCGCCCATGGCTCTTCTGGTGGCCAGGCCTCATGATCCTGACGATCGCCCTGACCATCAACTTCATTGGTGACGGTCTCCGCGACGCCTTCGACCCACGTCAGGGTGCGGGCCGCCGCAAGCGCTCCCTGTGGTCCTTCATCTTCCCAGGCAGCGCAAACCGCCGCGGCGCATGGGAAGACGAAACCGCAACCGCAGGCGCAACCACTGCCGCAGCCGACAAGGAAACCGTAGAAGACGTCTCGGCCGTCCCGATCGCGCAGGAACCTGACCAAGGAACCCCAACCGTGGACGACATCAACCCAGAGACCCCAGAAGGAGACAAGAAGTGAGCAAGCACGCGGACCCAAACAAGCCCGTGGACAACACTGACGTCTCCGGAACTCCAACACACGCAGACGCGACGGCCACGGACGCGACCACAACAGTGACGTCGCCAAGCAAACACGAAGTCGTCTTGTCATTCGACAACCTCAAAGTCGACTTCGTCACCACCGAATCCCACGTCAAAGCCGTCAAAGGCGTAACGCTCGACGTACGCCGAGGCGAAGTGCTCGCACTCGTGGGTGAATCCGGCTCCGGTAAATCCGTGACTAGCCTCTCCGCAATGGGTCTGCTCGCAGACACCGCAGAGATCCAAGGCAAGGTGCACGTCGCCGGAACCCAGGTCATCGGCCTGCCAAGCGAAAAGATGCGCCGCATGCGCGCAACCAAAGTCGCGATGGTCTTCCAGGAGCCAATGACCGCGCTCAACCCCGTGTTGACGATCGAAAAACAGCTCACCGAAGCGATGGAAGTACACAACGTCGCATACGGCCAAGCTGCCCGCGAAAAAGCGATCGAACTGCTCGACCGCGTAGGTATCCCAGATGCCGCCAAGCGCATCAACCAGTACCCGCACCAGTTCTCGGGCGGTCAGCGTCAGCGTATCGTCATCGCGATGGCGCTCGCGTGCGACCCAGAAGTCATCATCGCGGACGAACCGACCACCGCACTCGACGTGACCGTTCAGGCGGAGGTCCTCGACCTCCTGCGTGAACTCAAAGACACCCTCGACGTCGCGATCCTGCTCATCACCCACAACATGGGTGTCGTCGCAGACCTCGCAGACCGCGTCGCGGTCATGTTCATGGGTGAACTCGTCGAACAAGGCGAAGCGCGTTCACTGCTGACGAACCCGCAACACCCATACACGCAGCGCCTCCTCGCGGCAGTCCCGCGCCTCGAAGACGTCAACATCGACAGCACCGACCTCGGCGACGAAATCGCTCAAGTCACAGCCCGCATCGAACAAGAACGCGCCAACGACGAAGTTGTGGTCTCCGTGCGCGACGTCGCCGTCGAGTACAAAGTGCGCCGCGGCAAGTTCCGCGCCGTTGAAGGAGCCAACTTCAACGTCTCCAAAGGCCGCACCACCGCGCTCGTGGGGGAGTCCGGCTCCGGTAAATCCACCCTCGCGAAAGCCGTGCTCGGCCTCTTGCCGATCGCTGAAGGCGAGCTCCACATCGAAGGCAAAGACCTCACCAAGCTACGTGGCCGCGAGGCCAAGGCGATGCGTAAGAAGATGGGCGTCATCTTCCAGGACCCAGCCGCATCGCTGGACCCACGCTTCCCGATCGGCGAATGCATCACCGAACCGATGGTTGTGCACAAGGTAGGGGACAAGAAGTCACGCATCGAACGGGCTAAAACCCTGCTCGACGCGGTCAAGCTTCCTTCCGACGTCATCAACCGCTACCCACACGAGCTCTCCGGTGGTCAGAAGCAGCGCGTCGGCATCGCCCGCGCACTGTCCCTGGACCCAACCCTGCTCATCGCCGACGAACCGACCTCCGCGCTCGACGTGTCGGTGCAGGCCGTGGTTCTGGAAATGCTGACCGAACTGCAGAAAGAGTTCGGGTTCGCATGCCTGTTCGTCTCCCACGACCTCGCAGTCGTTGACCACCTCGCCGACGACGTCGTTGTGATGCGCTCCGGCAAGGTCGTCGAACAAGGCCCAGCGGACCTCGTGCTGCACTACCCACGCGAAGAATACACGCGTGAACTGCTCGCAGCCGCTCCAGTTCCGGACCCAGACCTGCAGGCGGAACGCCGCCGTGAACGTTTGAAACTCGGCTAAACGAAATCTCGGACTAAAGAAAATTCAAGAAAAATAGGCGCGGTTCCCAGCGTTCACAAGGCTCATTCAACCCAGGAATAAGCCCGAGAACCGGGGGCCGCTCCTATTAGTTACCTCACACCGGAGCTCCTAAGTCGAACCTGTTCGGTTGGCTCACATATACTTCCTCCCTATAAGATGAGTGAACACGGCCATAGAATTGTGGCCGACACAACTCGTCATTAACACGCGCCTCAGAGGCAGGCTGAACCAAAGGCTTGTGTCCTGAAGCCATTCATTTCGGAGGTATACGTGAAGAACAACCGGAAGATTTCCGCTCTTTCTGTTCTCGCAATTTCCGCACTCGGACTCGCTGCGTGCGGCGGCGGAGGCGGCGGCGAAAAGGGCAACGGTGGGGGAGAAGCCAACCCAGACGCCATCATCACCACCAACGGCACTGAGCCACAGAACCCGCTGATCCCAACCAACACCACCGAGGTTGGCGGCGGTAAAATCATCGACCTCATCTTCGCGGGCCTCGTCTCCTTCGAAGCTGACGGCACCCCACGCATGGACCAGGCAGAGTCCATCGAACCAAACGATGACAACACCGTCTGGACCGTCAAGCTTAAGGAAGGCCTCAAGTTCTCCGACGGCACCCCAGTCACCTCCGATTCCTTCATCAAGGCATGGAACTACGGCGCCGACGTCGCTAACGCCCAGGGTGGCCAGTACTTCTTCGATAACATCAAGGGCTACTCGGCAGACAAGAAGGGCGCAGAACTCACCGGCCTCAAGAAGGTCTCCGACACCGAGTTCACCGTAGAACTCATCAACCCAGAAGCTGACTTCCTCAAGCGCATCGGCTACTCCGCATTCGTGCCACTGCCAGAGTCCGCGTTCAAGGACATGAAGAAGTTCGGTGAAAACCCTATCGGCAACGGCCCATACAAGTTCGAATCCGAAGGCGCTTGGAAGCACAACCAGGGCGTCAAGCTCGTCAAGTCCGACTCCTACAAGGGCCCACGCGAGCCAAAGAACGGCGGCGTGGAAATCACCTTCTACGAGTCCGCTAAGACCGCATACGCTGACACCCAGGCCGATCGCCTCGACATCCTCGACCAGATCGACCCATCGAACTTCGCGACCTACAAGGCAGACTTCGACGGCCGCAACGTCAACCAGCCAGCAGCAATCTTCCAGTCCTTCACGATCCCGCAGTACCTGGATCACTTCAAGAACGACGAAGAAGGCAAGCTGCGCCGCCAGGCCATCTCCATGGCCATCGACCGTGAAGAGATCACCAAGACCCTCTTCGACGGTACCCGTACCCCGGCATCCGACTTCACCTCCCCAGTGCTTGAAGGCTGGGACAACTGGGGTAAGAACGCCGAAGGTAACGACGTCCTGAAGTTCAACCCAGAAGAAGCTAAGAAGCGCTGGGCTGAAGCCGACAAGATCAGCAAGTACGAAGGCACCTTCACCATCGCCTACAACGCTGACGGCGGCCACCAGGAATGGGTCGACGCCCTCTCCAACCAGCTCTCGCGCAACCTCGGCATCAAGGCTCAGGGTAAGTCCTACCCAGCCTTCAAGGGCCTGCTGGACGACCAGGACAGCGACAAGATGACCGGCGCAATGCGCTCCGGTTGGCAGTCGGACTACCCATCGCAGATCAACTTCCTCGCACCGCTCTACAAGACCGGCGCTGGCTCGAACTACGGCCGTTACACCTCGAAGGAATTCGACGGCTACCTCGAGCAGGCTGGATCCGCTGACAGCCCAGAGCAGGCAGACGAGCTCTACGCAAAGGCACAGTCGACCCTGCTCAACGACCTGCCAGCTATCCCACTCTGGTACAACAACGTCAACGGTGTCTGGAGCAGCAAGGTAGACAACGTTGAATTCGGCTGGAACTCCGTGCCGATCTACACCGAAGTCACCAAGAGCGAGTAAAACTAGCTCCCATGTGACGAGGCTTCACACACGTCTGACACCGCTGCGAGCGGGCAAAGAACGCACGCAGCGGTGTCAGCGTGTCTAAGCCACCCCGAACCGAAACCGAACACCAAACCCCGAAACCGAGGCACCCATGCTCTGGTACATCGGCCGACGACTGCTACAGCTGATCCCGGTCTTCTTTGGTGCAACGCTTCTCATCTACCTGATGGTCTTCGCGTTGCCAGGCGACCCGATCGCGGCCCTGTTCGATGGCAAAGCTCCATCCCCGGCTGTCATCCAAGAAATTCGTGAACAATACAACCTCGACAAGCCAGTCCTGATCCAGTACCTCATCTGGATCGGCGGCGTCTTCACCGGCGACCTAGGCACAACCTATACAGGCCGTGCAGTCTCCGACGTCATGGCTGAAGCGTTCCCGCTCACCGCGACCCTGGCCGTACTCGCCCTCATCTTCGAAGCGATCATCGGCATCACCTTCGGCCTCGTCGCAGGCCTGCGCAAGGGCGGTATCACCGACAGCGTCGCGCTGGTCCTTTCGCTGCTGCTGATCTCGGTACCAACCTTCGTCGTGGGTTTCCTAGTCCAGTACTTCCTCGGCGTGAAGTGGGACATCATCCCGCCATCCATCTCCGGTAACGGACCATGGACGCAAATGATCGCGCCCGCGGCGGTTCTCGCATCTGTATCCATCGCGAACGTCCTGCGACTCACCCGCGCATCCGTCGCCGAAAACGTCGGTGCCGACTTCGTCCGCACCGCAACCGCCAAGGGCCTCTCACGCGGCCGAGTGATCCGCGTCCACGTACTGCGTAACTCGCTCATCCCCGTGGTGACCTACCTCGGCATCGACCTCGGCTCCCTCATGGTTGGCGCGATCGTCACCGAAGGTATCTTCAACATCCCAGGCGTTGGTGGCACCGTCTACCAGGCGGTCATCCGAGGAGAAGGCCCAACCGTGGTCTCCTTCGTTGCGGTCATGGTGATCATCTTCATGCTCGCCAACCTGCTGGTCGATATCCTCTATGCGGTGCTTGACCCGCGCATTCGTTACGGGAAGTGATGCTCCATGAAGCGTTATGTAGCCCCCATTGAAGAGACCCCGCTGCAGAGCGTCGACGAGGTCGACGTCTCCGCGAAGCCAACCAGCGTCTGGTCAGACGCCTGGCGCGACATGCGCAAGCGAGTCATCACGTGGATCTGCCTCGTGCTCGTTGCGCTCATCATCTTCGTCGCCCTGTTCCCGCAGCTGTTCACCTCAGGTGACCCATCGGGTGCAGCGTGCGAACTCCGGAACTCGCTCGCGGCACCAAGCCCGGGGCATCCGTTCGGCTTCGACAAGCAAGGCTGTGATGTCTACACGCGCGTGATCTACGGAACCCGCGCATCGCTGACCGTTGGCCTGCTCTCCACCGCGCTCGCAACCCTCATCGGTGCGACCATCGGCGCGATCGCCGGCTACTTCGGCGGCTGGCTCGACGCCGTGATCTCCCGTCTCGGCGACATCTTCTTCGCGATCCCATCCGTGCTCGGCGCGATCGTTATGATGCAGATCGCTCCATTCGGCCGCGGCGTCGTGATGCTCTCGCTCACGCTCGCAGTCTTCGGCTGGCCGCAAGTCGCCCGCATCATGCGCGGCGCTGTGCTCACAGCCAAGCAGCAAGACTTCGTGACCGCAGGCATCGCACTCGGCGTATCCCGCGGCAAGAACCT
The DNA here is from genome assembly GCF_016907775.1 of Pseudoglutamicibacter cumminsii. Lineage (NCBI taxonomy): Bacteria > Bacillati > Actinomycetota > Actinomycetes > Micrococcales > Micrococcaceae > Pseudoglutamicibacter > Pseudoglutamicibacter cumminsii. The sequence continues at coordinate 261,637 of NZ_JAFBCO010000001.1, read as the reverse complement.
CATCCGCCACGTGATCCCGAACTCCCTGGCACCCGTCATCGTGATCGCGACCGTGTCAATGGGTACCTACATCGTCGCGGAAGCAACCCTGTCCTTCCTGGGCGTGGGCCTGCCGCCAGAGGTCATCTCGTGGGGCTTCGACATCTCCACGGCACAGAACGTCATCCGCACCGCGCCAAACCTGCTGTTCTACCCGGCAGGCGCACTCGCCATCACAGTTCTCTCCTTCCTGCTGCTAGGCGACGTGGTCCGAGACGCGCTTGACCCGAAGGCGAGGGCACGCCGATGAAAGATCAGAACATGAACGAGAACACCCAGCCAGTCACCGACGCAACAGACGACCGCACGCCGCTGCTGGACGTCAAAGACCTCGAAGTCACCTTCTCAACGCAAGCGGGCCCAGTGCACGCCGTGCGCGGCGTGAGCTTCGAGCTCTTCCAGGGCGAAAACCTCGCGATCGTTGGTGAATCCGGTTCCGGTAAATCCACGTCCGTGACCGCGATCCTCGGCCTGCTCGCATCCAACGGCAGCATCACCGGCGGTAAGGCGACCTTCAACGGCATCGACCTCACCAAGGCGCCACGCAAGAAGCTCGAAGAAATCCGCGGCCGCGAAATCGGCTACGTCCCGCAGGACCCGATGTCCAACCTCAACCCGGTGTGGAACATCGGCTTCCAGGTCCAAGAGACCATCGAAGCGAACACGTCACTGCGCGGAAAAGCTGCACGCGAACGCGTCATCGAGGTTCTCAAGGAAGCCGGCCTTCCGAAGCCTGAAGGCCGCCTCAAGCAGTACCCGCACCAGTTCTCCGGCGGTATGCGCCAGCGCGTACTGATCGGCATCGGCATGTCTGCGAACCCGCGCCTGCTGGTCGCCGACGAACCGACTTCCGCGCTCGACGTCACCGTGCAGCGTCGCATCCTCGACCACCTCGGTGAATTGACCCGCGAACACGGCACCTCGGTCATCTTCATCACCCACGACCTCGGCCTCGCAGCTGAGCGCGCCGAGAAACTCGTGGTGATGTACAAGGGGCAGGTCGTCGAATACGGGGACTCCAAGGAGATCCTCGCCAACCCGATGCACCCGTACACCAAGCGCCTCGTCGGTGCCGCGCCGTCGCTGGCTTCCCGCCGCATCCAAAAGGTGCAGGAAGGCGACGACGTCGCGATGGGCGCAGACGAGAAGCTGCTACGTCGTCACGAGGAAACCCCGGACGTCAAGCGAGTCGATGAAAACCCCCTCATCGAATTCACCGACGTCACCAAGGTGTACAAGATCCGCGAAAAGGGCCTCAAAACCACCGACTTCAAGGCCGTGGACAAGGTCTCGCTGCAGATCCCACGGGGAACCACGATGGGCGTTGTCGGCGAATCGGGGTCCGGTAAGTCAACGCTGGCGAAGATGTTCCTCAAACTCGAGGACATCACCGAAGGAACCATGACCTTCGACGGCAAGGACGTTGCGAACTGGCCGCAGAAGGATCTGCTCGCGTTCCGTCGCCGCGTTCAGCCGGTGTTCCAGGACCCATACGGAACCCTGGACCCGATGCGTTCGATCGGCGCCTCGATCGCGGAACCGCTCGAAACGCACAAGATCGGCGACCGCCGCAGCCGCCGCAAGACGGTCGAAGAGCTCCTGAACCAGGTATCGCTTCCGAAAGCGACAGCAAACCGCTACCCAGGTGAGCTTTCGGGTGGTCAGCGTCAGCGCATCGCAATCGCACGTGCGCTCTCGCTCAAGCCCGAGGTGCTGGTTCTCGACGAAGCCGTGTCCGCACTCGATGTGCTAGTCCAAGGTCAGGTCCTTAACCTGCTAGCCGATCTGCAGACCGAGCTCGGATTGACCTACCTGTTCATCACTCACGACCTCGCAGTCGTGCGCATGGTCGCCGACCAAGTCACCGTGATGAAGAACGGCCAAGTGGTTGAGCAAGCCTCCACCGACGAGGTCTTCGACAACCCGAAGGAACAGTACACACGCGACTTGCTCGAAGCGATCCCAGGCGGAGACTTCGTATTCGGCAGCTGACGCCGAGCATCTTAAATGCTGTGGGGTGTTGACCGGGCATCGGTCAACACCCCACAGCGTTTAAACTCACGAGTTAAGCGTTAACTAACTAAGCGATCACCAACAGCACGACCGTGGCCACTGTAACCACACCGAACATGATCCACTGAAGCGAAAGCCACGTTTTCGTGACCTCAGCGTTCACAGCATCGGCATCCAGCTCACCAGCCTCAACAGCCTTCAACTGGGCATCCTTATACCGCATCACCTGAGCGGAAATACCCTGCCCCTCACGCAACTTAGCGGCGCGATCCTCAACCTGGCTCGGATCAACACCATGACGCAACAAATCAGCGTCAGCCGCCTTCGCACGCAAAGCCTTACGCCGCTGACCCATGCCCTGAACAGGCGCCGACCACACGCGAGTCACCACGCCATCGGTATCAGTCAACTCAACGAAATAAACATCCTGCGCCTCACGCAACCTAGCCCACGGAATCCGAACCACACTCGTCGCGTTATGCACCACGACCGCCTCCGGCTCCACCACGAGCCGTGGCAAAATTAGCGTCCAAGCGACAAGCATCACCAACGCCAACGTGCCGAACGACGTCGCGACACCCGCATAGAAAAAACCGCGCGCAAACGCATCCACGGCCGCGAAAGCGCCAAAGCCAAGAACAACCACGCCCAGAATCCAGCCAGACAAGTTACGGGTCAACGTCAACGGAGAAACGATCATAGGAATAATCGTGCCATGCGTTCCGGTCGCGACGTGAAAACCGCGCGCGACAGCCCGCGCAACGGCGCGGCCAACATCACCCCGCGCAACGGCACGCTTCACAGCACCTCGCGCAACGGCGCGGCCAACAGCAGAGTAGAATTGCAATCACGCTGTTAATACACGCTGGCCGCAACACGGCGGCCCCACGAACAAGCTGAAGGAACCCCTTATGGCACGTGCCTCACGCGAGGACCTCCGTAACGTTGCGATCGTTGCACACGTTGATCACGGCAAAACCACTCTGGTAGACGCCATGCTCCGCACCACTGGAGCATTCGCCGCACACGGCGAACAAGAAGACCGCGTGATGGACTCCGGCGAACTCGAACGCGAAAAGGGGATCACCATCCTCGCCAAGAACACCACGGTGTTCTACAACGGCCCAGCTTCAGACGGCAAAGACGTCACGATCAACGTGATCGACACCCCAGGGCATGCCGACTTCGGTGGGGAAGTGGAACGCGGCCTCTCGATGGTCGACGGCGTGGTCCTGCTCGTGGACTCCTCCGAGGGCCCGCTTCCGCAGACCCGCTTTGTGCTCCGCAAGACGCTTGAAGCACGCAAGCCAGTGATCCTGGTCGTCAACAAGACAGACCGCCCTGACGCCCGCATCGACGGCGTGGTCTCCGAAACCATGGACCTGTTGCTCGGCCTCGCTTCCGATATCGCGGAAGAGGTCCCGGACCTCGACATCGACTCGATCCTCGAGCTGCCAGTCGTGTACGCATCCGGTAAGGCCGGCCGCGCATCGCTCGAACAGCCAGCCGACGGCGAGCTTCCAAACAGCGAAGACCTTGAACCGCTGTTTGAGACCATCATGAAGCACGTCCCAGCGCCGTCCTACGAAGACGACGGCGTTCTGCAGGCACACGTGACCAACCTCGACGCGTCCCCATTCCTGGGTCGCCTCGCACTCCTGCGCATCCACGGCGGAACCCTCAAGAAGGGCCAGAACGTCGCATGGATCCACCACGGCGACCAGCGCTCCGTGAAGATCACCGAGCTGCTCGAAACCCGTGGGCTCGAGCGTGTCCCAGCGCAAGAAGCCGGCCCGGGCGAAATCGTGGCTGTCGCCGGCATCGAAAACATCATGATCGGTGACACCATCACCGACCTCAACGACCCGCGCCCGCTACCTGCCATCCACATCGATGATCCAGCGATCTCGATGACCATCGGTATCAACACCTCGCCGATGGCCGGCCGCGTCAAGGGCGCTAAAGTCACCGCCCGCCAGGTCAAGGACCGCCTCGACCGTGAGCTCATCGGTAACGTTTCGCTCAAGGTCCTGCCAACCGAACGCCCAGACGCGTGGGAAGTCCAGGGCCGTGGCGAGCTCGCGCTGTCCATCCTCGTGGAGCAGATGCGCCGCGAAGGCTTCGAACTCACCGTCGGCAAGCCGCAGGTTGTGACCCGCGAGATCGACGGCAAGGTCCACGAACCGATGGAAGAAATCACCATCGACACCCCAGAGGACTACCTCGGCGCCGTGACCCAGCTGCTCGCGGCACGCAAGGGACGCATGCAGGAAATGACCAACCACGGCTCCGGCTGGGTCCGCATGGTCTTCACCGTGCCAGCCCGCGGCCTCATCGGCTTCCGCAGCACGTTCTTGACCCTGACCCACGGCGCAGGCATCGCGAATACCATCTCCGCAGGCTACGAGCCATGGGCCGGCGAAATCGAATACCGTAACACCGGCTCGATCATCTCTGACCGCGCAGGCGTGGCCACCCCATACGCGATGATCAACCTGCAAGAACGCATGACGTTCTTCGTCCAGCCAACGCAGGAAGTCTACGAAGGCATGGTGGTGGGTGAAAACACGCGCAACGAAGACATGGAAGTCAACGTCACCAAAGAAAAGAAGCAGACCAACATGCGCGCTGCTTCCGCCGACTCCTTCGAAGGACTCACGCCCCCACGCGTACTCACGCTCGAAGAGTCCCTCGAATTCGCTGCCGAAGACGAATGCGTTGAAGTGACCCCGGAAGCGATCCGCATCCGCAAGGTCATCCTCAACTCCGCCGACCGTATGCGCGAGGCCCGCAGGCGTGCAAAGAACTAACCCAACCGCCGGAGCATCAACCCCCGGAGAGTCACCCCTCGGAGCATCAGCCCCCGTACCAGCCGAGCCAGCCGGCCCTTCAGCCACGCTGAGCATCGTGCTGACAATCCTGCTCGGGTTGATGTCCGGGATCTCCGGGGTGCTCTGGCACACCCACTATTGGGCAGGCACAATGAATGAAACGCTCATCGTGCTCCCATGGGGCGCCGTGCTCTCAGCGCTCGCCGTCCTCGCGGCGGGCCTGTGGTGGGGTAGCTTCACCGGACGGCTCTGGGTCCCGGGTGCCATCGGCGCGATAGCGTTCGCAACGATCGGGGCGCTCTCGCTGTCCACAACGAACATCGTGATCGCACCCATCAACGAGTTCACGCGCAACAATGCACCGGGCGCCTACATCGCGGCGTTGGCCCTCTTTGCCGGGGTCATCCTCGCGACAGTGCTCGCCTCACTCGCCGTTATGAAAATCCTCAGCCGGCGTCAACGCGAGGCCCGCGCTGCTCAGGTGAGCGGCGCGGCGCACGCCTCTGCGGCGGAGGCGGAACAGGCTTAGCGTGCGTGACCCGCGCCGTCGGAACAAACACGTCACCACGGCGCGTACGCACCACAACAATCCTGCCCGCACCCATCCTGCCCACACCGACCGGAGCGGAAGCCTCAGACTCCGCGTGAAGGCTGTCCGCATCGGGCACATAATCCTCAGCTGAACCGATGTAGACGATCTCGCCCAAAGCGTCCGTCAGCGTCTCATCCGGCAAGCGATACCGCGCCACAACACGCGCGCCAACACCGAGCGCGTCAAACAGGTCAGCCATACAGCGATCATGTCACACAGCCCGTGTGCGGTGACGGTGAGATGCAAGTCTCAAGAAGAACAAATATTGCGTTCCGATGGGTTGACCATCGGCCTGGGACATAGCCTTGTGGCCATGTATGCCAATATCGCGGCAACCTACCGCCACTTTGCTGAGGCCGAAGCCCGAGGCATCTCTGCAACCTACGACCAATGGGCTCGGGGAGTATCTCAAGACCCCGCAGTTCTCGCTTTGCTTTCCGAGTTGCCGGGGCTCAAAATCCAGCCGAACCTCGTATTCGCGGCGGCACGGCTCAAGGGAGCCCCAGGAGGCGACTATGAGCAGTTCCGCGCCTGGCTTTTGACGCACTGGGACGAGGTCAAGCCAGAGGTTCTGCAACGCGCGACGCAAACCAATGAAGCCAACCGATGCGCCGTCATGCTGCCGATTCTTTCGCGACTCGATCGGCTTGGTACGGCAGTAGCCCCAACGGCAGCCGATGCGGGTGGCCAGTCGGCGGGGGAGCGGGCACCGCTCTCACTGATTGAAGCCGGCGCTAGCGCTGGCCTGTGCCTCTACCCGGACCGCTATTCCTACGCGTACACGACAACCGCAGGGGAAACTGTAGAACTCCACCCCAAAGACGGGCCTTCCACCGTGACCCTCCCGGCCGCGATCGACGCGGACTGGGTCCCAGACCACATCCCAGAAGTCGCCTACCGCGCAGGAGCAGACCTCAACCCGCTCAACCTCGCAGACGCCGAGGAACTCGCGTGGCTCGAAACCCTCATCTGGCCCGAGCACCAAGAACGGAGGGACCGGCTCTACGCCGCCGCCCGCATCGCGCTGGAGGAACCTGCCCGCATCGTCGCCGGCGACCTCGTTGAAGCCGTCCCCGAACTCATCCGGCAAGCGCCAGCCGAGGCCCGCATCGTGGTCTTCCACACCTGGGTTCTGTACTACCTCAGCCCAGAACACCGCGAAGCCTTCCGCACAGCGCTCGCCGAATTCCCCAACATCACGTGGATCTCATCCGAACCGTACGGCGTTCTGCCGTGGGTAGACCAACGCCACAAAACCCCGTTTGACCACCGCGTAACCCTCGCGGTCAACGGGAAGCCAGCCGCGCTCGTCGGCACCCACGGGCAAAGCTTCGAAGCACTACGTCGCGTGGATCCTTTCCTGTAGCTCAGATCCTTTCCTGTAGCCCCGGCCCTTTCATGTACCCCGTCACGTTGACCGTCATGTGTGCCGCGCCGGCTTAGGCAACAACCGCGCAGGCTACTAAACTGAGGCTCAACAGTTTCAACCACTATCCCACCGTGGAAAGGTAAGGCGACAAGCGTGACCTACATCATTGCGCAGCCCTGTGTGGACTTGAAAGACAAGGCGTGCATTGACGAATGCCCAGTCGACTGCATCTATGAAGGCAACCGCATGCTCTACATCCATCCGGATGAATGCGTTGACTGCGGCGCATGCGAACCGGTCTGCCCCGTGGAAGCCATCTACTACGAAGACGACGTCCCAGAAGAGTGGGCCGAATACTACAAAGCCAACGTGGACTTCTTCGACGAGATCGGCTCGCCAGGCGGCGCCGCGCGCTCGGGTGCATTCGACTTCGACCACCCATTCATCGACGCCCTGCCACCACAGAACCAGGGCTAGAAGCCACCACTAAGGCCGCGCTCCGTCAAGGCTAAACCGCGCCCATCGCAAGGCCGAGCCGCCCATCGCAAGGAATCCATGAGCACAACTGACCGACCCTCAACCCAGCCATCTACGGCGTTTGGGTTGCATCTTCCCGATTACCCGTGGGAGCTTCTGGCGCCGTACCGCGAGCGCGCCCAAGCCCACCCGGGCGGTGCGGTTGATGTTTCGATCGGTACGCCCGTGGATCCAACGCCGAAGATCCTCCAGGATGCTTTGGCCGCGGCCACGGACTCGCCAGGCTACCCCACCACGCAAGGCACCCCTGAGCTGCGGGAAGCGATCGCTCAGTGGTGGCGACGACGCCGCAATGCGGCCGACGTGACCGCGGACATGGTCATGCCGGTGGTGGGTTCCAAGGAGTTCATCGCGTGGTTGCCACTCATCTCGGGGCTCGGTGCGCACGGTGCTCATGGAAACAGCGGAGGCAATGAAAAAGCGGACGTCGTGGTCTGCCCGCGGGTCGCGTACCCGACGTACGCGGTAGGTGCGACGCTGGCCGGAGCCGAGGCTGTATCGGCTGATTCCTTGGACGAGCTGGATGACGAGACGCGTTCCCGCGTCAAGCTCATCTACCTGAACTCGCCCGGCAACCCGACCGGCTCCGTACTGAGCCGCGAGGACCTCGCACGTTGGGTGCGCGACGCGCGCGAGATCGGCGCGATCATCGCCTCGGACGAATGCTACGCGGAACTCGGGTGGGGCGAATGGGAAGACTCCGTCCCCTCGATCCTGGATACGGAAGTCAACGGGGGAGACCTGACCGGGCTTCTGGGGATCTATTCGATGTCCAAGCAATCGAACCTCGCCGGCTACCGCGCCGCGTTCGTCACCGGCGCCCCGGAACTCATGCCGGACCTCATCAACACCCGCAAACATGCCGGCATGATGATCCCCGGCCCAGTCCAGCACGCAATGACGGTCGGCCTCGCAGACGACCAACACGTCGCGCAACAGAAAAACCTCTACCGCGCCCGCCACGAACAGCTGAAGTCCGCGCTCGAGTCCGCTGGCTTCACCATCGACCATTCCGAAGCCGGCCTCTACCTGTGGGCGACCCGCGGCGAAGACTGCTGGGACACCATCGGGTGGCTCGCCGACCGCGGCATCATCGCAGGACCCGGCGCGTTCTATGGCCCGCACGGAACCAAGCACGTCCGCATAGCCCTCACCGCATCGGACGAACGCATCAAAACCGCGGTAGAGCGGCTCACGTAACGCGCGTCACACAGCGCCATAAAACCACTCAGCCCGTGGCAAAATACTGCGCTCAGGTCGCAGGTGAAGCCCGGACAAGATACGGTATAAGAGAGCCATCCGTGTGCCCGGACGTCACCGGCGCACCGCGAGGCACGTCAACTAACTCACTCAGGAGGCACTCCACATGACTGATGCGAATGCACAGTTGAGCTATGCCGAGAAGCAGCTCGACCTCGGCGTTGTGGAAGCGGCAGAAGGCAACGAAGGCCTGGCAATCGCTCCGCTGCGTAAAGAAACCGGCGCAGTAACGTACGACCCGGGGTACATGAACACGGCCTCGACCAAGTCGGCCATCACCTACATCGACGGTGAAGAGGGAATCCTGCGTTACCGCGGCTACCCGATCGAGCAGCTCGCTGAGAAGTCGAACTTCCTGGAGACCTCCTACCTGCTCATCAACGGCGAACTCCCAACCGCCGAGCAGTACGAAGAATGGGACCAGAGCATCCGCCGCCGCACCCTCCTGCACGAGGAAATGCGCAACTTCTTTGACGGCTTCCCACGCGATGCACACCCGATGCCGCTGCTGTCCTCGGCAGTGTCCGCGCTCTCGACCTGGTACCAGGACTCCCTGGATCCGTTCGATGACGAACAGATCGAACTGTCCACGACCCGCCTCATGGGTAAGGTCCCGGTCATCGCTGCATACGCGTTGAAGAAGTCGATGGGCCGCGCGCTGCTCTACCCAGACAACTCACTCAACCTCGTTGAGAACTTCATCCGCTTGTGCTTCGCTAACCCAGCGGAGCCGTACGAGCTGGACCCAGAGATGGTGCGCGCGCTTGATCAGCTGCTGATCCTGCATGCAGACCACGAGCAGAACTGCTCGACCTCTACGGTCCGCATGGTCGGCTCCGCTGACGCGAACCTGTTCGCTTCCGTTTCCGCGGGCATCAACGCTCTGTTCGGCCCAGCTCACGGCGGCGCGAACGAGGCCGTTCTGCACATGCTCAAGCAGATCCAGGCTGAGGGCCTCGACCCAGCTGACTTCATGGAGAAGGTCAAGAACAAGGAAGCCGGCATCCGCCTCATGGGCTTCGGCCACCGCGTATACAAGTCCTACGACCCACGCGCGAAGATCGTCAAGGAAACCGCGCACCGCGTCCTCGAGAAGCACGGCTCCAACGAGCTGCTCGACATCGCGATGACCCTGGAAGAGAAGGCGCTCAGCGATGATTACTTCATCGAGCGCAAGCTCTACCCGAACGTGGACTTCTACACGGGCCTGATCTACAAGGCGATGGGCTTCCCAGAGAAGATGTTCACCGTCCTGTTCGCGATCGGCCGCCTCCCAGGCTGGATTGCCCAGTGGCGTGAAATGATGCAGGACCCAGAGCGTAAGATCGGCCGTCCACGCCAGATCTACACCGGCTACACGCAGCGCGACTACCCGAACGCGTAACGTCAAGCCGCAACGAGAGGGGCTCCACCACGGTTCACGTGGTGGAGCCCCTCTCGTTATCTGCAGAGCTAGTTGTGCGCCGTGGCGCCCCTACAGTTAGGCGCCGTAGCGGTCCCGGCGTTCCTTGCGCGACTGGAACAGATCCAACACACCGAGCGCGGTAGCGAGCGCAACAATCGCGAACACGGCAGCGAAACCGGTCATCGTTGCGTGATCCCAGTTGCCGGTTGCCGCCGCGCTCGCAAACACGATGCCCGTGACCAACGCAAGACCAATCGCGGTACCAACACGCTGCCCCGTCTGCATGACGCCGCCTGCGGACCCCGCGTACTGAACCGGCACATCGGCCAGGGTAAGAGTCTGGTTAGGGCTAATCACAGCACCCTGAGCACCACCAGCGAACGCGAGCGGGATCATGAGCCACCACACGGAGATATCCCAGGTCTCGATCATCCAGATCACCAGGATGCTCCCCAGGAGCCCCACAAGCACCACAAACTGAGCGGTGACCACCAGGATGCGGCCCAAACGCACGATGTGGCGGCCAGCGATCGCGGATGTTGCCGCAGACAGGATCGCGGCAGGCAAGCCGATCGCGCCCGCTGCTAGAGCGGACTTGCCCTGCCCGTTCTGCATATAGACAGCCACGATCAACCAGATAGCGGGCATGCCCGTGAAATGCACAGAGATCAGCGCGGTTCCGTTGGCGAACGAACGGGTCTTGAACAGGTTCATATCAACCATCGGGGAGCGGCCGCGGCGTTCATAGGAGCGCTCCCAGAAGACCCACACGACCAACACGATGAGCCCGAGTGGCAACGCCGCCCAGAACCAGGCCGAAGCGCGCGCTTCCATGAACGGCAGCATCACAAGCAGCACGGACAAGCCGAATAGGATGATGCCGACGGGGTCGACGTCGGCCTTGGCACGGCCTCGCGAGACCTCAACGCCATCGGGCTGGATACCCGCAGGCTGATCCGCAGCCGGCACCGGCTCCCACGCCCCCGCAGGGAACCATTTCTTCGACATGAGGATCGCGAAAGCCGCGATCGGAACGTTGATGAGGATCGAGGCGCGCCAACCCCAGTCAGCGCCGAAGATCTGGATGAGCAGGCCACCCAGGACTGGGCCGATCGCAACAGAGACACCCACCACGGCACCGAAGAGGCCGAACGCCCTGCCGCGCTTAGGTCCGCTAAAGAACTGCTGGATCAGGCCGATGATCTGCGGGCCCAGAGCGCCAGAACCTAGACCCGTGAGCGCACGGGCAACATTGAGTACGGCAGTGTTCGGCGCGAGCCCCGCCAGAAGCGAGCCGAGACCGAACACCGCCAAGCCGGCCACGAACAACCGTCCACGGCCATACACGTCGCCTGCGCGGCCCGCGGCAACCAGCAGGACACCGAAGGCCAGAGCGTAGCCGGAGACAACCCACTGGAGCTGCGAATCATCTGCGCCCAGGCTCGTCTTGATCGACGGGAGAATGACGTTGACAATCGAGACGCTCAGAAGCGTCATAAACATCGGAATCAGCGTCACCGTCAACAGATGCCGCTGGACCGGAGAAAATGCTTGATTATCAGTAGTCACGGACAAAGTATGTCACACGGCACACACGAACTAACCGGCATTAAACAGCCGATGCGCCACCCAGCTGGTCGGTTATGGCCAAGCTAAGCGGCGCAGCGGAATCACGCGGCGCATCGACGTAACGCCCGCGCGGGACTATACGGCCGCGGAGTTAGGAAGCTGCCCAGTTAGGAGGCTTGGACGCTTTCCATCTTCGCGCGAGCCTTCTTAGTACCTGGCTGCTTGTTGATGCGGTATTCGGCGTAGCGTGCAACACCGGAGAGGATGAGGCACAAGCCGATGTACATGACCGCGCCGACGATCGCTGCAGGGATCAGCGGATAGCCGTAGGAGATCTGGTTGCCGATGAGCTTCACCTGGTACAGCAGCTCCTGGTACGTGATCACGAAACCAAGCGCGGTGTCCTTGAGAGCCACAACGAGCTGGGAGATGATGACCGGCAGCATCGACTTCACGGCCTGCGGCAGCAAGATCAGGGTCATGACCTGGTACTTACGCATACCGACGGCGTACGCGGCTTCCGCTTGCCCCTTCGGCAACGAGACAACACCTGCGCGGATCGCCTCCGCCAGAACCGACCCGTTGTAGGCGGTCAGAGCGATCACGACAGCCGTGAACGGCGTCAGCTTGATGTCGATCGTTGGGAGGCCGTAGTAGAGCAACATCATGAGGATCAGCAGCGGGATCGCACGGAACGTCTCAACGAGGAACGAGAAGATCGCACGCACCCATGCGTGATCCGAAAGACGCCCAACCGCGAGGATGAATCCGAGCGCAAGCGACAGCACAGCAGCAAGCCCGAACGCGGTCAGAGTGTTGAGCGCGCCCTGCACGAAGCCCTGCACGATGCGTGGGGACTGAAGGAACGCCCACTTTTGCGGAGCGAACTGACCGGCCGCGGCGAACTGGCTGATGATGAACCAGACAATCCCGGCAACTACCAGGATGGTGGCGACCGCGAGGATGCGGTTGCGGACTTTGGCGCGTGGGCCAGGCTGGTCGTAGAGAACTGAAGCCGCCATGGTTATGCCACCTTCCACTTACGTTCGAAGTACCGTTGCAGCATCGACAGGAACATCACGAGCACCACGAAGATGATGGCGACCCAGATGAGGCCCTGCAACTGAGGTTCGGAGCGTTCCGAGAGGTACTGGCGGATCGTTCCAGCCTCAACCACACCGAAAGCTGCCGCGACCGTCGTGTTTTTCAGCAACGCGATGAGCACCGAGAACATGGGTGGCACGGTTGCGCGGAAAGCCTGCGGCAGGATGATCTGCGTCATCGACTGACCGAACGTGAGCCCGACGGCGCGGGCGGCTTCCGCTTGCCCCAACGGTACGGTGTTGATACCCGAACGCAGAGCTTCCGCGACGTAGGTCGCGGTGTAGAGGGTCAGGCCGACCATCGCGAGCTGAACGAAGTCCAGCTTGGGTAGGACTGAGCTGCTGCTTGATGCGAGTTTGGGGTACCCGAGGGCGAAGAACATGAGGATCAACGTCAGCGGGGTGTTACGGACCGCGTTGACGTAGAACGTTCCTACCGCGCGCATCACAGGAACGGGGGAGACCCGCATCGCGCCGACGATCGTGCCGAGGATGAGGGAACCGATGCCCGAGACCACGAAGAGCCACAGAGTCATCTTGAAACCGCGGATGTATATGTCGCTGTTGTCGGTGAGTACTCGCCAGAACTCGGCTAGCGCGTCCATGTGTGCGCTCCTTGTCTGCCTGAGGGGGCTGCTGGGCTTTGCGTGCCCGGTTTATCTGTGTAGGGCTGACCAGAAGGGTCAGAGTGTGCTGTTTTCATGGGAAAGGCGGCTCGAGTTCTGAGCGCCCGAGCCGCCTTCCTCCATGTCACGCTGTAAACGTGATCAGCGGTTTAGTTGCACTTGTCTGGCTCAGGCTGTTCGACCTCGGTGCCGGACTTACCAAGAGTTGCGTCGTAGATCTTGGTCCACGTCTTCTTGCCGTCCTCGGAGGTCAGCGATTCGGTCAGAGCGGTGCACAGCGCGGTGTCGCCCTTAGGGATACCAACGCCGTAGCGTTCCTCGGTGAATGGCTCGCCGACAACCTTGAGGTTGTCTGGGTCGTTGGATGCGTAGCCGAGCAGGATCGCCTGGTCGGTGGTCACAGCATCAACGTTTCCGTCCATGAGGGCGGAGACACATGCCGAGTACTTGTCCATACCCACGGCCTTGGTGTCCTTGAAGTTTTCTTCAATGTTCTGCAGTGGGGTCGAACCGGTTGCGGAGCATACGGTCTTGCCCTTGAGGTCCTTTTCGGACTTGATGCTGTCGTCGTCCTTCTTGACGAGCAGGCCCTGGCCGGTCAGGAAGTATGGGCCGACGAAGCCGACCTGCTGCTTGCGCTTGTCGGTGATCGAGTAGGTGCCGACGTACAGGTCAACGTCACCGTTGGAGAGCGCCTGCTCACGGTTTGCCGAGTCCACGACCTTGTATTCGATCTTGTCGGATTCGATGCCGAGCTCAGCGGCCATCCAGCGGGCGATTTCGATGTCGAAGCCGGAGCGCTCGCCGCTTGCGGCGTCGAGGTAGCCGAGGCCTGGCTGGTCTTCCTTGACGCCGATGACGACCTTGCCGTCCTTGGAGATCTTGTCGAAGGTCTTCGAGCCTTCGATCTTGACGTCCTTCTTAGCGTCGAGGTCTACGTGCTCTGCTTCGCCTTCGCCACCGCCGCATGCGGTGAGAGCGAGTGATGCTGCTGCGAGCGTCGCGAATACAGCGCTTGCGCGCTTACCGCGGCGGGTGAATGAGAAAGCCATGGGTGTTTCCTTTCTAGGCCCCCGGGGTGGGGAGTTAGTGAGTGATGAGCTTGGAGAGGAAGTCTTTAGCCCGGTCGGTTTGCGGGTTGGTGAAGAACTCTTCTGGGGTTGCTTCTTCGACGATTTCGCCGTCTGCCATGAACACGATGCGGTCTGCGGCTTTGCGGGCGAAGCCCATTTCGTGGGTCACGACGATCATCGTCATGCCGGACTTGGCGAGCTGGATCATGATGTCGAGCACTTCGGTGATCATCTCGGGGTCGAGTGCCGAGGTAGGTTCGTCGAAGAGCATGACTTCAGGCTTCATGGCCAGTGCGCGGGCGATGGCGACGCGCTGCTGCTGACCGCCGGAAAGCTGCGATGGCATCTTGTTGGCTTGGTTGCCCACACCCACTCGGTTGAGCAGTTCGAGGGCTTCCTTCTTCGCTTCAGCAGGCTTGACGCCGCGAACCTTGACGGGGCCGAGGGTCACGTTGTCCTGAATGGTCTTGTTGGCGAAGAGGTTGAAGGACTGGAAAACCATTCCGACGTCGGCACGTAGCTTGGCGAGCGCCTTGCCTTCCTGAGGAAGCTTCTTGCCGTTGATGAGGATCTCACCGTTGTCGATGGTTTCGAGGCGGTTGATCGTCCGGCACATCGTGGACTTACCGGAGCCAGAAGGGCCGAGGACGACAACCACTTCACCGCGGTGGACGTCTAGGTTGATGTCGCGCAGGACGTGAAGTGGGCCGTAGTGTTTGTTGACCTCTTTGAGGGAAACAACGGGTGTGGTATCCGTCTCAACTGTTGATGTCATGAAAACAAAATAGCAGTTTTTGTGTGACTTGTATCAACTTGGTGTGGATTTTTAGTGATTGTGTATGGATTTTCCTGTGAACGGTGGACATGTGTCGACATATGGCGGCTACGGGTGACGCCCCACGGACCCTTATTTACCTACAGTTCATCAACTTCTCGCTCGTCGGGGTGTCGTTTCAGTGCCCCGGAGCTCCGCGGCCTGGTTAGGGTTGCATTATGACCACCTCTAACCGTCTACCGTTTGATCCTTCGCACTCCGAGGTTCCGCTTCCGGGCCGTCGACAAGCGGATCATTTTGACCGCGACATGCTCAAGCGGTCTTCGCCGATTGACCGTGGCCGCGAGGCGTGGCGCGTTCTGCGCATGCAGTCTGAGTTCGTGACCGCGTACGACACGTTGAATGAACTCGGCGGGGCGATTGCCGTGTTCGGTTCAGCGCGCCTTGGTGAAGGCACGCAAGAGTATGAGGCTGCGCGTGATGTCGGCCGCAGACTCGCTGAGGCTGGCTATGCCGTGGTGACGGGCGGTGGGCCAGGAACTATGGAGGGCGCGAATCGCGGCGCTGCTGAAGCCGGGGGCCGCTCGGTGGGGTTGGGCATCAACCTGCCGTTCGAGACCGGCTTCAACGCGTGGGTAGACACCCCTGTCCCATTCCATTACTTCTTTAGCCGCAAGGTGACGTTCGTGAAGTACACGGACGGTTGCGTCGTGATGCCTGGAGGCGTGGGTACGCTCGATGAGCTTTTCGAGATCATGACTCTGTGCCAGACGCAGAAGATCGGTAGCTATCCGATCGCACTGATCGGTAAGGATTTTTGGGGCCCGCTCCTTGAATGGATGGAACAGGTTCTGCTTGAGCGCGGAACCATCGGTGAAGCGGATGTTCAGCGCCCGCTGGTCACTGACGACATCGCTGAGGCCGTTGAATTCGCGACGGTTCACGCGCGCCGCCCGGGTGGCGCCCCAGAAGACGCGCAAGACTGAACGGCATATCCTAGAGAAAACTAACCTGGCGAAAGCTAACTCGGCGCTGTGAGCTCGAGTACGCAGCCAGGCCTGATGTCGAGGCAGCTTCAGCTGCAGGTGAGGGTTATCCGATGCCTTTGTTAGT
Organism: Pseudoglutamicibacter cumminsii; assembly: GCF_016907775.1. Classification (NCBI taxonomy): domain Bacteria; kingdom Bacillati; phylum Actinomycetota; class Actinomycetes; order Micrococcales; family Micrococcaceae; genus Pseudoglutamicibacter; species Pseudoglutamicibacter cumminsii. The sequence continues at coordinate 245,332 of NZ_JAFBCO010000001.1, read as the reverse complement.
GGTGTTTATTGCGGTGATTGCCGCTGCCGCGATCGCTGTGGCTGTGTATCCGCGGTCAAATGGGCGCGTTACTCCGCTAGATGACACGCCGCCGATGGTGGGGTTGCCGGAACCAGATCCGGTGCTGCCGCCAGTTGTGTTGCCGGAGAATCCGCGTGGCGGCGACGTTGATGCGTTGCGTCTGCCTGTTGCCTTCCGAGGGTATCGATGCGATGTCACGGATGAAGTGCTCGACGCGTTGGCCATGCGGATCGAGGCGTTAGAAGCCGAGAATGCGCAGTTGCGTTCCGGGGCCTCTCGAACAGCATCAAGCAAGTAATCTCTAGCGGGTGCGACCGGCATCAAAAGCTAGAAACGGGCACGTCAGGGCATCCTCCGATTGGTTGTGACGCAGGTTATCTGGGATAATGCTGTTAACCCTGAAGGGGCTCGTACTTTACTGGGGTCAGCGGTACCCCATTGGAACATGAGGAGCGCACGAGTATGGCTGCGATGAAACCACGTACCGGCGACGGTCCGCTGGAAGTTGTTAAAGAGGGCCGGAGCCTCATTATGCGGGTTCCGATCGAAGGCGGCGGACGCCTGGTCCTGGAGATCAATGACGACGAAGCCGTTGCCATGCGTGATGCTCTCGTCGGCGTAACCGAATAAATCTTTCGAACAGAACAAAGTTTTCGTACAGCGCAAAACTTTTCTGTAACGAGTGAGCGCGCCTACCACAGCGGTGGGCGCGCTCACTCGTTAATTCTCGCTTCGGTACGTCGTGGCGTTTAGCGTTTCTTGACGGCCAACATGACGCCGGTCCCGGACGGGATCGTTACGGAGAACACGTCCTCGTGGTCACGAAGCCAGCGTTGCGCTTTACGTGCCGCGATCGTCGACGGCTTGCGTACAGCGGGAGCAGGGACGCGGTCTGAATCGAGCGCGTCGTTGACGATCAAGAGTCCGCCTGGAGCCAGAAGCCGTAGCGCTTCAACTGATTCTTTCGCTACCCGGTTCGGGTCGCCATCGAGCAAAACCAAGTTATAGGACGCGTCCGCGAGCCGAGGGAGGACTTCCTGGCTGCGGCCGTTGATGGTCCGGACCTGGCGGCTCGGGAGTTTCTCGTCCTTGAAGGCGTAGCGTGCGGCGTCCAAGTGATCGTAGTCTTTGTCGATCGTGGTGAGGACCCCATCAGGCGCCATACCACGCAGAATCGACAGCGAGCTCACACCCACACCCGTGCCGACCTCGACCGCGGCTTCGACGTGCGCGTTCGCGGTGAGCACGGTGATCAGTTGCCCAACGGTCGGGGTGACCGGCTCGACGCCGAGCTCTTGTCCACGGCTACGCGCGGAAGTCAGCACAGCATCCTCGAGGGGGAGGGCCTCTGTGTAAGACCAGCTGCTGTGCTTTGAAACTGACACTGATGTTCCTTCGGGATCGAATCGGGAGCGCCGCGTAGCGGCAAGGGTTTCTTAGACATCTTATGCCGTCGCTCGGGTTGGACTTCAACGCGCACCAGCACGTGAAGCAAACCGCGTTCATTAAGCAGTTTCCCTTGAGTCTGTTACCAGGTTTCGCTCAGGTGAACACGGCAAAATAGGAGTGAATCATGTTCCTGCACGGCCTCATTTGGTGAGGCCAGTTGTAGGCGTGCCAGTCTTAAATCCGGTTCCGAGCAAGGAGGTGGCATAGAGGTATATGAGCGACAATGAACGCGATACCTCCCAGGAAGCCCCTCCACACAGCTCCAGTTTTCAGGATGGCGCGGTACGCCCGCGTGCAACCCGTTGGGTTCCGCTCATTGGTGCCTTGGTGACGTTCTCCGTCATGGTGGGCGTGGTCGTAGCAGCGTGGATTGCCGGGGGAGTCCGGGAACCTCAACCGGTTTCGACATCCGCCTCCCACTTCACAGAGGACGGCGAGCCGCTCAGTTCGGATGAAATCTCGAACCTTCGGCGCGCGGGCTGGTTGTGCACCGACCTGCGCACCATCGGATTCACGTGGCAAAGCGCATCGGGCCGGCACATCGGAACCACGTACGAACTCCGGCAGACCTACCACTCGCCTGCGGGAACAGTGGTGATCGTTGAATCCCGTGAAGCGAGTAGCGGATCCACGCAGAGCCGCATCGAATCGGAAGACGCAGAAGCGAGTAACCCCGCGATCCTTGAGTTGCGGGACGGCATGGGGCCACGGTGGAAATCCGAGCTGAGCACGGACAGCGCGCGCTTCGTGATCGCGGCGGATCTGCCATACATTCACGAGAAGCTGCTCGTGCATCAAGTCCGCGCGCAGGCGACTGACAAGATCCGTGACCTCGACGCCTCGCGCGCAGGTGGTCTTGAACGGCTCAGCCGTGGTTTCGCTCGCCTCATGGAGCCCCGCTGATTGGCCAACGGATTCGTGTCAGATTCGTAAGCATCGTGTGAACAGGTAAACTTCGGGCGTGGAGTTTTTTGGAATTAATGGTGCAGAGTTCCTGATTTTGGGGATTCTTGCCGTTGTGATCCTCGGGCCAGATAAGCTACCCGAGTACACCCGAAAACTCGCCGACTTCATCAAGGGCATCCGCAATTACGCGAGCACCGCTAAGGAACGTTTCCAAGAGGAAATGGGCGATGAAGTCAACGATGTCGACTGGCGCAAACTTGATCCGCGGCAATACGATCCCCGCAAGATCATCCGCGACGCTCTCTTTGAAGACGACGACGCGCCAGCAGCTCCCGCACAGCCTGCGGCTTCGCAGTGGAAACCGCAAGGCCTCCCGAACGTCGCGGCGCAAGACCTGCTACCGGCCGATGAACCGGCGCCGTTCGACGACGAAGCGACCTGAGTTGGCCCTCTAGCCGGGGAGGACAGCGGGTGTTTACCTCAAGGTGTTTACCTCAGTGTGGTTTACCTCGGCGTGACGCCGAGCGGCTTGCCTGCAAGCCCACGCGGCGCCGAGGCGAGTTCGCGTGCCAGGGCCCGCAACGCATCGGCCGCTTCTGAAGGCTCCGAGCTCAACACGACCGGAGTGCCTTCATCCGAGCCGATCCGCAGCCTCTCCTCGAGCGGGATCTGCGCGCGAACCTCAACCGGATAGCCCACCTGCTCGCTTAGATGCTGGGCGACCAGCTCGCCGCCACCGGAACCGAAAATGTGGGACACGCTACCGTCCGGCATCCGCATGAAAGACATGTTTTCGACCACGCCGAGCACCTTCTGGCCAACCTGATGCGCCATCGCGCCGGCACGCTCGGCAACCTCCGCCGCGGCTGCCTGAGGGGTCGTGACCACGAGTACACCAGCGTGAGGGAGTAACTGGCCGACAGAGATCGCGACGTCGCCCGTGCCTGGAGGCAGGTCGAGGAGCAGGAAATCGAGGTCGCCGAAATGAACCTCGTTCACGAACTGCTCCAGCGCGCGGTGCAACATCGGGCCGCGCCACATGACAGGCTGATTGCTGTCTAAGAACATGCCGATCGACATGACCTTCACGCCGTGCGCGACTGGCGGCAAGATGAGGTCGTCGACGCGGGTCGGCTTGTCTGTGACACCCATGAGCCCCGGGACCGAGAAGCCCAAGACATCCGCGTCAATCACGCCGACTTTGTAACCCTCAGCGGCCAACGCCGCCGCCAGGTTCACAGTGACGGCCGACTTCCCGACCCCGCCCTTTCCGGACGCGACTGCGATGATGCGGGTGAGCGTGTCCGGCTTCGTGAGAGGCGAGCCCGTGCGCTTGAGTGAGCCCACCAGTTCGGCCCGCTCCTGAGGCGACATGACGTCCAAAGTGACATCCACATCGGACACCCCATCAACCGTGCGGGCAGCGGCCTCAACGTCGTCAGCGATGCGCGACTTCATGGGGCAACCTTCAACGGTGAGCTTGACCGTGACGCTCACGCGGCCGTCATCGGTGACGGTGACGTCGCTGAGCATCCCGAGGTCCGCGAGCGGGCGGCGCAACTCCGGGTCCTGAACGGACGAGAGAGCGCGGCGCACACGCTCGGAAAGGCGCGAACGGTCAGAAAACTCAGCTGTTGGCATACTTCCCAGGATAACTAAAGCCAAGCACGGGATAGCGGAGTAAATTGGGGGTATGACAGCTACACCGGACGGCCTAGGCAACATGTTCATGACCATTCCTCGGGGGCCGGTCTTGGGGCGCTACAGCGACTACCAGGACGCCCAGAAGGTGGTCGATTTCCTCGCGGATAACGACTTCCCAGTCAAAAACGTCTCCATTATCGGAAACGACCTCAAACTGGTTGAGCGGGTGTCCGGCAAGCTGACCTACCCTAAGGTCGCTCTTCAGGGGGCGATGCAGGGCGCGATGATGGGTCTGTTCTTCGGACTCATCATGATGCTGTTCTCGCCGCAGGGGGTCAACATCGCGACGGTCGTGCTGGCGGCTCTGCTGATCGGTGCCGTAATGTGGATGATTTTCGGAATCATCCAGTACGCGTTGCGCCGCGGGAAACGAGACTTCGCGTCCACCCGCCAGGTTTTGCCGGCGAGCTGGGACGTGATCGTGAACCCGCAGGTCGCTGGCCAGGCCCAGGCGTTGCTGCGTAAGTTGCAGGATCGTCCGGTTTCGTTGCCAGTCAACGAAGCTGGAAACTACAGCCAGGGCGGCGGTTACCATGGCGGTGGTTACGGCCAGGGTGGTGGCTATCAGGGTGGCGGCTACGGCCAGGGTGATTTTGGCCGGGCTAACGTTGACGGGAGCCCTACCGGGAATGCTGGCCAGTACGGTGGCGTCAGCGGCGGTGCGTCGTCTGAGGCGGAGAAACCGTCCGAGGCGGGGTCGAGGGCTTCGCGTGATCCGTTCTATGCGGATCTTGAGGATGGTCGCCCGCGCTTTGGTGTCCGTCGTGAGGACCTTGAGGCTCAGAAGCGCGAGGAAGCTACACCGGAACCGGAGCAACCCGAAGCCGAAGAACCCGAGGCCGACAATTCGGGAACGGATAAGCCGGAAGCCAAGTAGCCGGTGGTGAAATAGCCGGAATACAGAAAGCCGGGCGCAGACCTATATTTCTTGGTCTGCGCCCGGCTTTCTTGTGGCTCAGCAGTGCTTCGCGGCTGTCGCCGCAGGCCGCGCTGCTTAGTTGCGCTGCCTAGCCGCGCTTGAGCCAGGCCTCAACTTCGTCGACGGTGCGTGGGATGTCCTTGGTGAGGGACTCGGCGCCGTCGGCGGTGACGAGGATGTCGTCCTCGATGCGCACACCGATGCCGCGGTATTCCTCAGGTACGGCGAGGTCTTCAGCTTTGAAGTACAGGCCCGGTTCGATCGTGAAGATCATGCCTTCCTGAACGATGCCGTCCTGGTAGAGCTCCTGACGTGCCTGCGCGCAGTCGTGAACATCCAAGCCGAGGTGGTGGCTCACACCGTGCGGCATCCAGCGGCGATGCTGCTGACCCGACGGCTTGACCGCTTCCTCAGCGCTGACCGGCAGTAGACCCCACTCATCGAGGTGTTCGGCCAAAACAGCGGCAGCCTTGTCGTGGATCATACGGAACGTGATGCCCGGCTTGACGATTGCGAACGCCTGATCCGCAGCATCCAGAACCGCTTCATAAATCTTGCGCTGGATCGGCGTGAACGTGCCATCCACCGGCACAGTGCGGGTCACATCGGCCGTGTAGAGCGAATCAACCTCAACACCGGCATCAACCAGCAACAGCTCACCCGAGTTCACCTGGCCGTCGTTGCGGATCCAGTGCAGAGTGGTCGCGTTGTTGCCCGAGGCCGCGATCGTGTCGTAGCCGAGGTCGTTGCCCTCTTCACGTGCACGCGCAAAGAACGAGGTCTCCACGACGCGCTCGCCGCGCTTGTGGTCTACCGCGCGGGAGAGGTTAGCGATGATGTTCTCAAAGCCAGACGCAGTAGCAGCAACGGCCTCACGCATCTGTTCGACTTCCCACTCATCCTTGATGAGTCGCAGCTCAGACAGTGCTTCGGTGAGCTTGGCGTCCTTCTTGTCCTCGGCGTCGAGGTCGGTGAAGCCGGTGTTGATGCGGGACGTGTCGATGAGCGCATCCACAACCTGGTCCACGTTACGAACCACGCGTACACTCACACCGCCGAGCGCCGGGAGGCCCGCGTTCTCAGTGATCGCGTCCTCGAGCTTGAGGTCCATGTGCTCGGTCGGCAGGCCCGTTTGGGTCGCCATGGTCTCGAGCGTGTGGCGGGCACCAATCCAGAACTCACCCGTGCGGGCGTTGGAGTAGAACTCCTTGGAATCGCGGCCAGCCATAGGGCGGAAGTACAGGGTCGAGACGTGCTGCGAGCCATCATCGCCCTTGCCTTCTTCAACAGGCTCCATGACCAAGACCGCATCCGGCTCTTGATCAGTGCCCAGCCCGGTCATGTGGGCGAAACCCGAGTGTGGGCGGAAACGGTAATCGGTGTCATTCGAACGTACCTTGAGCGGGCCCGCCGGAAGCACCAGGCGCTCACCCGGGAACAGTGCGGACAACGCGGCACGGCGTTTGGCGGCGTAGTCAGCCGAGGCCGCGCGGGTCACCGAGTGATCCGCTTCTGCCCAGTTCGACGCCATGAACTCGCGGAAAGCTTCAGAATTAGGACGCATGGAACGGTTGTTAACCCTTTCCTCAATAGGCTGCTCAGAACCCGCGCCCGCAGAGGCTGCGGCGGAAGGCTGGGCAGGGAACTGCGAATCAGATGTCTCGTTAGTCACCCCTCTATCGTGTCATTAGGGTCTGACAGTTTCATCCCGAAATGTGCGTGTCCTGTCGTAAGCTGTGGTTCATGCGCATCGATCTTCACACTCATTCGTGGGTTTCCGACGGCACCGAATCCCCACAAGACGTCATCAAACAGGCCCACCAGGCTGGCCTGGACATCGTGGCTCTCACGGATCACGATGCGGTTGACGGCTGGGACGCGGCCCGCTCAGCCGCGCTCGAGCTGGGTATGGGCTGGGTTGGCGGCATCGAGATCAGCTGCCGAGTCCCGGATACCGGAGTCACGGTGCACATGCTCGCTTACATGCCGGACCCTGAGGATGCCGCACTTGTGGCCGCGATGGCTGATCAGCGTGATTCCCGCGTGGTGCGAGCCCAGATGATCGTTGAACGGCTCGGAGTAGACTTCCCGATCACATGGGAAGACGTCCTCGCGCAAACATCCGACGGCGCGACGATCGGCCGCCCGCACATCGCCGATGCGCTCGTGGCCGCCAACATCGTCCCGGACCGCAGCGCCGCATTCGCTGACATGCTCTCGAGCAAGAGCCGCTACTACGTTGATCAGCCCGCGCCAAGCCCCGTTGCTGCGGTCGAGATGATCCGCGCCGCCGGGGGAGTACCGGTCATGGCACACCCCGCCGCACCCGCACGCGGCCGCGTGATCCGCCACGCCGACCTCGAAGACTGCGTCGACGCCGGGCTTGCGGGCGTTGAAATCTATCACCGCGACAACAACGAAACTGGCCGCGCATGGCTCCACGACGTGGCCCGCGAACGCGACCTCATCATCACCGGCTCCTCTGACTATCACGGCACCGGAAAACCGAACCGGCTCGGTGAAAACCTCACCGAGCCGGAACAGCTACAAAAAATCCTCGAGCAAGCCGCACCCCACAACCGCAGCGCCTACACCGCCGGGCTACCGGCAGAATGGCTGCGCTGAGTTAGTAGGCGCCGCTAAGTTAGCAGGAGCCGCTGAGTTAGTAGGCGCTGCTAGGGGAGCTACCTAGCCTTATTCAGCGCCCTCGCCGGAACGAGTGCGGCGACGCTGACGGCCACCCGAACGGCGGCGCGAACGGCCCTCGCCACGCGAACGTTGCGATCCAGACTCAGCTGAGCCCGCATCGGACGCTGAACCACGCTGACCCTTGTCAGCCTGCGCATCCTTGCCCTGCTGTGAGCCCTGCTGCGAAGCATCCGAGCCGTCACCAGAACGCGTACGACGACGCTGACGGCCACCGCGGCCAGAACCGGAACGCTCGCCACGGCCACCGCGCTCGCTGCTTCGCTCACCACGGCCACGTCCGCCACGTCCACCACGTCCGCCACGACCACCGGAACGGCCGCCGCGCGACTTACGCGAATCGGGGCCGCCGAGGTCCTCAACACGTTCGGCATCCAGGCCAGCCAAAACGCGCTTGTCGCGAGGCAAACGGCCCTTCGTGCCCTTAGGAATGTTCAAATCCTCGAACAAGTGAGGCGAAGAGGAATACGTCTCGCGAGGCTCCTCATAATCGAGGCCCAAAGCCTTATTGATCAAGCCCCAGCGAGGAACATCCTCCCAGTCCACGAACGTGATCGCCGTACCCTTCTGACCAGCGCGGCCCGTACGGCCCACACGGTGCAGATACGTCTTCTCATCATCCGGGCAGTGCAGGTTAATCACGTGCGTGACATCCTCAACATCGATACCGCGAGCAGCAACGTCCGTCGCAACCAGCACATCGACCTTGTTATTACGGAACGCACGCAGCGCCTGCTCACGAGCACCCTGCCCCAAATCACCATGCAGAGCACCCGCCGCGAACCCACGATCCATGAGCTCCTCAGCCATCCGAGCAGCCTGACGCTTAGTCCGCGTGAAAATAATCGTGCGGCCACGGCCCTCAGCCTGCAACACACGCGCAACAACCTCATCCTTATCCAGCTGGTGTGCACGGTACACCAACTGGCGGATGTCCTTCTTCGTGATGTTCTCAGAATCATCCGGGCTCGACGCCCGGATATGCGTCGGCTTCGACATGTAGCGGCGGGCCATCGAAATAACAGGGCCAGGCATCGTCGCAGAGAACAGCATGGTCTGGCGGACCTCAGGAACAGCCGCAATCAGACGCTCAACATCCGGCAGGAAGCCCAGATCCAGCATCTCGTCAGCCTCATCCAAAACAACAATCCGCACCGCAGACAAATTCAAGTGACGCTGACGATTCAAATCAATCAAGCGGCCAGGCGTACCGACCACCACGTCGACACCCTTAGCCAACTGCTCAATCTGCGGCTCATACGCGCGGCCACCATAAATCGTGGCGATGCGCACCGAACGCTTCGACGCAGCCAGGGTCAGATCATCCGCAACCTGGACAGCCAGCTCACGCGTAGGCGCAACAATCAAAGCCTGCGGAGCACCCGGATGCGGCAAATCCTCATAACCATCCTCACCCGGAGCAACAACACGCTGCAGGGCAGGAATACCAAAACCGAGGGTCTTACCCGTACCGGTCTGCGCCTGGCCAATAATGTCATGGCCAGCCAAAGCAACAGGCAACGTCATCGCCTGAATAGGGAACGGATGCTCAATACCCTTGGAAGCCAAAGCCTCAACAATGCGAGCATCCACATCAAAATCAGCAAAAGTCTGCTGAGTGGTTTCAGTCATTCAATTCTCTCTCGTTAGCCTCAACATCGCGGAGCTACAACCACGCCGCGGCGCTACAACCTCAGTAGCGGCCGCGCAGAATGGCTGCCGGTGAATCAACGCGATTCCGCTCCACACGCAGAACCCGCGAAACAATCCACACTCAACAGCAGGTCGAGGCGGGCCGGGGGATAGCCGATCGCACGAAAACGTGGAGAAAAATACTGACAACGCAGCAACATACTGAACAACACAAACGCGACCGGGCGTCCCAGGTACCCCTCCAGTCTATGGCATAGCTGAGCCGCGGCAAGGATGACGATGGCGAAACGGCTGCCGCTGCCACGATGCGGAACATGCTTCCGCCGGAAACGCGAGTGGGGTGGAAGGCCGCAACGGCCTTCCACCCCACTCAAACGAAAACTACTGAGCCAGAACTGCTAGCGCCTACTTGGCCTGGTGAGCGAAACCAACAGGGCCTGGGCGGCGACCATCGAAATCAACATATGCAATCGAGTCGCCCGGAACAGCGATCTTGCGGCCCTTAACGCCGGTCAGCTGCAACAGCGAACCGTTCTTGACGGCCTCTTCAACCTGAGCAACCACATCGTCATAGCTGGCATCAGTTTCCAGGCCAACCTCGCGAGCCACATGCTTCACACCAATACGGATTTCCATCAGAAGAACCTTTCGCCTCAAACCCACAGCCACAACAAAGCGACCGTGAGAGCCGTGAAACCCACCCCATCTGAAGTGAGTTGCGTACTTGCTGACTACGTTACGGCATCGGTGCCCGCGGCGTCGTCCAAATAACCGTCAATTCCGCGCCAAGCTAAGCGCCACACCAACTCGCAGGCACGCTCCCGCGTCATCTCCTCAGGCTTGAGCTGCCACAAGCCCGCGGCACGTTCCGCCGCCGCCGTCACCGTGAGACCCACATAGGTTGCTTCAAACGAATCCAACGACGTGTACTGCGCGACTTTCTCGCCAATCTCACGGCCGATCGTGTCGCGGAACTTCCTCAAACGCCGCGCAATTGTGGTGTCATGAGACAAATCAGACTCAAACACGAGCTCATGAGCAGAACCCTCACGCGCCACGAAATTGAAGTACGCCTCAACAGTTGAGCGAACCATCGTGAATGGATCATCCGACGAGTTCAACGCCTCACGCACCGTGACCACGAGGTTAGCGAGCTCATTCTCAAGCAACGCGCTGTACAGATCCAGCTTGCTCGGGAAGTGCTGATACAAAACCGGTTTGGAAACCCCCGCGTTCTCTGCGATCAGATCCATCGAAGCCGCGAAATAGCCGTGCTTAGAGAATGTACGTTGCGCAACGCTCATCAACTGTGCACGGCGTTCGTCTCGAGGCATTCGGCGTGCGGGCTGAGTCACCATAGAAACATCCTTCCGCCCCGGGGCAGGTACTGCATGCGTCGCAACCAATGTACCGGAGGAATGTATCAACCGCATTAGAAAGTGCATAGCAAGGCTTGTGTGCTCGCGGCGTGGGATCATGAGCCCATGAAGAAAAATGAGGATCTGGACACCGAGCTTCAGCGTCGCGGTGACGCCCGGGACGCGCTCATCTGGCTCGGGGTGCAAGGTGAGTTCACGCGCTCAGCCGCCACGACCATCGACGGCCTTGAAACTGGGGTTCGCATCCTCACTGCTACGCGTTTGCGGCAGGCACAACTACAGATTGCGCGGCCCGATGCGCGGGTTACGTTGTGCGTTCCCGATGCTGGCGAAAACGAGCTGGATGCCTTGAAGCGTGCCGGTGGCGAGCAGGGAGTGCAGTGGGCTGTCATGAGCCTGCACGATGCTGTCGAGGCTGGCCTGGGTCGCTTGGTCGCTGAGGCTATTGATGTTGGCGTGCTCATGCCTGCGCCGCTCCAGGCCGCTCCGGCCGGTTGGAGTATTGAAAGCGCGCGAGAGCGAGAACGCGACAACCAACTGACAACCGACGATGTGCTGCTTGCGTGCGAATCCGCCGTCTCAGAGTGCTTGGAGGAAGCAGAGTACGTGGAAGGCGCAGAGTGCTTGGGCGGGCACGTCAAGGCGCCCATCGGGTGCCTCGCAACCGGAACTGAAGTGCCAGCTAGCGGGGCCGCAGGTACAGGTAGCGCACGTGCGGGTAGCGTAGTCCGCGTGGCCGTCAACGCCCTCGTAACCAACGGATCACGCACGCTCCGACAACGAGCCGCGGGCCGCATCGAAATCCAGGGCGTGGGCTCCCTGACCCAGGCGCAAGAAATGGGCCGGCGTGCCGCGCAAGCGCTACTGGACGCCGGCGCGGCGGGCCTCTAGTCCCGCCTAATCCCGCGAAGTGAACGTGAGTGGCCAGCTCCCGTCAACGCGGGCCGTCGGGTTCTTTCGCCGCAGGAAGTCCTGGAAGTTTGCGGCCCATTCCTGATGCCACTGAACCTGCTGCGAATGCAAAAGCAACGGATCGATCTGAACCTCGGCAGGGTAGCGGCGGGCAATCTCATCGGCCACACCGACAGCGGCGAGTGCATCCGCATCCGCCGAGTGAGCGTTATGCAACGGGACGTTGTAGAACTCGCTCATGACAGTCAGGGTTCGCTTGCCCCGGCGGAAACGGTCCAGTTTGCGGTCCAGAACCAGCGGGTCGATGACCGGGCTCGCGTTGATGGTTTCGATCCCGTGGCGCTGTGCCTCCGCGTGGAGAACCGTGAAGTCATAGGGAGCGTTGAACGCGATCACCGGCATGGTCTGGAACAGCTGCGACAACAGTTCCGAGATCTCACGCGTGGCCTCTTGAGGGTCGCGTCCGTTGGCCTGGACATCGGAGTCGCTGATGCCGTGGATCTCCGTGGTCTCCGGCGGGATAGGGACGCCCGGGTTAACAAGCCAGTTATGCGACTGCATCAGCTCAGCTTTGCCGTTGATGATGCTGATGTTCGCGGACACGATGCGGGCCTCGCGGGGATTCGCGGACGTCGTTTCAAGGTCGAATGCCGCCCGCGGAAGTTCATGCCATGGGTACGGTGCGTTCTCGCCGGTTTGTGAGGTCATGTATCTAACCTACCTGGGGTGCTGTCTGGGGGCTGGTTTCAGGGGTTAGCTTCAGGGGTTAGTTCCAGAGTGATTTTCAGGGGTGATTTTCAAACTGTCAGACCCCTATGATGCAGTGTAAATACAGGCGGAGCGGGGATAGGAGGTCGCGATGAGCGAGGCGCATCAAGGCAGTTCGCGTGAGGGCTGTTCACATGAGGGAAGTTCGCGTGTGGGCAGCACGCAAGAGGGCAGCACGCAAGAGGGCAGTACGCAAGAGTGCGGCGCGAATGCGTATCGCGTTCTGCTGTCTGCCGCCGGCCGTCGCGACCCGGAGGTAGTGGACGAAGCAGTGTTCCGGGTTTTGGAAGCATGCCCTGCTGGCAAGGTGGTCGCGTATGGAACAGTTGCGGCATGGCTCGGGCTTTCGAATGCGCGGCGCGCGGCAGCAGCGATGCGCAACGCGCCCGAAGGCATCCCGTGGTGGCGACACGTGCGGACTGACGGTGGCTTGATCCCTGAACTACTAGAGCGGGCTCAGAAACACTGGGATACTGAGGGCACCCCATACGGTGCACGCGGGGTGAACAAAGCTGCGTTTTGGGTTCCGGATGATCGCGAATGGAGCGAACTGCGGGCTCAGACCGCTCAGATTGAAGCTTTGGTTGCAAGTGATGTGGCGGAGGAACCGGGATGCTAGAACAAGACCCACGTGAAGTTCCGGAATGGGTAGAGATCCCGGAGCATGTAAAGAAACCGGGCTGTGGGCCCCGCGTAGTCCTAGGGGAGCCGGGAACAGGGAAGACCGAGCTCGCTTTGAGCCTTATGGTTCACAGGCTCCATGAAGGCATGGACGCGAGCGCCGGTATCATCCTGGTCCCTAACCGCGCCGCAGCTAACAGGTTGCGCGATCAGCTAGCGCTGCGGAGCAACATCACGTTCTCGGCCCCAGTGATCCGTACCTTCTCCGGGTTCGCGTATGACCTGCTTTCACAAGCCTGGGAAGCAGGGGCTCTTCCGGGTGTAGCAACGGCACCGAGACTCTTGAGCGGCGCCGAGCAAGACACACTCATCGAAGAACTGCTGGATGGCCACCAGAAGAATGGTGGAGGGCCCGCCTGGCCGGAATCGTTAGGGGATGCTCCTCGAACTCGAGGCTTCCGTGGCGAACTGCGCGAGTTTATGGACCGCGCAGACGAATTCAGTGCAAGCACGGAAGAAATCCTTGGCGCTGGACGTGAACTGGATGTCCCAGAATGGGAGGCCGCGGCGCAATTCCTCCAAGAGTTCCGTGACGTCGCGAGCCTGCAGCATGCAGAAGCGTTCGCACCAGCTGAGCTCACGATGCAGGCGATCGCAGTCCTGGAATCAGACACCGAGTTCGCCGAGAAGTTCTTAGCTGGCCTCGAGCTTGTGATTGTGGATGATGCCCAAGAAGCGACCCCATCACAACACCGCCTCATCAACTTGTTGATGCAAACACCATCCAACGCCGGTGCGCGAGACGTGATCGCACTGGCATGCCCCGATACCGTCGTTCAAGGTTTTCGCGGTGCCCGGGCAGACCTCGTCGACGAACTCATGGCGGCTGCAAAGCAACACACTGGCGATCATGCCGTGACGGTGCTTGAAACCCCTACGAGGATGAGCCGCGGCATCCACAGCGTCTACCGTGCCATCGTGAACCGGCTACCCGCGATCGGCGCCGACGCCCTACGGCAATCGCACGAAGCAAGCTTCGACGCAACGGCCGATATTTCACTAGTCTCGAGCGTTGCTGACGAACACCGTTTGGTGGCGCGCCACGTGATCGACACCCACCTGCGCAGAGCCGTTCCATACGAAGAGATCGCGGTCATCGCCCGCAACCAGGAACACGTTTCCCGGCTAGCGCGTGCCCTCGAACTCAACGGCATCGCGACCGAGCTGCCACCAGCGTCACGGCCGCTCAAAGAAGAAGCCGCGGTAGCGCCGCTGCTTGAACTGGCTCGCATGGCAATGCGACCAGCTGAGCTTGGGCCACGGAACACAAGCCGTGAAGCAAACAAGGTCAACGCGGCGCGCGCAGCGAGCGTGGAACGTCTCCTGCTGGGGCGCTACGGTGCGGTGACCAGCATCGACATCCGCCGGATCCGCCAAGACCTGCTCGGCCACGACCGGCTCATGAACGCCCACCTATACAACAACAAAGAAGGCACACACCTCAAACCGCCGACGAGCGACGAGCTCCTCGGAAACCTACTGGACGCCGACTACACCGAAGAGGAGTACCAGCGCTGGGGCGCCGCAGGATATGCAGCGCTGCGCCTCAAAGGGATGATCACCGCAACCCGCGAACACCTCGCGGGGCCGACAACCCCAGCAACCGTGCTCTGGTCACTGTGGGAGAACGCGCGCATGGCCGAAGCCTGGCGCGACACCGCCCTCTCCGGCACGAGCCTGCGTTCGAGCCGGGCACACCGCGACCTCGACGCCGTCATGGCGCTCTTCCAAGCCGCCGAAAGGTTCGCGGAACAGAACCCGAAAGGTTCGGTCGTACGGTTCATCGAAAGCCTCGAAGACCACGACATCCCCATGGACTCCCTGGCCCAGCGAGGCTCATCGAGCGGACGAGTCAAAGTACTCACCCCCGCAGCCGCTGCTGGAACCGAATACAACACAGTCATCATTGCCGGCCTACAAGAAGGCGTTTGGCCTTCCACTGGGCTTCGAGGACAACTGTTACGGTCACAAGACCTCGCGGCCGTACTGGAATACGGGCCGGCAACACTCCACAGCACCACCGTGGCCGACAAACTCAAAGCAGTGCGCACCGACGAACTACGCCAGCTCGCATCGGCTGTCTCTCGTGCCCGCGAACAGCTCTACGTCACGGCCGTCATGGACCAAGACATCACACCTTCTACCTTCATCGATGCGATGCGGGGCCCACACGCGGACCGCCTTAAACCTATCGAGGTTCCACGACCAGCAACCCTGGCCTCCCTCGTCGCTATGCTGCGCCGCACCGCAGAAGCAGGGGACACCGCACAGCTCATCGACGATGCCGCGACCGTGCTGGGATTCCTCAGCACTACCGAAGAACCGGTCCGCGGCGCTGCACCAGAGGAATGGTGGGGGCTAGCACCACTCAGCTCGGAAAACCCCGTCACCGCACCCGGGCACGAGATCAAAGTCTCCGGATCCAAAGTGGAAGACGCCATCGAACGCCCACAAACCTGGTTCATGCATGCCTCTGGGGGCGTCAGGCCGACCGACTTCGCGCGCTCACTCGGAACGCTCATCCACGCAATCGCAGAACGCTTCCCAGAAGCCAACTTCGACTCCATGAAGAAAGCACTCAACAGTGCGTGGGAAGAGCTTGCCTTCGAATCAGATTGGGAAAGCAAGCGTGAACACGAACGAGCAGAGCAGATGCTTCATAAATTCAGCTCGTACGTCGCCACCCGACCACGCCCATCCGCGAAAGAAGAACACGGTTTCAAGGTCCCTCTGCCGCCTGCTGAAGGCGAGCGGAATCCAATCTCGATCAGCGGCTCCATCGACCGCATCGACATGACCGAAGACGGGCGACCTGTCATAACCGACCTCAAAACCGGGAAATATCCGCCAACCCACGAGGCTGTCAAAACCAACGATCAGCTGCGCACCTACCAGCTCGCAGTCATCCACGGAGCGCTCAAAGACATCGAACAGATCCCTGAGGAGCACCGAAACTCACCTTCCGAGGGACGCATCGTCGGACTGGGCAGCAACAAAAAATACACGCTGCGGTCGCAAGAGAGCATCATCGAAACCAACAGCGTCGCGGACGCTGAGCAGAGAGTGCGCGAAGCCGCCGCGATCATGTCTGCCGCAGACTTCCTTGCCCGGCACCTGCCCGGTGGTTTCCCTTGCGCAAACCCAGGAACATGCCCACTCTGCTCCTCTGGAAGGCAGGTCACACACCCATGAGCGCCGAAAAATACACGCCAAGCCAACTTGCCGAAATCCTCGGAGCCTTCGAACCAACCAGCGAACAAGCCGAGGTCATCGCCGCGGACATGTCGCCACTGCTCGTAGTAGCAGGCGCGGGGTCAGGCAAAACAGCAACCATGACCGACCGCGTCCTGTGGCTTGTCGCGAACCAGAAAGTCCAGCCCGAAGGGATCCTAGGGCTCACCTTCACTCGCAAAGCCGCCGGTGAGCTGGCCGAACGCGTACGAGGCCGCCTCGAAAACCTCCGCCGCTCCACTGGCGAAGAGATCGAAAGCCTCCAAAGCGGACTGAGCCCAGAAATCTCGACCTATCACTCGTTCGCGCAATCACTCGTACGCGATCACGGGATGCGAATCGGGATCGAACCGGACGCGCAACTCATCGACGAAGCACAGCAATGGATGCTCATGAACCGCGTCGCTAACAGCTACGACGGCGACCTGAGCCAAGTAACCGGAGCCAAGGCGACTCTCATTCAAGCATCTCTGGAATATTCAAGTCAGGCTGCCGAACACCTCGTCGAACCAGCCGAAACCATCGACTGGCTATTGGAACACGCCGACCGCATCGAGGAACTACCCTTCGGCCCCACAGGGCAAACAAAACGGCCGAGCCCACTCATCGACCTCCTACGCGTCAAAGCAGTCATCGCCGACCTCGCTGGGCGCTACCAAACCCTCAAACGTGAACAGTCGCTGCTCGACTTCGGCGACCTCATCAAACACGCCGTAACGTTGGCAGGTTTTCCGGACATCGCGGCAGCGTACAAAGAACGTTTCCCCGTGGTGCTCCTCGACGAATTCCAGGACACCTCCCACGCACAAATGGAGCTGTTCCACCGACTCTTCGGCAACGGCAACCACTGCATCACCGCGGTCGGCGACCCCAACCAAGCTATTTACTCATTCCGCGGAGCCTCAGCCGGACAGCTCGAATCCTTCAAACACCGGTTCAGCAAAATCGATGACGACGGATCCCGCATACCTGCACCGCAGATGGAGCTCACCATCGCGTGGCGCAACGGACACAGCATCCTCGACGCCGCGAACCACATCTCGAGCCCTCTGCGCGGGAAACATTCCAGCGCCCGGCAACCCGCAAGCGAGATCACCCTGCCGCAGCAGGGGACCCTCGACGTCTCACCGCTGCGTGCGCACGAACACGCAGAACACGCAGAAGTTCGTCTCGCTTCCTACCTCCTGGAACGTGACGAAGCAGAAGCGCTCGCCCACACCATCCAGCAAGAACGCAACAACTATTACGCGAATAAGGGCGAATGGCCGAGCGTCGCAGTGCTCACACGCGTCCGCTCCAACCAAGAAACCTACGCCGAAACGTTGCGCGAACTCGGGATTCCCGTCGAAGTCGTTGGGCTGAAAGGGCTAACAGAAACCCCCGAAGTCCAAGACATCATCGCAACCCTCACCGCGATTAACGACCCCGGCCGGTCAGATGCGCTCATGCGTCTACTCGCAGGTGCGCGCTGGAGGATCGGCCCCGCCGACCTCATGGCGCTCAACGACTACGCCGAATATCGCGCGAAACGACGCGGCTACGCGATCCAAAACCAGCTCTCAGCCGACTTCGAGTCCGAAGACGGAACACTCGAAAGCGACCGCGGATACGCCTCCGACACGGGTGAAATCGTTGAAAGCGCAAGCCTCATCGAAGCGCTCCACAACCTCCCGAAACCCGGGTGGGTATCCAAGTCTGGACGCTCACTCAGCGAAGCCGCCCACCGGCGCCTCACCCGTCTCAAAGATGAACTGACCTATCTGCGGTCCATGGCTAACGAGGATCTTCCTACGCTGGTGACCGAAATCGAACGAGCTCTAGGCCTCGACATCGAACTGCTCGCCCGTCCGTACGCTCAGGAAGCGAGCGCACGCCGGCACGTCGACGCGTTCATGGACGTCGTCGTGACATTCGACGAGGCCCAAGAAACACCAGACCTCACCGCATTCCTCGAATGGCTCAACATCGCAATTGAACACGGAGGCGGCTTCGAGGAAGCACCCGAACCCGCAACTGACGGAACCGTGCAAATCCTGACCGTCCACGGGTCAAAGGGCCTCGAATGGGATATCGTCGCCCTACCCGGGATGCGTGAAAGCGACTTTCCGACGGGTCGCCTGACCAACTGGGTGAAAAATGCCGGGGAATTTCCATGGCCGCTGCGGGGCGACCGTCAAGGTCTCCCACAATTCACTGCGCTAGAAGACCCCTCACAGTGGGTGGATAACCAACAAGACCTCACCGACCTCAACGAGATCGACTCCACCAGACGGAAGAAAAAAGAAGGCTTCCCGGAATACAAGGCCGCCCTCATTGACCACACGGTCAACGAAGAACGTCGCCTCGCCTACGTTGGTGTGACGCGCGCCCGGGATCTAGTTCTGTGCAGCACCAGCCGGTTCAAAAGCACCAATAAGAAGCCCGTCGAACCATCGCAGTTCCTGATAGAACTCACCGAGATGGCGGTCGGCGAACCAACGGCCTCCAACATCGTGGTTTCTAGAACCCTCACCCAAGAAGAGGAAAACGCTGAAGCGAACCCAGAATCCAGCACGGTAGTCGAAGCCGCGTGGCCCTACGACCCGCTCGAAGGCCCCACGATCCGCTACATCCAACCCGAACCTCCCGCCGGCAGCCTGCCCGATGGGGAACAGGGATCCGCAGAACAAGATCTGCGGAATCTTGAGGAACCACACGAAGCATCCAGCCAGGTTCAGCGTGTGGTCCCCGCGCCGGCGGCCGGGCGTCGTGCCGCGGTCGAAGCGGCTGCCGACCAAGTGCGTGCCGCCGCAGCAAGACTCGAAGCCGAAGGTGTGAGAGGCGAGACCCTCGCTGAACATATGCACACAGATGCTGGCCGCGAATGGGCTCACGAAGCGCACCTGTTGCTTCTCGAACGTGCAGCCGCCAACCAACAAGAAACGTGGAAACCAAGCCACGTCCGGGCATCGCTACTCGTTGAAGCGGGACAAAACCAGAGCGACGCGGTCCGCAACCTAATCCGTCCCGTCCCACATCGTCCAGGGATCGCCGCCCAACAGGGAACCGAGTTCCACGAATGGGTCGAAGAACACTTCAACAAGGCATCCGGATTCGGCCTAGACGACCAACTCATAGCTGACCACGACGTCTACGAAGACGCCGACGACTCCGCGACCCTGGACGCCCTCAAAGAAGGGTTCCTCGCTTCCGAATGGGCAGACCGCACCCCGTACCAGGTGGAAGCTCCGATCGAAACGGCGATCGCGGGAGTCAGCGTCCGCGGATTCATCGATGCCGTCTACCAAGAGGGAGACGGCTGGCTACTCGTCGACTGGAAGACCGGCCGCGTCCCATCGAGTAAAGAACTACCCGCGAAAGCCCGACAGCTCGCCGTGTACAGGCTCGCATGGTCACGCCTCACCGGAACACCTATCGAGAAGATCAAAACCGCGTTCTACTACGTAGGCCACGGAACCACGATCTGGCCCGATGAAGACCAGCTCGCAACCGAAACCGAACTCGAAACCGCTCTGAACGATGTCGTCAACCAGGGGGCGTGAACCAGGCGCTATAAACCCGGAACTATGAGCTCGGCGGAGGAACTAGGAGTGTTCCTTGGAACCCTTGGCGTCCGTGGCGTGCTCATCTGCGTCAACGACGGGGATAGCCGTCGTGTCGAGGTCCTCAATCGCACCCTCTGATTCAGTGGCGGCATCCGGTTCGGTGCTGTCAGACTCAGCGGTGTCTTCGAATTCAGCCGCCGTTTCCTCAGCCTCCGCCTCAGCTTCGCGGGCGACTTCCTCTTCGCGGGCGGCTTCCTCTTCGCGTTGCCGCTGTTCCTCTTCGAGGCGCTGCCGCTCAGCCTCTTCGCGTTGCCGCTGCTCCTCCTCAAGACGCAGACGCTCGGCTTCCTCAGCGGCACGCCGCTGCTCCTCCTCGTAACGCTGAACAGCCAAAATGTTCTCGTTCAGCTGCTGCAACGAAGCCTCCGCCTGATCAATCTGAGCCTGATCAGCGTGAGTCAACGCACCAGAAAGCCACGACGCCAACGCAAACTCAGCAGCCAACATCGCGCGGTTACGCAAATCATCGTCACCCAGCTGGCCGCGGGCCTCAGCGTACGCATCGAAAATCGCGTCCACAGTGTCAGGGTTCTCAATACCCAAAACCCACGCCAAATCAGCCGCAGGGTCACCAACCCGCAAAGCAGACCAACCAGTGACAGCCTGCAAACGACCATCATTGATGAACAAACGTTCCTCGTGCAGATCGCCGTGAACCACAGTGGTGTTGAACTTCCACCACGCAACGTTCTCCATCATCTCTTCCCACCGGCGCAAAAGCTCCGGCGGGACCTTGCCCGACTCCGCGACGTGATCGAGCTGCGACAACATGCCGCGGCGAACATCCTCCGCCTCAAAAACAGGAAGACCAGAAGCCTCAACCAGGTCATGCTTAAGCGCGTGAATCGCGGCGATCGCACGCCCAATCTCCCGTGCGAGCTCCCGCCCCTGCTCAGTTTCAAGCTCCTGCAAATCGAGCACGTGCCCAACCAAGTGGTGGTACACGAAAGTGCGCAGCTGCCCTTGAACCACAGTTCCCGCGATCGTGGGCACAGAGAACGGCAACGTGGCGCGTGCCGCCGCGGTGAGCGTGTTGAGTGCGCTCTGTTCGGTCTCGAGCTTCATGCTCGCGTCGACGTGGCGGGGGCTGGTGACGCGCCACCGTTTGCCTTTGGAGTCCACGATGAGCGCGGAGTCGAAGTCAGCCGAGTCTTCCGGGAGGCGTCCGGCCTGCACGGCGGAAAGCCCGGGCACGGCGGCTGTTGCGATAGCGGCGAGGTCGAAGGTACTGCGTTTCACCCTCATAACGTTACGTTGTTATGGCTCGGTTTGCTTGTCTGAAGACACCCTGAGGGTGCAACTGGTTTTTGCTGGGTGTGCGGCGTGCACCGGTTACGGTAGTTGTATGTCTTTTGCGTCGGTTCCGTTCTCGGGCTTCGGGTGGGATCGCGGTGGTATGGACCGTCGCGATCAAGCGTGGCTTGAATCTGCTTTGGGTGACTCTGCAACCCGGGTTGTGGTGGTTGACCGCAGTTCGGTGCTGGTCGAAGGGCATGAACTCGCACCGCTGACGGTGGGTGACCTCCCTGCCGACGATGCGGTTGTTGCGTGGCCGGATGCCGTGTGGCTTGGTCGCGTCGATGGTGAAACGTGGGTTGCGGTTCCTGCATCGGCTGGCGTCGAAACGGCCGGCTTCGAAGCCGCGTTGCGTGACGGTGTGGCGTGGGCTGATGTCCGGCAGGTTGCGGCGGGTATGTCGGCCCAAGATGCTGCGTTGGCGGCTACCTCTGTGGCGATCACGGCATGGAACGCTGCGAATGTTTTTTGTGCGCGATGCGGGCAGAGGATGTGCCCGATCGATGCTGGCTGGGTGCGAGTGTGCAACGAAGGCCATGAGGAGTTCCCGAGGCTTGATCCAGCGGTGATTGTGCGGATCACGGATGAGGATGACCGCGTTCTGGTGGGGCATAACGCGGCGTGGGAGCCTGGCCGTTACTCGATTTTCGCGGGTTTCGTTGAGCCGGGGGAGTCGTTTGAGGGTGCGGTGCGGCGTGAGATGCGTGAAGAGGTCGGCCTGGATCTCACGAACATCACGTATATGGGTTCCCAGCCGTGGCCGTTTCCTCGTTCGCTGATGGTGGGTTTCACTGCGAAAGCCGCCTCGACCGCGGTGGTGACTCAGCCTGATGAGATTGATGAGGCGCGCTGGTTGAGCCGTGATGAGTTGCGTGCCGCGGTGGCCGACGGCACGGTGCGTTTACCTGGCTCGTCGTCGATTTCGTATGCGTTGCTGGCTGATTGGTTCGGTGGAGCGTTGCCTGTGAGGGAGGCTGTTGGGCGTGCGTAATCCGAGCCCTGAAGAGATTTTGGCTGGCCTGGATGCGGAGCAACACGAGGTTGCTTCGAATGTCCATGGTCCGATGGCGGTGATCGCTGGCGCGGGGACGGGTAAGACTCGCGCTATCACGCACCGGATTGCGTATGGGGTGGCTTCGGGCGCGTATGTTCCGAATCAGGTCATGGCGGTGACGTTCACTGCGCGTGCTGCCGCGGAGATGCGTGCGCGTTTGCGTGCTTTGGGTGCCCACGGTGTGCAGGCTCATACGTTCCATGCGGCGGCGTTGCGGCAGTTGCAGTATTTCTGGCCGCAGGCTGTGGGTGGGCAGCCTCCGGCGTTGGTGGATCATAAGGCTCCGCTGGTGATGGAGGCGGCTCGTCGTCTGCGTATTTCGGCGGATCGCGCCGCTGTGCGAGATATCGCGGGTGAGGTTGAGTGGGCGAAGGTCTCGATGTTGACGCCGGAGGCGTATGCGTCGCCGGCCTTGAACCGCCCGCCGGTTGCGAGCCTTGATCATCGGGCCTTGGCTCGCTTGTATGCGCTCTATGAGGAGGTCAAGACTGACCGCGGGATGATCGACTTCGAGGATGTTTTGCTGTTGACGGTGGGCATCCTTGAAGATGATGAGCGGATCGCGGCGCAGGTCCGCAGCCAGTACCGCCATTTCACGGTGGATGAGTATCAGGATGTTTCGCCGCTTCAGCAGCGGCTTTTGGATGCGTGGTTGGGTTCCCGCGCTGATGTGTGTGTTGTTGGGGACCCGTCGCAGACGATTTATTCGTTTACGGGCGCTACGCCGCGGTTTTTGTTGGAGTTCCGGCAGAAGTACCCGGAGGCTCGTGAGGTCCGTTTGGTGCGGGATTATCGTTCGACTCCGCAGGTGGTTTCGGTTGCGAACCGTTTGCTCGCGAACCGGAGGGTTGAGCGTGGCCTGGGGCAGCGTGGGGCGGTGTGGCCGGAACCGTTGGAGCTGATTGCTCAGCGGGATGCTGGCCCTAAGCCTGAGTTCCATGAGGCAGCGGATGATGATGCGGAAGCTGAGTTCATTGCGGAGCGCATCAGCCAGTTGCATGAGGCTGATGGGGTAGCGCTGAAGGACATCGCGGTTTTGTTCCGCACGAACGGGCAGTCTGAAGCGTTTGAGCGTGCGCTGAATGCCCGCGGGATTAGTTTCCAGTTGCGGGGCGCGGAGCGTTTCTTTAAGCGCTCTGAGGTTTTGCAGGCGATGGCGCAGATCCGTACGGCGGCCCGTCAGTCCCCGAACGAGCCTGCCCCGGGTCTGGTGCGGGATGTTCTGAGCTCGCTGGGGTGGACGGCGAAGGCCCCGCAGGCTACGGGTGCGGTGCGTGACCGCTGGGAGTCGTTGTCGGCTTTGGTCTCGTTGGCGGACGGCATGGACGCCGCGTTGGGCGAGGGTGAGCGGATCACGATGAAGCAGTTCGCGGATGAGTTGATGGAGCGCGCCCAGACCGCGCACGTTCCGCAGCTTGAGGGCGTCACCCTCGCGTCCTTGCACTCTTCGAAGGGTCTTGAGTGGGACACGGTGTTCCTGGCGGGGATGACCGAAGGGCTGATGCCGATATCGTTTGCCGAAGATCAGGCCGGCGTGGACGAGGAGCGTCGCTTGATGTATGTGGGCGTTACACGCGCACAGCGTCGGCTGATTGTTTCGTGGGCTTTGTCCCGTACCGCTGGTGGGCGCGGGCGTCGTCGGCGTACTCGTTTTCTGGATGGGATCGCTCCGTCCTCGCGTGGTGCTTCGGCTTCCGAGGCGTCGTCGCGGCAGGCTCCGCGTAAGCCGGTGAGCGTCATGCGATGCCGGGAGTGCGATGGCTTGCTGACCAGCGCGACGGAACGGAAGCTTCGCCGCTGCGATGACTGCGCCCCAGAGATCGATCAGGGCCTGTATGAGTCCCTGCGTGAGTGGCGCACGGAGACGGCGAGGGAGATCGGCATGCCGGCGTTCGTGGTGTTGACGGATGCGACGTTGCTCGCGCTCGCCGAGTCGATGCCCGAGGGGCCGGAGGATTTGTTGAAGGTTCCGGGCATTGGGGCTGCGAAGATGCGCCGTCATGGTGAGGACATTTTGTCGGTTTTGTCTCAGTTCCGCTGACTGTTCAGTTGATCTCCGCATCGGCATGTGGCCGGCTGGTAGGTCACGGCTGATGTTTCGGTGTCGATACTGATGCTGTGGTGGGCGCTGGGCGGTGGTGTGCGCCGGTCGATGATGTGGAGCGCATGTTGGACGGCGATGGCCGCCGCAACGCACGCTTGAGCGGTTTCTGGTGCGCTGAGGTGCGGGCTACTCAGTTCGGTGCGATCTTCTCGCAGTGGCCACGTGGTGGTGACGCACTCGCCGCAGGTCAGCGGCGAGCGTTCGTCGATGCCGGGGCTTTGGATGAAGGGGCCGATGCGTGCGTGGTCGTGGGCGAGGATGACGGGGAGCACCGGTACGTCGAGGGCTGCTAGCTGGCTGAGTTCGTCCGGGCTGAGGCCGTCGTTTCGTACATAAATCACGGCGTCGAGGCAGTGGGTCACATGGCTGAGTTCGAGCGCTCCGATCACGGCGGTGTGGGGGTGGATGCGTTCGATGTGTCGTTGCAACGCGGTGGTGCGGTTGAGCCCTAGTTCGGTGATCCGTAGTGGTGTGGTTCCTAGGTCCCAGGGCTGTACGCGTTGGGTGTCTCCGCTGAGGATCCGGCCGATCCCCGCTGCCGCGAGTCCGAACGCGATGTTCATTCCGCAGCGGTCCAGTCCGTCGATCCATACGCTGCATTGGTGCCGTGAATAGGCGCCTGGTTTTTCTTTCTGGTCCGAGTCAGATGGGTGCGGGGCGCGGTGGTAGCGGGCGTCGTTGGCGATCCGCTCACCGAGGAGCCCCGGGACGGGTAGCTCATTCGCATGAGTTTGGATGAGATGTTCGATGTCGGTGAGGATTCCGCGGCGCCGTTGCGCTGTCGCTGTATCTGGAGAAGATAGTTGCGCATAGGGGCGCTCGGGGAGCGTTGTGAGGAGCTGTTTGAGCCATGTGAGGTCTTCGGGCCGCACACCGGTGATGTGGGTTGCGTGGCAGCCGTCGCCGAAAGTCACGCGGCCGTCGGGGTATGCGAATACTCGGGTTCCGGGTGCGAGTACGTGTTGTTCTTCGTGTGTTTCAGTGACTGGTAGCGCGGTCATGTGTCCTCCGCTTATGTGGGGTTCTAGCAGTGAGGTGTCGTGTGGTTATCGTGGCATTTTCAGCTCGGTCACTGCTTTGTTATCCACAATTTCGGATGTCCACAGCGCAAGTGTGCGGTGCATCGACAACAATGGGATGAGAACCCCGTCGACCATTGGAGTTGCATTGTGAAAAGCGAGCAGCGCATCACCGTAGACGACCAGCCTGTTCTGGTGCGCCGCTCGTCGCGGCGCTGGAAAACCGTGAGTGCGCGGTGGGAAGGCGGCGTTATGTGCCTTGCGGTTCCTGCAACACTGAGCGATAAGCAAGTTGAATCGTGGGCGCGCAAGATGCGGAAGCGGCTTGGTAGCAAGCCACCGGCGGCTCGCTCGGACGAGGAGCTGATGCGGCGCGCTGAAGAGATCTCTCGTGAAGTGTTCGATGGCCGGGGCGTCCCGAGCTCGATCCGTTGGGTTACGAATCAGCGGATGCGGTGGGGATCGGCGACGTTGTCTACCGGCGCGGTGCGAATTTCACATCTGCTTGAGCAGATGCCGCAGTGGGTCATCGACTACGTCATTGGGCACGAAATGGCCCATCTGATCGTTCCCGAAGATGGGCACGGTAGACGGTTCAAGGCGTTCGAGCGCAAGATTCCGCGTGCGGCGGAGGCTAAAGCGTTCCTTGACGGTGTTGTGTGGGCCCGCCGGCTTGGCGGGGAAGAACCCGGCGGAAACGAACCTGGCGGGAACGAACCCGGCGGAAACGAACCCGGCGGGGAACAGGTTTAATCCCTACTTATCGGATGCGTCGCCGCTCGGCCCGTTGCTGTTTGGCCCGTCGCCGCTCGGTCCGTCGCCGTCGGTCTCGCTGCCGCCGCTGCTAGACCCGCCGCCGTCAAGCCACGCGTTCATCGCGGCTTCGAAGTCTTCGTCGGACGCGTCCAGTAGCGCGCGGCGCTCGAAGTAGCCGGTTGGGTCATCGAGATCTTCGGCTGTCGGGAGGTTCGCGAGGTCAGCCCACGCTTCGTCGCGAGCCTGGTCGCCGCGCTCCTGCGTGATGAACTCCCACACAGCGGATGCATCACGGGCGCGACGCGGGCGCAACTCCAAACCAACCAGCCCCGCGAAAGCGAGTTCCTTAGGGCCACCGGTTGCGCGGCGTCGGCGGATCATTTCACGCAATGCCGGCGCTGACGGCAAACGCTGAGCAGCCTTCGTCACCACAGCATCAACCCAGCCTTCAATCAGAGCGAGCGTGGTCTCGAGCCGCGCGAGCGCCGCTTCTTGCTGAGGAGTCTTGGTTGGCTCCAACATCCCGGAGCTCAAAACCTCCTGGAACGAGGACGGATCGAACGGATCGATCCCGTCCAGCTGCTCGTGGATCGCCGAAGTGTTCATGCTGATGCCCTCAGCGAAGTCCTTCACGAGCCCCACCACGTGGTCTTCGAGCCACTCAACCGAGTTGAACAGGCGCACGGTCGCCGCTTCACGCAACGCAAGATACAGCAGGACTTCAAGATATGGCTGCGCCAGGCCCTCGCCGAAAGCCTTCGCGTTCGCGGGAACCAAAGTGAAACCGCGGCCCGCCATCGGAAGGCCAACGTCGGTTCCACCGATAGCCTCCGACGCCATCGTGCCCACAGCTTGGCCGAGCTGCGCACCGAACATCGTGGAACCCATCGACGTCAGGAATGAACCCGCCTGCCCCAGCAGTGCGCGGGCCTCTTCCGGCATCTGGTCGTTGAGTGACTGGCTCACGGCTTCAGAGGCGCGGTGAGCCACCGGTTCCGTGAGGCGCTGCCAACCCGGGAGCGTCTTCTTGATCCATTCGCCACGGCTCAGAACCTGTGGCTGCTCGGCAGGTGCCTCGAAGGAGGTGACTTCGTTGAGCCACAGGTCAGCCAAGTGTGCGGCCTCTTCGACGTCGTGACGTTCCTCCCCGGTGACCTTCGGATCATCGCTGCCCAGAACCTGCTGAGCCGACTCGGTCGCGATGTTCCAGTTCACGGGGCCCCCAGAGCCGCCCTGAGCCAGCGCCCCAAACAAGTGCTGCAGCTGGCCAAAGATCGCGTTGAAGTCCGGTTGCTGGCGGTGATCGTCATCGTCGTCGCCGGAACCCATGCCAGCACCCATGCCTGGGCCCATATGCATTGAGAAACCCTGCGGGCCAGCGCCACCGAAAAGCTGGTTGAACATCTGACTTAGCGGGTCGCTCGGTCCGTTGCCAGCGCCGTTTCCTGCACCATTGTCAGCGCCGTTGTTCTCGGCGTTGTCGTGGTTTTCGCGGTCGTCGTCGTGTGAGCGTGGATCGTCAGCCATACTCTTACGGTACCTGGCCGGGCGGGGGAGCGTGGGGTCGTTTCGCTTCTGGCACAGAGCCCGATTGGTTCCGTCGCGCGGCAAGCATGAAGGCGGGCTGTGTAGTCTTTTCTGTATGAGCACTGGCATGTCTGAAGTCCCGCACGCGGAGGGCCCGGAGGGACGGTCGTTGAGCGGCGACCAAAGCGATCCGCGGGCCCCGATGCAAGCCCCGATGCGTCGGCAGCGGCGGCAGCGCCGCGACGGCCGGCAACGGTATGGCGCGGGCGTCCAGTGGTTGTCGGGCATGGCGGCGATGGTTTTGTTGGTGCTTCCGTTTTCGTTGCCTACCGCGTACATGCTTGAGAAGCCGGGGCCGGCAGTAGACACGGTGGGCGCGCTGGATGGCAAGGACATCATTTCGGTTGATGGCCGTAAGACGTATGAGACGGATTCTTCGCTCGCGCTCACGACCGTGTCGGTTATTGGTGGGCCGGGCCGTCAGCCTACGGGCCTTGAGGCGCTGCTCGCGTGGGTGGATCCGGTTGCGGATATGCAGCCGCAGGAGTTTTATTACCCGCTGGGTGTCACGTTTGAGCAACGTAGCCGCGAGAGCAATCTTCAGATGACGAGTTCCCAGGTGACCGCTGAGGTGGCCGCGGTGAAGCATCTGGGGATCGATTTTTCGATGGAGACGCGCATCGTTGATTTTGCGGAGTCCCTTAACAATGGCGTGCTGCAAGCCAACGATGCGGTGGTCACCGTGGATGGTCAGCGAGTTTCGAGCGTGACTGAGGTCCAGAAAGCGGTCCAGGCCTCCAAGGCGGGAGATGACGGCGGCTCGGTTGAGCTGGGCATCGTACGCGATGGCAAGCAGATGAAAGTCACGGCCGCCACGAAGGTTTCGTCTGATTCGGGTAAGCCGTCTTTGGGTGTTTATATCGCTGAGCATCCGCGGTTCCCGTTCAAGGTTTCGTATGCGATTGAGAACATCGGTGGCGCGTCTGCGGGCACGATGATGGCGTTGGGTTTGATCGATAAGCTCACCCCGGGTTCGTTGGCGGGGGATACGCAGGTGGCTGGCACGGGCACGATCGATGTGGACGGCAAGGTCGGCCCGATCGCTGGTGTTGCCCAGAAGATCGTGGGCGCGCGGAAGGCTGGCGCTGAGGTGTTCCTGACTCCGGAACAAAACTGCCCGCAGCTTAAAGGGCGAGTTCCGGATGGAATCAAGGCGTATTCGATGAAGACCCTGGATGATGCGGTGAAGATCCTCGAAGCGCTCGAGCAAGACAAGGAACCTGACGCACCGCAGTGCGGCATCTAAACGACCCGCGGCATCTAAACGAACAGCGCGGCATCTAGATGTCGCGGCGTGGAGCCTAGCTCGTATGTCTCCTCGGTGGAGCCGGGTCACGTCGTGTGGGCACAGCCTCAACGTCCGGTGTGTGTATGGTGTGAGCCGTTTGGCAGAATAGGAACATATGTGTCTGATCCCGAGCTCGGCTCGGGCATCTGATGTGCTGTTCGTATTCGATTGAAGGATTGTCGTGACCTCAGGCCCCGCGTTCCCTTTCCCGTCCCGCGATTCTGGCGGGGGTGACAAGAATAATTCCGGTTCACAGAACCGGAGTGAGAGCCCTAAGATCCCTGCGTTGCTACCCGCGCTGATTATTGTTGCGGCGCTCGTAGGGTTGTTTATTCTTTTCGCGCATTTTTACACCGACGTGCTGTGGTTTGATCAGCTCGGTTTCGCTAGCGTTTTCTGGACGAAGACTCTGACGCAGGTCGCTTTGTTTGCGATCGGTGCGGTGGTTATGGGCGGGGCTGTTTGGCTTCAGCTGAATAATGCGTGGCGTAAGCGTCCTAAGCGTCCGAGCTCGGCTGCCGGGCAGACGATGCGGATGTTGGAAGAGACGCCGATGTTCCGTCGCCTGGGTCTGATTGTGGTGCCTGTCCTGTTGGGTATTTTCTCGGGTGTCACGCTGACTTCGGGTTGGCAGGTTGTGCAGTTGTGGCTGCATAGGACGCCTTTCGGTACGAACGATCCTGAGTTCGGTTTGGACATCTCGTTCTTCGTGATGTCGTTGCCGTTCTTCGAGATGGTGGTTGCGTTCCTGATTTCGGTGACGCTGGTGAGCGGTATCGCTGGTGTGGTGGCGCACTATCTCACGGGTGGGGTTGCGTTCTCTGATTCGGGCAAGGTTTCGGTGACCCGTTCGGCGGGCTTGCAGCTGGGTATTTCTGGCGCGCTGGTTCTGTTGGCGTTTGGTCTGCGTTTTTGGCTTGAGTCTTACAGCACGGTTTTGAATCAGTTGGGCCGTGTCCCGGGTGCTTTGTATTCGGATGTTCACGCGGTGATTCCTACCAAGTTCATCCTTGCTGGTGCCGCGTTGATCGCTGCCGTGTTGTTTGTGGTTGCGGGTGTGCGTGGCAAGTGGCGTCTGCCGCTGATCGCTACCGCGATGTTGGCTGTCGTGGCGCTCGTCGCTGGTTTCGCTTTCCCTGCCGCTCTGGAGCAGTTCAAGGTCAAGCCTTCGCAGAAGTCGATGGAGCGTCCTTATATTCAGCGCAACATTGATGCGACGCGTGCGGCCTATGGTCTGGAGGACGTGGAGCTTCAGAATTACGATGCGAAGACTCAGCCTGAGAAGAACGCGTTGACGCGCGACGCGGCGACGACCACGAACATTCGTTTGTTGGATCCGACTATTGTTTCGCCGACCTTTGCGCAGTTGCAGCAGCAGCGTGGCTACTACACGTTCCCGGACACGTTGGCGGTGGACCGTTACACGTTGGACGGTAAGTCTCAGGACACTGTGATCGCGGCGCGCGAGTTGGCTGTGAATTCGCAGACGGTGACGAACTCGTGGGTCAACCAGCACATCACGTATACGCATGGTTATGGCGTTGTCGCGGCGTACGGTAACAAGGTTTCCCAGACGGGTGACCCGCAGTTCATGTTGGAGAACATCCCGTCGCAGGGGGTCTTGGGTGACGATTCCACGTACGAGCCGCGTATTTACTTCGGCAAGTCTTCGCCGCAGTATTCGATTGTGGGCGGCCCTGAGGGATGGGAGCCGCGTGAGCTGGACCGTCCGGCAGGTTCGGACGGTAAGGGCGAGCGCCGTAATACGTTCTCGGGTGATGGTGGTCCGAACGTTGGTTCGTTCTTGAACAAGTTGTCGTATGCGATCAAGTTCGGTTCGATGGACATTCTGCTTTCGGGCGATGTGAACGCGGAATCGCAGATTCTGTATGACCGTCACCCGCAGGATCGCGTGAAGAAGGTTGCTCCGTTCCTCACGGTTGATACGGCGGCGTATCCGGCGATCATTGATGGCCGTGTGAAGTGGATTGTGGATGCGTACACGACCACGAATAACTACCCGTATTCGACTTCCCAGCAGTTGGGTGACGCGGTTCGTGACACGCTCACGCGTGCTCAGGGCGCTAGTGCAGATCAGTTTGCTGACAACGTGAACTACATCCGTAACTCGGTCAAGGCGACGGTGGATGCGTATGACGGTTCGGTTGAGCTGTATGCGTGGGAGCCGGATGAGCCTCTGTTGAAGGCGTGGTCTGGCGTGTTCCCGAACGCGATCAAGCCGATGTCGGAGATGTCGCCGAAGCTCATGGAGCATGTGCGCTATCCGGAGGATATGTTCAAGGTTCAGCGTGAGCTGCTCGGTAAGTACCACGTTGAGAAGGCTGACGACTTCTATGAGGGTAACGATGCGTGGCAGGTTCCGAACGACCCGACCGCCGGTGCGGAGAACCCACCTAAGCAGCCGCCGTACTACATGTCGCTGCGTCTGCCGGGTGAGGAGAAGGATTCGTTCTCGCTGACGTCGAGCTTCATTCCTGAGCAGTCGGCCGGTTCGCGAAACCAACGCAACGTTATGTATGGCTTCATCGCGGCTAACGGTGATGCCGGTTCCACTCCGGGCAAGGTCAATGAGGATTACGGCAAGATCACGTTGTTGAAGTTGCCGACCCAGACGACTGTTCCTGGCCCTGGTCAGGCTCAACAGAACTTCAACTCGAACCCGTTGATTTCGAAGGATCTGAACTTGCTTTCGGGCACCGGCGGTTCCACGAAGGTCATCAAGGGTAACTTGCTTTCCCTGCCTGTGGGTGGCGGTATTCTCTACGTCCAGCCTGTGTACGTTCAGTCGACGGGTGAGACGTCGTATCCGTCGCTGCGTAAGGTCCTGGTTTCGTATGGAAACTCGGTGGGCTACGCGGATTCGTTGTCGGAGGCCCTTGACCAGGTCTTCGGTGGCGATTCGGGTGCTCAGACCGGTGAGTCCGGCCCGATTAAGGGTGGAGGCTCTAAGGACGGCAAGGGCGGCGATTCCGCTCCGTTGGATGCGAACGCGCGACTGACGGATGCTTTGAAGCGTGCGAATCAGGCCATCAAGGATGGCGAGGAAGCGCTCGGTAAGCAGGACTTCGCGGCCTACGGTAAGGCTCAGCAGGAGTTGCAGAAGGCGTTGGAGGACGCGACTGCGGCTGATGAGGAGCTGAACGGCGCCGCGAACAATGCAGCTGATGGTGCCGCCGATGGCGAGCAGGAAGATCAGCAGCCAGCTGATGAGTAAGCCGGCGGATCAGCGTCTGATGCGACAGCATCGTTGATCTGGTGCGTGTGGGTGGGAACTCGGGTTGAGTTCCCACCCACAGCCAGTTAACGCGGTTCGCTTAGATTGGTAGCGGCAGAGTGACGAAACGCACGCTTGGATTGTTCACCTCCGATTTGCTTCCTGTTGTTGGGCTGTCCTATAGTGGAAAGCACGCCGCGGGGTGGAGCAGTTCGGTAGCTCGCCGGGCTCATAACCCGGAGGTCAGAGGTTCAAATCCTCTCCCCGCAACGAGAGAAACCCGGTATCTCAACGAGAAATCGCTGAGATACCGGGTTTTGTTTTGCCCAAAATGTCCCTAGGGGCCAGAAAAAGGGCCAGTTATTCTCACATGCATTCTCGATCCACCGATGCCTCAACGCCGGACTTTGACCGACACTCTGATGACCGTACGCCTGCGAAAAGTGGCGAGGGAAAGGGGTTCGACCCCTCTTCTGTGGCCATCGAGTGGAAGTAGGGACGATGTGGAAGGCCGAAAATCCGTACGTTAACACTTTGCGTCACTGAGAGTCAACAGGTTGCGACAACAATGAGATAATAGTGTTAATCGGCTCTGTTTGCTTGAGGGAGAATATGCATGACCGATAACACCCAGTATCAGAATCACTTAGGGGCTTCTGTCTCTCAGAAGCCGCGGCGTAAGAAGTCGAAGGTGCTGATCGCCGCTTTGATCGCTGTTCCGTTGGCGGCCTCTGCCGTGGGGGCGACGTTCTTGTTCGGCGGCTCTGTCTCTAGCGAATGCCATGAACAGCATCAGATGCTGGATGAGCAGAAGAAGGAACTCGGTTCTGCTGTTGGTGCTTCCAATAAGGCTCAGGATCTTGGTACTGCTGATGAGCCCGTGCCACACACCAAGGGCTTCGCCGAAAGTTATGACAGATCTAAGCTCTCCAAGCTCACCGCCGAAGGTGAGAAGGCTATCGCCAGCGTGAACCCAACGTGTGAGGATAAGGATTCCCTCAACTCAACGAAGGCTGTCGTAGCAGCCAACGCTGCTCTGTTGACGGATCTCAAGACCGAGACCGATAAGTACAGCGATGCGCTGGAGGCCTACCGTCTCGAGCAGGCAACCAAGGAAGCTGAAGCCTCGATGGCTGAAGCCAAGGAAGCTCTCTCCAAGGCGCAGAAGGCAGCTGATACCCAGCTGAAGAAGGTCAAGGACACTCCGTCGCTACAAGGCGAAGCGGCTATCAAGAAGCCATACGAAACCTTGACGAAGGTATCCAACGAAGCCAACGCGATCTCTACCACGGTGACTACCTCGACCTACGAGGATGCTGTCGAATCCATCGCTAAGGCTAAGGAAGCCGACGCTAAGGCTGGCGAACTGAACAAGGCCGCCAAGGATCTTGAGAATGCTATCGCCAAGTATGAAGGTAACAAAGCAAAGAAGAAAAAGAATGCTGAGAAGGATCGGACCACCAACTCTGCGGCTCCAGCCACCCCAGCTCCTGCCCCAGCACCTGCCCCAGCTCCTGCAACTCAGCCGCGTACACAGGCACCTGTAGCCCAGAAGCCACCGGCGCAGAAACCGAAGCCTGCGGCTAAGCCAAAGGTGACCAAACCGAAACCTGCTCCGAAGCCGAAGCCTGCTCCAAAACCAGCTCCGAAACCAAGCAATAATGGAGTACAAAAGGTTGTCGTCAACGGGGTCACATATGTCAAAGCCCCTTTCACTAACAACCAATGGATCAAATACGTCACCTCTAAATCTCGACCAGGGGCTAACTGCTACAACCACTCCGAAGATCTTTGGATCTGCAAAGTCTCCGGTCCTGGCCAGTAACCTCTAACTGAAGCGGCCTGGGTTTGGTGGAGGCTCCAGAGTTATGGAACGAGAATGGAGCCATGGTCCAACACATGAACAAGGGACGCCGCTATTCCACTGAGGAGAAGGCTGCGGCGGTCCGGATGGTGCGAACGCTCCGCGCCGAGCTCGGTACGAGCCAAGGAACGACCTCGCGGGTGGCTGAGCAACTCGGTTATGGTGTCGAGTCAGTGCGCTCCTGGGTGCGTCAAGCTGACATCGATGACGGTGTGAAAGCTGGGGTGACGACCGACGAGCAGACACGTATGCGAGAACTTGAACAAGAGGTGCGTGAACTCAAGCGCGCGAATGAAATCTTTAATCGGGCTTTGTCCGAGAGTAAGGCTTCGGTGCGGGAAGCGAAATCGGTCGATTCTCTGGCTGATCGAAGCGTTGCTTCGGCCCGCAGCAGTAGCGGGGGCAGCGGTACCGTTACCTTGGGTTCTGCGAAGCGTAAGGGTGATATTTTCGTCTCTCCTGCTTCGACGTTTTTCGTTCAGCATGGCCACACAGGCATTTACTACTCAACCGCAACCATCGTGGAAGCTCCCGGGGCCGGAAAGAAGAGCCGATCGATCGCAGCCAACAAGGTGAAGGTAGGCAAGGGCGCGGTGAAGCAGTACGTTAGGACTACATCGACCAATAGAGGTAAGGCTGCTAACTATGCCTTCAACAAATTGCGCGGCAAGGGATATAACTTCAATTTTGCCGTGAACAAGTCGACGACCGGTTCGACGATGAATTGTTCGCAGTTGGTGTGGGCGGCCTACAAGGCGGCGACGGGGATTGATCTGGACGGCAACGGAGGTCCTGGCGTTTATCCTTACAACATTAAGGATTCCTCAAAGACAGTGACGTACAAGACCCTCTAAACGTACTGGAAAACTAGTATTTGGGCCGGCCTAAGATTGGGCCGGCCCAAACTCTGTATCAGAATGGAACATTCATGATTCACGGACGTCGTATCATCGCCGCAGCGGCAGTGTCGGCCACTGTTTTTACCCTGGTTAGCTGTTCACCAGCTGATCCCTCATCCCAAAAAACCGAGGCTCTAGGCGAGGCCGCGTACGCACTGTGCTTCAGTGCTCAGAGCCGTGACATGGATGGGAAAAGCCTAGACGGAAAGGTTTTGCTGGTAAACGACGATGGTGCTTTTTCAGAAGTGCAGACCTGGGGCATGGACATGTGCTCGATGGCGTGGACTGAGAAGGGGTTGTTCTTCAGTGATATGAAGACCGACTATTTACTTGATGGTAACGGCATGAAGAGTTTTGAGAATGCAAAAACGGACAGCCAATACGCCATGCTTGCCACCACGCCGGATACTGTAGTGGGACTTTATAATCTGGGCTTCAGCGACGTCGGGTATACGACTCAGGTTGTGACCACCACCAGTTCCGGAAGCTCTCTAGCCGAAGTTGAAGGTAGCTATTTCATTGCTGCTCAGTGCGAGGGGGAGGTCTTCGGGATAGGTTTGGCTACCGGTCCATATTCGAAGACGGGTGATCCTGATACAGAGCCCATGGTTCTCAGCCAATTAACTGGCACGAACGATGGCAAGGAGAAAGTTGTCGGCAGCAGTACTCAGGCTAGAGAGGGCGAGGTACTCAATGATGCGCCATGCCTTAATGGAAAGATCTACTACATCTCTGACGAGAGACGAGGTGGATTGGATGTTGCTGCTAAGCCCGTTTTATCGATTTGGGACACCAAGACCGGTAAGTATGAGAGCAAGGCCCTGAGCTCAGATGAAGTGACCGAGCCTTTGATCAGTGAAGATGGTACAGACCGACCTCAAGTAACCCGTCAGTCGCTGAAGGACGGAAAGCTTGAGTGGTACGGGGTTAAGAATTCGATCATGTCCACGGACATCAAGACGGGACATACGGAACGCAAATTTAGCGTTGAAGGATATAGCGATAATTCCGCTTCATCCGAGGCGATCTTCACTGATACTGAGGTTGTCGTCATGGCAGATAATAATGATGGTTCTCCGTACAGAATTTTGCGTTATGACCGGTCCACCGGCGAAGAAGTGGGGCGGGTCGTGCTGGATGACGATCCGGCAAAAATCAGTAGCGGTCTCTTCTTTAGGGGATTTGCAGTGAGGCCGTAAAGTGAAGCGCCCTGGGTTTGGTGGAGGCTCCAGAGTTATGGAACGAGAATGGAGCCATGGTCCAACACAAGAACAAGGGACGCCGCTATTCCACTGAGGAGAAGGCTGCGGCGGTCCGGATGGTGGGTCAAGCCCCTGGAAGTGGTGTAACTGAATGGTGATCCTTCGTGGGTGGTCAGGCGGGTAGTTGCATCAGGTCGTCGGTGCTCACCTCCGTCGGCGAGCTGGTGGCGGGGTCGGTGGTCAGGGTGAGTCGGCAGCGGCTGAGGACTTCGAGACCGAGGTAGCGGCGGCCTTCGGCCCATTCGTCGGTCTGCTCGGCCAGGACGGCGCCGACGAGGCGAACGATGGCATCCCGGTTCGGGAAGATCCCGACCACGTCGGTGCGGCGGCGGATCTCCCGGTTGAGACGTTCGGTGGGGTTGTTGGACCAGATCTGCCGCCACACATCGTCGGGGAACCCGGTGAAGGCGAGCAGGTCCTCACGGGCATCGCCGAGGTGGTCAGCAACCTCGGGCAGCCTGCTGTCGGTGTACTCCAGCAGGCGGTCGAACTGCTCGTGCACGGCCGATGCGGTGGGCTGGTCGTACACGCTGTGCAACATCGCCTTCACCGCCGGCCACATGGACTTGGGGCACACGGCCATGAGGTTGGCGGCGTAGTGGGTGCGGCAGCGCTGCCAGGCGGCCCCGGGCAGGTGTGCCGCGATCGCCTCCACCAGCCCGGCGTGGGCATCGGAGGTCACCAGCCGCACTCCGCCCAGGCCACGGGCCACCAGGTCGGCGAAGAAGGTGTTCCACGAGGCCTTCGTCTCGCTGGTGGCGACTTGCATGCCCAGGACCTCGCGGTGGCCGTCACCGTTGACGCCGGTGGCCAGCAGCACCGAGGCTTTGACGACCTGCTTGTTCTCGCGGACCTTGATCGCCAGCGCATCAGCGGTGACGAACGTGAACGGCCCGGCCTCGTCCAGACGTCGGTGGCGGAACGCGGCGACCTGCTCGTCGAGGTCGGCGGCCATGCGCGAGACCTGGGATTTCGACAGGGCGTGGATGCCGAGCGTCTTGACGAGCTTGTCCATCCGGCGGGTGGACACACCAGCGAGGTAGCAGTCCGCCACGACCGTGATCAGGGCGGACTCGGCCCGCTTGCGGCGCTCGAGCAGCCACTCCGGGAAATACGAGCCCTGGCGCAGCTTCGGGACGGCGACATCGATCGTGCCGACGCGGGTGTCCAGCGGGCGCTGGCGGTAGCCGTTGCGGCGATTCGTCCGCTGCTCGGAGCGGGCGTTCCATTCGGCCCCGCACACGCTGTCGGCGTCGGCGGAAAGCAGGGCGTTGATCATGGTCTGCAGCAGCTCGCGCATCAGATCCGGTGATGCATCGGCGAGGGCTTGGCCCAGCAGGCCGGCAGGGTCGACAATATGGGGTGCGGTCATCGTGATGACTCCGTTCGAGGATTCTTTGGAAGGTTGACTCGAAGGATCACGCGGTGGCCGCTCTACATCCGACAACGACACGAAGTCGGAGACGATCTCGGCCACCGAGTTACACCACTCTATGGGGCACTACTCGGATGGTGCGAACGCTCGAGCATGAAGAAAAGTTCTATGCTGGGGTTACCAGCGCCAAAGAACTGGTAGAAATCAAATGAGCTGAGTCTCCACCAAACCCAGGGCGCCTCATAGAAAGGTTCTCTGCCAAGATGCGATCCTCAACAAGTCGGACCACGCGATCCTTGGCATCTTGGTCAAATTTCTTTGGCATATCCCAGATATTCCCATCTACTCAAACGGAACAAAACCTGGGACACCTCAAAGGCTGCCAAAGAGCTATTGCTCACTGGCAGCCTTTTTCAAACGAACGGGAAGACCCCTATGAGGAAGATCCCTGAGAATTAGTAGGAGACAACTCCATGGTTCCTTCAGGGCCTTCCTGTACTGACCATTGCTGATCGGCCGGGAACGCCTTCACATAGTCTGTCTTTCCAGAGCAGAAATCAACCTTCGAACGGCTCAACTCAACCGCCTGGGCATCATTTCCTTGTCCAAAGACCAACCACTGTCGCTGGTCCCCGGAGTCAGCATCCAACTGATCCACCACGTTTTTCATAGGGGCAGGCAGATCTGCAGAAGCCGAGGAATACGGGCACACCACTGCAACACCTTCCCAAGATTCTATGGGCGAATCCTGCTGCGGAAGTTTCACAGTTTTACCAGGCTTCGCCTCAGAAATCAGCGTTTCCTCGTATGAACCTTGCGTAGCGCAACCAGCCATCAGCACGGTCAGAGCAGTCACAGGGATAATTTTCAAAGACAGTCGTTTAGTAGTTTTCATGCTCGCATTCAATGATTTTTAGAGGGTAACCAGCTTGTTCTGGTTGGCCAAAGACTTGCACTTAACACTGCTCTTTGAAGCTGTTTTTTGTGCCTTGCCTACCGATCGACCAGTCTTGTTGTTGGCTAGGTCCATCTTCTTTTCACGGGCCGGTCCGTTACGAACCGCTTCGTGATTTGAAGCAATCTTCATGGCACCATTCTCACCGATGCTGATGGTCATCAAGGCATTCCAGTAACAGTGACGGTACGCATCTCCCTTGCCATTATGCAGTGATTTAGGGAAAAGCTTTTTTGCCGATGCTGTGGCATTGTTCGCGTCCTTGGCCGCTTTTGATCCCTAACCCGCGCTTATTTCGATGCGGGCCGGTTCAGCATATACAGCGCCATTTTTGCTTTGGTGAGCGCTTTGACGGCGTGCGGGAGGCGCGTGGTGAAGTGAACCAGGCCGCCAGGGCGCAGCGTCACGGTTTCGCCGTCGCCGGTGACCTCCAATTCGCCTTCAAGAGCTTGCACAATAACGGGCATCGCAGCAGTATGTTCGGTTAGTTCTTGCCCCTCGTCGAACGCGAACAACACCACGTTCACGCCCTCAGCGCTCAGGACTTTCTTTGAGGCGGTGGCGCCCGGGGAGTAGTCGACGTGTTGGGCGAGGTTCTCGACGTAACCTAGCTTGCCGGTAGGTTCTGGTGTGGACTCACTCATGGTTGTGCTCCTTTGCATTGTTTGTACGAGTCACCCGATCCAGCCGTTGCGGCGCGCGATCTCCGCAGCTTCATGCTTGGACCTCGCGCCGAGTTTGATCTGGATGTTGGAAAGATAGTTCCGTACTGTCCCGTCGGCGAGGTGGGCACGCACCGCGATGTCGTGCACCGGCAGGCCGAGCGCCGCGAGCTCAAGCACATCGGACTCCCGTGCAGTCAGCGGGGAATCCCCGGCGGCGATCGTGTCCGCCGCCAACGCGGGGTCGATCGCCCGCTTACCGGCGTGGACCTCGGTTATGGCACGCACAAGGTCCTCGGCGCGTGCATTCTTCGGCAGGAACCCGCGCACGCCCGCCTCGAGCGCCTTCTTCAAGTAGCCGGGCCTTGCGTGCGAAGTGAGGATCATCGTCGCGGCCGCAGCCCCGCTCGCCATGAGCGTTTGAGCGGTCTCGATCCCGTCGATCCCGCCCAGCTGCAGGTCGAGGATCGCGACATCCACCCCATCCATGTTCTCGACCGCTTCCTCCCCGGAAGCGTACTCAGCAACGACGGTGAGATCTTCATTGAGGGACAACAGCGAAGCCAGCGCTGAACGCACAATGGCCTCGTCGTCAACGAGCGCGAGCTTAATCATGATTCCTACCCGGCCTGCTTCCCTTACACATCACGTTCATTCTGGTTCCACTCTGCCGAGAGTATGAACGTGTCGTCCACTGTTTCCGCCGAGAGCGTGGTCGGGGAGAGGCGGCGTTGCAACGCCGCCAACCCAGTCCAGCCGCGCCCCGTATCGGCCGCATCGACTCCGTTGTTGGAGACCTTCATGCCGGCGCCGTCAAGCACGACGGAAACGTCAGTCGCGTTGGAATGCTTGAGGATGTTGGTAGTCGCTTCACGGATGATATAGGCGGCTTCCTGTTCCATGGTGGCCGGTGGTTTGCCCGTCACGGTGACGCGTGCGCCGCTCGCCTTGAGCAAGGAGATTGCGCCGGCAAGCTCGGCGCTCCACTCGGGAACTTGGTATGTGGTGACCATCGCCCGCATGTCCGTCATCGACTGATCAGCCAGGTCGACGATCGCTTCGATCGGCGCCGACGGATCGCCACCTTGCCGCGCCAGTTGCCCGGCCGTCTGCGCCTGCAGTGAGATCGCGGCCAAACGTTGCCCCATGATGTCGTGCAGATCCGCGGCGAAGCGTAGCCGTTCTTCCGCCAACCGCATCGTGGTTTGGGCCTGCGCTGTCTCCTCCGTAGCTCGCATGATATCGAGGTACCAGACCGAGGACTTGAACGTCACCCACAAGGCCGCCGCGTAGACGATGAAGGTGAAATACATCGGGGCAGGGGCGTCGATGGCGACGGTGTAGGCGAGTACGGTGCCCATGGGGACGATGCCTGCCCACATCGGCCCCAAGGAGGTGACGAGGGAAGACGCCGAGAGAAACGCGGCGATCATTCCCGCGGGGATCGCTTGGGGAGCGCCCGCCAACATGAACGCGAGCGGTGCAATCCCGACCGGGACGAGAAGGGCAACGGCTTGGCCCCACGAGGAGCGCAGGTCGATGCCCTTCAAGATCCAGCCGCCGTAGATGATGCCCGCGATGATCGCCTGGATAGCGATCGCGGCGTAGACCGGGGCGTTTGTAGCTGCCTCGAGGTGTTGAGGGTACACGTACAGCCACCAGGACATGGCGGTGAGGACTGGTGCCGCTATGACTAGTGTCCATTGGTATGTGCGGTAGGCACGCTGGGTCCGGTCAAGCTCGAAAGATTCGACGGGGCGGAAGCGCCACATTTACCCTCTCCTGGACCAGCGGAACTTTGTTGCAACGATCATAGCGGTAGCCGCAACCCAGCCGATAAGGATCAGCATCGGCTTCGTTGCGTCCGCGATGTCGCCGCCGAACCAGGCGGTTGCCATGACGTCGGCCATCGCTGTGGTGGGGACGTATTCGGTGATGGTTGCGAGCGTGTCGTTCATGAGGCTGCGCATGGTGAGGAGGCTTGGGCCGATCGTGAGCACCATGATGACTGGCAACGATGTGATCTGTGCGGACTCCGGGGTGCGGGTGTAGATCGCTGTTGCTAGCCCCGCTAGCAGGAACAACACCACAGTCACGATGACGCACGCGGCAAGCAAAGAAATGTTGGTGGGGATGGGCAGGTCGAGGGCCGCGATCGCGACGGCGAACATGCCCACTGACATGACGAGTCCGAGGAAGAGCCCTGGGGTGACGAGGGAAGTCAGGATGGTGCTGTCCCCCACTTCGCCGGCTCGCAGCCGTGTCAGCACTTGTTCTTCACGCCGATTCACGGCGGCTGAAAGCGTGTTGTAGTAGGAGACGAATACGAGCCCGATGGCGAGGATGAGAGCCACGACCATGCCGAGCTGCTCATCCATTTCCGCGTTGTTTGCCAACGGGATGAACAGCAGCGGGACGGCGAGTGGTAGCGCGATCGCATACATGACTTGTACGGTGTTGCGTCGCAACAGCGTGAATTCTGCTTTAGCGAGCGCGACCCACTGGGAGAACGCGGATACGGTGCGTGTTTCTTGCGTTGTCATTGTGCTCTCCAATCTTTAGGCGTCCCGCGTTGCGGCTGCGTCAGCCTGCGCGGCGGCGTAGGTCGCGGGCTCGTCGGCGATGCTGAGGAACACGGATTCGAGCGATGCGTGGCGCGCGTCGATATCGGTCAGGGCCACGTTGTTGTTGCGTGCCCACAGAAGTAGCTCGGTCAGGTCGTGTTGCAGGTTCATGGTACGGATCTCGGTCACTCCATCGCTTGTGGTCATGTTCTTGAAGCGGGGTAGGTCAGGGCGGGCGCCTACCCGGATGGTTGAGTGGTGCCCGGCCACGACGTCGGCGAGGGTTCCGGAGGTTGCGATGCGTCCGCGGTGCATGATCGCGAGCCGGTCGCACAGTTGCTCGGCTTCCTCTAGGTAGTGGGTTGTGATGACGATGGTGGTGCCGTTTTCGTTGGCCTTGCGTAGCAGGTTCCAGGCGAGCCGG
Organism: Pseudoglutamicibacter cumminsii; assembly: GCF_016907775.1. Classification (NCBI taxonomy): domain Bacteria; kingdom Bacillati; phylum Actinomycetota; class Actinomycetes; order Micrococcales; family Micrococcaceae; genus Pseudoglutamicibacter; species Pseudoglutamicibacter cumminsii. The sequence continues at coordinate 203,054 of NZ_JAFBCO010000001.1, read as the reverse complement.
CGGGACTCTGGGTCGAGGCCGGTGGTTGGTTCGTCGAGGAACAGCAGGCGCGGCTGGCCGATGAGCGCGCAAGCAAGGTCGAGGCGGCGCCGTTCGCCGCCCGAGAGGGCGGAGACGCGGACGCCGGCGCGGTCGGTCATGTCCACCATCGCGAGCACGTCGTCTACGGGGAGGGGAGTGGACAGCGTCCCGGCCCACATCGTGAGCGTCTCTTTGGTGGTGAGGTCGGGTGGGAAGCCGCCTTCTTGAAGCATCACGGCCTGGTAGGGGCGGATCTTCTTGCGGTCCTTCACCGGGTCTTTACCGTAGACCCGCACGTGGCCTTCGCTGGGTTTCGCGAGCCCTTCGAGTATTTCGAGGGTCGAGGTTTTCCCTGCACCGTTGGTGCCTAGGAGCCCGAAGATCTCCCCGGGGACAACATCGAGGTCAATGCCGTCCACGGCGGTGAAGTCTCCGTAGCGCCGGACGAGGTTTCTTACTTCGATGATTGAACTCATATTTTCACTCTATGGAGGCCTGATAGCCCGCCGGTAGGGCGATGACACACGAGAAAACGTGAGGATGTGTGGGGTAGGCGATGACAAATGTCATCGGTGGCATTGATGTTGTTCGGTACGATCATGCTCTAGGGCAGGATGTCCGCGATGCGTTCGATGGCTCTCTACCGGGTGCCTCCTCTGCCTGTTGTGAATGTGAAGGCTGACTAGAGGACGGCAGAGAGTGCAGGCCATGGTTGGGGACGTGAATTACGCCGCTGAGAAGCGTGAGCGGATGCAGCGGGTACAGAGGGCTAAGGCTTTCGCTGAGAAGTGGAAGGGCCGAGGCTACGAGAAAGGCGATACGGCCTCGTTCTGGCTCGAGTTGTTGCGTGATGTCGTAGGCATGACTGATGTGACGACCGCAGCCCGTTTCGAGACTTCAACGAATCAGCGCGGCTTCATCGATGTCGTTATCCGTGATGCCAAGACTGTGGTGGAGCAGAAGTCTTTGGGTGTGGGCCTCGATAAGCCGGAGCTGCGTCAGGGCAAGATGGTGACCCCATATCAGCAGGCTAAGAACTACGCTGATTCTCTGCGCAATTCGGAACGGCCAGACACGATCATCGTGTGTGACTTTGACCGTTTCCGTATTCACGATCTGGACTCCAATGACCCGGAGAACGGCTACGAAGAGTTCCGTTTGGAGGAACTGCCGGAGCAGTTGCATCTGCTCGATTTTCTGGTGGAGCCTGAGCTGGAGCGCCGCCGGCGTGAAGAGATGGTGTCCCTTGATGCGGGACAGTTGATCGGTAGGGTCTATGACCTCTTGCGGGCCCAGTACATTGATCCGGATTCGGAAGACTCCAAGCATTCGCTTAACGTGTTGTGTGTTCGGCTGGTTTTCTTGCTTTTCGCTGAGGATGCCGGGCTTTTCGCGAAGGATGCTTTCTATAACTACCTCAAACCGGTTCCGGCAGATCGTGTTCGGCCCGCGTTGAAGGAGCTTTTTGTTTACCTGCGAACTAAGCCGGAAGATCGTGACCCTTATGCTTCGGACGCGTTGAAGGCTTTCCCGTACGTGAATGGTGGGTTGTTTGAAGCGGAGGTTGAGATTCCGCAGTTCACTCAGCAGATCGTCGATGTGCTGCTGGAGGAGGTCAGTGATGGCACGGATTGGTCGCAGATCAGCCCGACGGTTTTCGGCGGTGTTTTCGAGTCCACGCTGAACCCGGAAACTCGCCGTTCCGGTGGGATGCATTACACGTCGCCGCAGAACATTCATAAACTGATCGGTCCGTTGTTCTTGGATGAGCTGAAGGCCGAGTTGGATGGGATCCTTACGGCAGAGGGTGTGGGCGACCGTAAGCGGCGTAACGACTTGAACCGGTTCCACGACAAGCTCGCGTCTTTGTCGTTTTTTGAAACTTTCATGCCACGACGGATACAAACGCGCGCGAACTACGATTTAGCTGCCTGACTGGTTCACCGACGTAACCTCGCGCTTCATTGGACGTCGAAAGTCTTCGACTGTTTTTCATTATCTTCGACCCAGTGAACGGTTAGCTTTGTGCCTGCGGTGCCCATCGAATACGAGACTGGCACTTTCCAGATGACCCCAGGTTCCAGCGTGATTGGCTGATCATCCACAAGGAGTCTCATAAGGCCCGATGCGGCTTGGCCTTCGAAGGTCACCGCTTCAGCAGCGAGATCACCAGTATTGGTAACCTCAAACCAGTGTTTCGTTTCGTATTTGATCTTGCCGCGCTTGTCAATTTCCTTTTCGTGTCGCTCGCTCTTTGACTCGACGCGGAAGCGGACGCCGAGCGGCTCATGGCGCACCCCGCCCACGGAGAGATCGATTTTGACTAGGTCATGCTCGACGGCAGCCCAGACTTGGTTCTCCAGTTGACGGATGTCATCGAATTCTCCGAGCAGTCCCCGCTCCTTGATTTCATTCTTGAAATTTCGGAGACCCTCGAGTTGCGCAGTATCGACGTCATGAGGCAGTGGGGCTCTTGAGAAAAACAGGTGTACCGGTTTCCCGCTGTTTACTGCTCGCTCAATCTCTTCAACTGTTCCCGACACTGCATCTGGTGTTGGTGAGCCGAGTCGGCTGCCGAAGAGCGCGACCACGATGTCGGCTCCGTCGACTCCCTGGGTGTTGATGATCTCCTGAGGGTGACCTCCGAGCAGCGGTACAGAATTGGTCTCCCACCGCCACGGCAGTAAGACTACATTCCGAGTCGTCGCGTGGAGTCGATTCCATGAGTGCAGAGCGCCCTCGACTGCATCTCGGGCATCGGGTACGTCGGATGGGGAGGCGACGAGAACGCGCAGAACGGTTGCCGGAAAGCTCATGACTTTATTCAACGTGTCTAACTGCCCGGGTGACGAGAGGAGAGTCCTAGGACCACTAGGAACTGGTCGCGATTGTCTGTTCGCTGCCGTCGCGGCGCAGGCCCTGTCGCGCGCGGCCAAGGCGGGCGATACCTCTCGCGGGGCCGTGACGGCGGCGATCAAGACGACGGCCGAGTGGCTACACAATACGCCGGCGATCGCGCGCGATTCCTATATCAATCCGCGGGTGATCGAGCTGTTTGAAAAGGGCACGGTCATCTCGGGTAAGGCGACCGACGCGAAGGTGCGGGCCCTGCTGACCTAGGCTTCGTCGCTCTCCGGCCACGTGATGGGCGTGGGCGACACATCGCGGGCGGCGAAGCGCTCCGAGCCGATTCCGGCGGCGACGACGAGCACGATGCCAAGGACCTGGATTGGCAGCGGTACTTGGGCGAGGACGATCGCGCCGATAAGCACGCTGATCGCGGGCTCCAGCACATGAGGGTGCCGAAGGCGGCCGGGGCCATGGCACGCAGCGCGACGATTTCGAAGGCGAGAGGGATGACCGGCATCAGGAGTGCGAGCCCGAGCGCCGTGGCGATGACCGGCAGGGACAGGTACGGCAGCGCCTCGGGTAGCCCGATGGGCGCGTAGGCGATGGCGACGATCGGGATGGTGTAGGCGAGGGCGCTGATGCCGGAAAACCGATCACCGACGCGTTGGGTTAAGACGATATACAGCGCCCACCCGAGCCCGGAGCCGAGGGCGAACAGGATGCCGACGACGTCGACGTTACCGATCCAGGGCCGGGTCAGTAAGACGACGCCGATCATGGCGAGGGCGGTGACGAGACCGGCATCACGCCAGGTCATACCGCGCAGGCGCGGGCGCGCGATTGCCAGGATGAGGACGGCGCCGGCGGCCACGCGCAGCCAGGCAGCCCCGCGCGGCCCGACGTCGTTGATCAAGCCAACGGCGAAGGCTTCCGAGAGTTGGACCGAAAGCATGGCAAGGACGGCGAGTAGCCAGGGCGGCACCTCGGCCGCCCGGGCTTGCTGCTTGTCGCGCCATAGGCTCACCCTTCCAGGCTAAACCCTGCCTTGGCCATTGCCCACGCCTGCGGTTCAATGGGGCTATGACCCGACCCACGATCATGTTTGTGTGCGTTCACAATGCAGGCCGCTCCCAGATGGCGGCGGCTTTTGCCAAGACGCTGTCCGGCGGACGCATTGAGGTCCGCTCCGCGGGCTCCGCCCCCGCTGATTCGATCAACCCCGTGGTACGAGAGGCGATGGCGGAGGTCGGGATCGATCTGGCCGCGGCGCGCCCGAGGGTGCTGGTGGCTGAGGACGTGCAATCCTCCGACGTCGTCATCACGATGGGCTGCGGCGATGCGTGTCCGTTTTTCCCGGCACGCGCTATGAGGATTGGCAGCTGGCCGATCCGGCTGGGCAGGACCTTGCCACCGTGCGCGTGATCCGCGACGAGATTCAGGCTCGGGTGCGCGAGCTGGTGGCGAGCCTGCAGCCCTAGGCGCCGCGCCGACGCATTTGACCCCTCCCTCGACTTAGGTTAGGATCACCTTACTTTGTGGCGCGGCACAGGAGGGAATGCACATGGCGAAACGGGGTTTTGAGGGCGTGCTGACGCGCGGATTTGGAGCGCGCGACCACAGCGCAACAGTCACGGCCGTGACCTACCTCGCCCCGCATTTCGTGCGAATCCACCTGGTGAGTGCAAGTCTGCTTGCCGAGGTCGTTCTCGCGCCCACGGCCTGGCTGCGGTTCTGGTTCCCCGATCCGGACGGCAGCGACCAGGAACATCAGCGCGGCTACACCATCGTCGAGGCCGACCCGGATACCGGTGAGTTCGCGATCGACGTGGTGCTGCACGAACCTGCCGGGCCGGCCTCCAGCTGGGCAAGCCAGGCACAGCCGGGCGATACCATCGCGGTCACTACGCTCGGCTCGACGGGTTTCGTCCTGCCCGAGGAACTACCCGACGGATACCTCGTCATTGGTGATGCCGCGTCGCTGCCCGCCATCAATTCAATCCTCGAGGTGCTTCCATCCGAGCTGCCGGTCGAACTGTACCTGGAAGAGCACACGCTCGATGACCACATGCTGGAAATCCGCACGCATCCGCGCGCGCGAGTGCATTGGGTGCCGCGCGTCGATGAGGCGAGCCTGGCGGCGGGACTGGCTGCGCGGGACTGGTCGAACTGGAGCGCGTGGGTGGCGTGTGAGTCCGACAGCTTGAAACATGTGCGTCGCCGCCTGATGAACGATTTTGGCTTCCCGAAGTCCGAAATCCAAGCCCGCGCCTACTGGTGTTATGGGCGGGCATTCGGCAAAAAACGCCCCAAGGATCTGCCCGAGGCTGCCGCCGCGCAGGTACCTGCGGCCGGCGAGGCTGCGCCTATCAGCGGGACGTGGCGGGCTGAGGCCGGTCGGCGCCTGCTCGCCCCGCTGCGCACAACCTTCATCCTGGCGGCGATCGTGCAAGCGCTGGCCACACTCGCGCAGCTGGCCCCCTACGTCCTGCTCGTCGAACTCGCCCGGCTGCTGCTCGTCGGCGCCGGCACCGACGCGCTCATCCGCCTGGGCTGGTGGGCCGGCCTGGTCCTTATCGCGGGCGCGCTACTCACGACCGGGCTGATGACCTGGCTGCACATCGTCGATGCGCGCGTCAGTCAGGACCTGCGCACCCGACTGCTGATGACGCTCGGACGCGTGCCCCTCGGGTTTTTCGATACCCGCAGCGCGGCGCACATCAAGCAGCTGGTGCACGATGATCCGCTGGCGATGCACTACCTCATCACGCATGCGGTGCCCGATGCGGTCGGCGCCATCGTCGCGCCTGTGGCCGTCTTGGGCTACCTGTTCGTGATCGACTGGCGGGTGGCGCTCACCCTGCTGCTGCCGGTGCTCGCCTACCTGATCGGCATGTACATCATGATGACGCAGTCGGGCCCGCGCGTAGTGCAGGCGCCGCAGTGGCGCCAGCAGATGGCCAGCGCTGCTGACGCCTACCTGCAGGGGCAGGCCGTCGTGCGCGTCTTCGGGGGTGCAGCCGCCGCGCCCTTCACCCGGAGCCTGCGAGACTACCTCGATTTCCTGCGATCCTGGCAGCAGCCGCTTAGCGGCCGCAAAACCTTCATCGATCTGGTCACGCGCCCCGCGACGTTCCTGTTCCTCAGCTGCGTGGTGGGCACCGCGCTCATCACCGCGGGCATGATGGATCCGATCTCGCTGCTGCCCTTCCTCTTTCTTGGCACGACGTTCGGTGCGCGGCTACTGGGCGTCGGCTACGGTCTGCAGGCGCTGCGCGACGGTATGCTCGCGGCACGCCGGATCCAGGTCATGCTCGACCAGGAGCAGCTGTCCACGCTGCCTGAGGTCGAGCATGCGGCGAGCGCGCCGAGGCCCGCTGGTCTCGTCGAGTTCGATGATGTGAGCTTTGGCTACGACGCGTCTACCCCCGTGCTGTCGGGCGTCTCGCTGCGCCTGGCGCCCGGTACCATCACTGCGCTCGTGGGCCCGTCCGGTGCGGGTAAATCCACCCTGGCGAGCCTGCTTGCCCGGTTCTACGACGTGACCGACGGCGCAATCCGCATCGGCGGCCACGATCTTCGTACGCTCGAGGCATCACAGCTGTATTCGCGGGTTGGCTTCGTCTTCCAGAATCCGCAACTGGTGCGCGCCAGCGCCCACGAGAACATCGCGCTCGCCCGCCCGGATGCCAGTCGGCACGAGGTGGAGCAGGCTGCCCGCGCCGCTCACATTCACGAGCGCATCCTCGCCCTACCGGACGGCTATGACACGATCCTGGGCGCTGACATCGCCCTATCCGGCGGTGAACGCCAGCGCATCACCATCGCCCGTGCGCTGCTGGCCGACTGCCCAATCCTCGTGCTGGACGAGGCGACGGCATTTTCCGACCCCGAATCCGAATACCTCGTCCAGCAGGCGGTCAGCCGCCTGACCGCCGGACGCACCGTGCTGCTCATCGCTCACCGCCTGCACACCATCACTGGCGTCGATACCATCGTTGTGCTCGATGGCGGCCAGATCATCGAGCAGGGTCGGCACGAGGAACTGCTCGCACGCGGCGGTCGCTACGCCGAACTCTGGGCAGCCGCCGAGACGAAGGCCACCTCATGATCCGCACGCTCATTAACCTGCTGCCACCGGCCCAGCGCCGCCATATCACCCCCTACCTGGCGCTCACGGCGCTAAGTATCGCGCTACGCGCCGCAGCGGCGCTCGCCCTCATTCCGCTCATCTCGGCCCTGTTCAGCTCGCAGCCGGGTGATGCCTGGCGCCCTCTGGCCATGATCGCGATCGCTACGGCGCTTGGCTGGGGGTGCGATAGCGCCGCGGCCCGCCACGCCTACGCTGTTGGCTTCGTGCTGCTGGATCACGCTCAGCACACCGTCGCCGAGCGCATCACCACCATCCGATTGCAGTGGCTGACCGGCGATAACCTGGCCACCACGCGTCAGGCGGTCGCTGCCACCGGTCCCGAACTCGTCGGGTTGATCGCCTACCTGGTGACGCCGCTGCTGAACGCCCTTATTCTTCCGGCCGCGATCGGCATCGGCCTGCTGTGGTTTTCTCCGACGCTCGGCGCTGCAGCGCTGGCGTTCCTGCCGCTGCTGCTTGGCGCCCTCGTCCTCTCGATGCGCCTGGCGCGCAGCGCCGACGCCGCCGCGGATCGCGCCCACGCCCAGCTGTCCGAGCGCCTCCTGGAGTTCGCCCGCACCCAGCAGGCGTTGCGCTCCGCCCGCCGCGTCGATACCGAGAGCAGCCATGTCGGCCAGGCACTTGCCGCGCGCACTCATGCGATGAGTCGACTGCTCGCCTACCGCGCGCCCGAGCAGCTGGTTTTCACTCTGCTGACCCAGCTCGCCCTCATTGCGCTCGGCGCCCTCGCGGTCAGCCGCGCCGTCACCGGCGAGGTTTCCCCCGCCGCCGCGATCGCGCTCATCGTCGTCATCGTCCGCTTCTTGGAGCCCCTGGCGCTCGTGGCCGATATCACCGCCGGCTTGCAACTGACCACGAACGCACTGCGCACCATCCACACCGTGCTTGCCGCACCGCGCGAGCACCCCGGAACCGCGACACCAACCCTCTCAACCGCTCCCCAGATCGAGGTCGCCGACGTCACCTTCGGTTATGACGCCACGCGCGAGCGCCCCGTGCTTGACGGCCTGAACCTCACCTTCCAGCCGGGCACCACAACCGCGATCGTCGGGCCTTCTGGCTCGGGCAAATCCACCCTGCTGTTCCTGCTGGCCGGGCTCCACCAGCCCACCTCCGGAAGCATCCGTATCCAGGGCACGGACCTCGCCGAGCTCACTCCCTCCGCCCGCCGCGCCCTCATCGCCGTCATCTTCCAAGACCCGTACCTGTTTGACGGCACACTGCTGGACAACATCTCCATCGGTAATCCCCACGCCACCGGCGAGCAGATCGAGCGCGCCACCGCACTCGCGCGCGTGGATGCCGTTGCCGCGCAACTCACCGACGGCATGGCCACAATGGTCGGCGACGGTGGCACGCTGCTATCGGGCGGGCAGCGCCAGCGCGTCTCGATCGCCCGCGCCCTGCTCAGCTGCGCCCCCGTGCTGCTAGTCGATGAGGCCACCAGCGCGCTCGATACCGAAAACGAACGCGCCGTCGCCGCTGCCCTGAGCTCGGAGACCACGCCCCGCACCCGCATCATCGTCGCGCACCGCCTGTCCTCCATCCGCCAGGCCGACCGCGTCATCTTCTTCGATGCCGGCCGCGTCATCGAGGACGGCAGCATCGAGGACCTGCTCGCCCTTGATGGCCGCTTCGCCGCATACTGGCGCCAGCAGCAGGCCGCCAGCGCTTGGCGCGTGCGCTAGTGCTCCCGCCAAGCCCTACGGTAGATTCAACGCCCTAGCCTACGTGACCCAGCTCACCGCCGGGTTGAAAGGATGGCATCAAGAAACGCTGTGCAGCAATGGCTCTGGTTTTTGCAGCTACGCTCGCCGGTTGTGGCGACGAGACCGCACCTGAGAGTTCGGCCTCGCCTGCCACGAGATCACCCCCCCGACCACCTCAGCTCCTTCCATCAGCGCAAAGCTCAGCGTTGACAGCACGGATAAGCCCCTGACATCTGCCGCGTGCGCCACGATCGACGGGGAATCAACGGTGTCATTCGAAACACCGGATCAGCCGCAGTCGTTGCTCACCGTCAAGGTTGCCGATGGCGCCGTCAAGGATGTGATATGGCAAGCCGGCAACACCCTGCACTCCTGGGGAGGCGACTACTTTGGACGTGACCCGCTCGTGAGTGTTGACGCAGACCGCTGGCGGATCGAGGCCTCCGTGCGTGAAATTAGCGGCGACGGTGCGGCCGAACTCAAGGCTATGGAAATCCAAGCGGAGATCGACTGCACGTCTGACGAGAGCCATCATCGCGACGACCCGTATCAGTCGGTAGCCAACGGCCAGTACGCACCGAGCCCTGAGCGCAAAGCTCAGCTCGAGCAACTCGATGCTCTATTCGCCAAGACTCAAAGCGAGGTGATAATCGACGGGCAGGCAGCGACCGTCACGAAAACGTCATGTGACCCCAGCTTCGTCGCTAAAACCAATGTGAGGGCCGATCTTGAGATCGGCGGAGAATCAGCATCCCTATCGTGGGACTTCACCGATCCCGCCGTGCCAAAAGCCGTGGAGTTGCGTCTAACGGGCAACCAGCTTGGCTGGCAGCACGAAAAAACGTCCTACCCGCACACCGGGGTCGAGGGCAAAGCCCACGCACTGCGCGGCACGGTCTATTCCGATGACCTGTCCAAAACCAGCACCATCGAGCCCGTCATTTTCTGCGAAGCAAAAGTATGGACACATCGTCTTGGGAACCTACTGCTGCTCAATCGCCGGAAAAACTCCAGTGCTTGCAATTATGACTTCGATGTTAAGAAGGAGAAGTACTTCAAGTCCGGGAAAGGCGTGGCCGTGTTCGCACTCACCACGCAGGTACTTGGAGAGCCAGTGTGGACTCCCAGTGGTATCGAGCGACGTCAGAAAGAGCTTTTGGAGATCTTGATTAAGGAGTGGCAACTCTAATCACACCCTGGCGCCTGCCCAATGTCCGCCTTGATGGCTACTACTTGGATGCTACCGTCGCGGAAGTGGAAAGACACCGTACCGTCGATGTTAACGGCGCCTTTGTCGAGCAAAGCTACGCAGAGGTATGGGCTGAAGGCCAACTGTTCAAGATCAAGGTAGGCGGTCTCCTGCCTGTAGTAGTGGTAGGCGGCCAGCCGGTTGTGCTTGTTGTGGATTTCGTCAACCACGGCAGCGTGCTCAGCTAACAGCGCCTGGTGCTGTTCGTGGCTAGCGTTGAACGCCTTCTCGTAAACCTGTTGGTCTTGCGCGACGCGTGCGTTGTGGGTGATTAGTGATTCGAGCTTTTTCGCTACCTGGTCGATCTGGGCGATCAGTCCGGCTGCTTCGACTTCGAGGTCGCTGGTGTCGAGCGCGTCGAGTACGGCGTGGTTGACGGTGTCATCAGCAGGTGAGCCGAAGCGGAGGCGGATAGCCTCGAGGAACATGTACTTGAGTCGTTCATCGTTGATGTGCCCAGTAGTGCACATGGTGTCGCCTTTGTATTTGTGGCCGCAGCGCCAGATGACCTTTTCGTATTTGCTGCCTGCGTGCCAGGTTTTCGATCCGAAGAAGTGCCCGCACTGGCTGCACTCGAAGGTCGATGAGAAGGGCCGGGTGCGATGCTTAGTTCGCTGATTCCTAGCGCCTTTAGCTATCTCGGCTTGGACGAAGTCCCACACTGCGGGGCTGATGATCGCCTCATGACTGGCGGTGACGTAGTACTGGGGTACTTCGCCTTGGTTGATGACTTGACGTTTCGTCAGGTAGTCAGCGATGTACGACTTCTGCAGGAGTGCGTCGCCCTTGTATTTCTCGTTGGTGAGAATCGCTCGTATGGATTGGTAATACCAGGTCTTGTTTCCTGCGGCGGTGAAGGTCTCTGGTTCGTCGGTGAGGGTGCGGGCGATCGTGCCGATGGACATGCCGCCTAAGTACATGTTGTAGATCCGGCGCACGGTTTTGGCTTGCTCGGGGTTGATGACTAGGTTCCCGTCTTCGCCTTTGTCGTATCCGAGGAACCGAGAATATGGGACGGTGACCTTGCCGTCGGCGAAGCGTTTGCGGTGTCCCCAGGTGACGTTTTCTGAGATGGAGCGGGCTTCTTCTTGCGCCAGCGAGCTCATGATGGTGATGAGGAGCTCGCCTTTGGCGTCGAAGGTCCAGATGCCTTCTTTCTCGAAGAAGACCTCCACGCCTTTGTCTTTGAGGGCTCGAACGGTGGTGAGCGAGTCGACGGTGTTGCGGGCGAACCGGGACACGCTCTTGGTGATGATCAGGTCGATCTTGCCGTCGAGCGCGTCGGTGACCATCTGCTGGAATCCAGCGCGGTGTTTGGTTGAGGTGCCTGTGATGCCTTCATCGGTATAGACCTTCACGAACTGCCAGCCCGCGTGGTCGCTAATGTAGCGGGTGTAGTAGTCGACCTGGGCTTCGTAGGACGTCACCTGATCGTCGTGGTCGGTGGACACGCGGGCATACCCGGCGACCCTGCGCAGGGTTGTCTGTCCAAGTGGAGCACCAGTGTGGAGCGCTCGGGTGGCGGGGATTGCTGTGACGGTGCGGACCATTTAGCGTTCGCCTCGCTCGGCGCGCAGGCGCTCAGCCTCTGCCTTGGCCACGGCCCGGTACTTCGCCAGCGCTTCTGGTGGTGTTGGTGCTTGCCGTGGGTTGTCCAACCCGAGCCTTTTGGCTTCGGCCCAGCGAGCACGCACGAGTTCACCCCAGGCGGCTTTTCTTACTGGGGTCCACGAGCTCTTCTTCAGGTTTGGTCGCCACGTGTGCGAGCTGCTGGTGCCATCGGTGTAATGAAACGTGTATTGGTCTTTTCCCTGCACGTCGATGTGGTCGATACGCTCGGTGAACACGTCCTCGTCGAAGGCCCCGATACCCAGGACTCGGGCGATGAAGCCTTTGAGTGCCGTGTCAGAGATCTCGCAGGTGCCGCATCCGGTTTTGCGGCCTTTCTTGCGTTCGGTGCAGATCCAGTGCTCGGTGGAGATCGAGTTTTGGGTTTTCGGATTGCGTACGTTGCGCACAAACGAGCAATCGCAGGACACGCATTTGATCTTCGACGTCAACGCCACAGTTTCTATGGACCAATTCGCCCGGGCACCGAGCTCGCGACGTCGAGCGATCTCGGTTTGTACAGCGGTGAAGGTGTCGCGGTCGATGATCGCGGGGATCGCGTTTTCCACCAGGTATTGCGGCAACTGGCCGGTGTTGCGTACTGCTCGTCCAGGTCTGCCTTCCGGAGTGGACCATCGCCCTAACAGGAGGTCGCCGGTGTAGTGCGGGTTCTTCAGGATGTGACGGACCCATTCGCCGGGCATCTTGTTATCAGCCAGGTGCGGAACCCTGCCGTCGGCGATGAGCTGTGCGGCCATCTTTTCGCACGAGGTCTTCTTCATGTACTGGGCGAAGATCCAACGCACCACGGCTGCTTCTTCTTCGATGATCTGCACGTCGGTGCCGTCAGCGGAGTCGGTGTAACCGTACAAGTGGAAGCCGTTCGCTTTGCCTTCTTCGAAGCCTTTCCAAATGCGCCACTTCACGTTTTGGCTGATTTGCTCTGATTCTGCCTGCGCGAAAGACGCCAGCAGGGTGAGCATGAGTTCTCCGTCAGCGCTGGTTGAGGAGATGTTCTCCTTTTCGAATCGCACCTCCACCCCGAGGTCTTTGAGCTCGCGAATGGTTTCGAGCAGGTCGACGGTGTTGCGAGCGAAGCGCGAGATCGACTTGGTGAGGATCAGGTCGATTGCCCCTTCCCGGGCAAGGGCCAGCATTTCTTGGAACTGGGGTCGATGTGTGGTGGTTCCAGAGATTCCAGAATCGGCGAACACTCCGGCGAACGTCCAGCCAGGAGTGTCGTGAATGAGTTGCTGGTAGTAGGAAACTTGGGTGGACAAACTCAGCGGTGTGCGTTCGGTTTCCATGCTGATGCGGGCATACGCTGCCACTTTCACAAGCGGAGAAGTGCTGATCGGTGGCGGGGTGATTTGCTCCATTCTCTTCAAGGTATTTCTCCTAGTCAGACAGGGTTTCAGGTTGTATCCATACATCACTCAAACCCTCGAGATAGTCAACGAAACTGGCTCTTTGTAGGGCGGCTAGCGGCGCATCTGGGGCGTCGAGGCGCTGGCAGACGGTGATGGCTTCGCGTGGGGTGAGGATGCCGCGTTCGAGAAGCTTCTTGACCTGCGTGAGCTGGTGATGAGCCGTCAGCTCGGCTGCCATGTTCATCGTTTACCGCCACGTGTGTTGAAACGGTGCTGGATGTAGCACGGGTGGCAGCAGTACTTGCGTTTCGCCCGGCTTGTGCGAGCAACAGTGACCTGTCGGTGGCAGTTCGCGCAGACCAGTTCTTCGGTGACCACGGTTCGGTGGGTGGCCCACCAGGCTCGTCGGCACGCGGTGGAGCAGAACTTCGATCCTTGCCGGAGCTCGATTGGCTTGCAGCAGTGCAAACACCACACTCCAACGGGGTCGCTGACCTGCTCAACGGCAGGGTCGACGGTGATTCCGTGTCGCAGACAATAGGTCTTGACACTGTTGGCGTTGAGGTCCAGGTGCGCGGCGATACGAGAGTAGGCAACCCCCGCAGCGCGCATCATCTGGATGTGATGGTGATCAGTCTGGTTCAGAGCCATGAGCAGGCCCTCCTGGCAACGAGGCGAAAGGTGGTCGCCTATACGCCGGTTGCACCAGACGAAACCGGACAGCAGAAACAATGCTCCCTGCCGCGTTCGCGCCCGTGGCTGGGGTTTGCGCCTCTATTCGGATAAGGCAGTTATTCTTTGCTCAATTCACAATGCGGGCCGATCGACGTGTGAGCCGTGACAGAGCAAGGGCGGGTGAAGATGACTGACGACGACGGTGAACTCCCGGTGTTTGTCGACGACCAGTCGTACTGAACCTGTTCAGAATGCGGCTCAGATTGTGTCCCTGACCCGTTTGCTGCAGGCGAAGGTGAAGGCATCCGTATCGCGTTCATCTGCCCGAGCTGTGGAGTGCAGTCCGTCATCGACCCGTTCGACGACCTGCGGTAAACACCAGCTCCGCAAACGCAGAAAAGGCCCCGCCACCACCTCGATGAAGGTGATGACGGGGCCAGAGAGTGTTCTCGCGTGGGTTAGCCGATGCCGAGCTTCTCGTTGACGCGCTTCTGCACGGCCGCGTAGTTGGCCCCGAGGCGGCGCTTGCGTTCCCCGCCGTTGCCACAGTCCCCACGGATCACCGCATCAGCCAGTGCATCGATGTTGACGGAGGGCTTGGTGGGGTTTCCTCCGGTGAGCTTCTCGTTGACGAGCTTCTGCACGGCAGTGTAGTTGGCTCCGAGTCGGCGTTTGCGCTCGTCGCCGTTGCCGTACTCGCCTCGGATGACCGCGTCGGCGAGGGCGTCGATGTTGGCGGAGGGCTTGGGCGTGGGCGGTGTGGGCTTTGCCGGTGGTGTCGGGGCGGGCTTGGTGCCGCTCATGCGGTCGTACCAGTACTGGGCGCGTGCCATGTAGGCCGCATGCTGGGAGCCTGCCAGCGAGGCCGGGCATTCGGTGGAAGCGATACAATGAGTGGAACCATGACGACGGCGTACATTGCCCAACGGCGATTCTGGTTGAAAGGAATCGTCGCGTCGTTACGGAACACTACGGTGTAAAGTACGGTGGCCGTCGCCAACCCGAGCAGGATCCAGAAAAATGTTCCAGGAACCCAGGGTCGGAGTACCCCACGCCCTTGACGTTTTTGACGTAGGCCTTCCCTGCACCCATCACCGCGGTGTATAGCACGGCAAGCCAAATTGCCTTCTTCATTAGCTCTCCTTGAGTGGGCCAGGCCCGTTAGATTAGATGTTTCCTCGGGGCATTGGCCCCGGGATATCTGGTGGCTGAACGATAGCGGAGGATACCAGTGTGGCGTCCACCGTGGCCACGATGTGACGATGAGGGACGCCGGCTCGTGCTTCCTGTAATAGACGTGCCAAGGTTGCGATGAGCTCAACGGTTGAGGTCTGCTGCGAAGTGGTCCCGATCAAAGAGAGCGAGAGCCGCGCGAGCGACCACCTCCGGCTCCGTAATCGGGATGGCGTGACCAGAATCACGTGCCACGATGAGCTGGGAACTTGCTGTCCGAGCGGCAGATAAGTGGTGGGCCTTGCGGATTGCCGCACGCATCTTTTCGCTCTCGCCGACCATCGCTTGGGCGCCACTGATCACGGTCACGGGAGAGCCGTAGTGCTGATCGTCGGTTGCTAGCTGCGCGAGACCAGTACGCAACGATCGCAATTCGGCAGCGGCCTCACGTGCTGCTGAAACGGTCGTAGAGTCCTGAAGCACTCGTGTCATCACGTCCGGCGGCAGCCCTCGGAGAATGGGGGTGTACATCGCAGAAAGCAACCGCAGCCGAGCAAGCGACACTAGACTCAGGCGCTGCAGGGCCAAGGACAGCGGGCGGAACTTATCCAAGAGGTTTTCATCGCTTGGATCGACGAGCACAAGTCCTGCGACGCGCTCGATGCGGCCCGCCGACATGCCCTGTGCAGTACGTACGATGGGACCGCCCCAGCTATGTCCGACGAGGACGACAGACTCGTAAGATTGAGCTTTAACGACACACGCCAGGTCGTTAGCGAGTCGTTGCAGTTTCCGCGTAGCTGGATCCGGATCGCTGTCGCCGATGCCCGCCCGGTTATAGGCGACCACGCGGCAGTGGGGCGCAAGGTGGCGCATGACCGGAATCCAGTAGTGTGCGCTCATCCCCAGGCCAGCCTCACACACGACCAAACGCGGCCCCTCGCCGAGGCTGATCGATGCTAAGCGTCTACCGTCAGGAGTCACGACCACATCACGGGTGGGCATCGGCTGCATAGGCGTGCCTTTCTCGCGGTGACCGGTGTGGGCTCGAACGGCGTGATCATACCAACGCCGCTCACACAGACAAAGATAGGCTACCCTAATTCATCCTGACCGAGGAAGCTGTGAAAGCAGGATTGACCGTAGAAGGATCTGACCCCCGTGGGGTAGACACCTGATATCCAACCCTGTCGGGTTGGGAAGAAAGGTAATCTACCGCCATGCCTAGGTACTCCGAAGAGTTCAAACGTAATGCCGTGGCTCTCTACGAAGTGAAGCGTCCTGGGTTTGGTTCCGATCGTTTCTAGAGAAAGATTGGGATCATGCCAAGGAAGTACAGTGATGAGTTCAAGGCCAAGGCGGTGCGTCTGGCTGAGGAATTTGTTGAGCTTGAAGGGTGCTCGAAGTGGGGTGCGGCGGTTGAGATCGGTGACAAGGTCGGTGTCTCCGCGCACACGCTTAATAATTGGTTGAAGCCTTCAGGGCCGTCACACGGCGTCGAGGGCAGCTCCGGCGAGTTAGCAGACGATGAGCTGAAGCGTCTGCGGCGAGAGAATAAAGAGCTGCGCAGGGCGAACGAGATGGCGGATTCAACCGGTCAACGCAATGGGTGCTGTGAGATGAAGCAGACGTTGATCTCAGGAGGCATCGGTTGCAGGGCAAGCATGGTCATCTCAGTCGTGAGCAGAAGCAGCTCGCGCTCCGTCTCCACTCGAAGGGATGGAGACTCATCGACATCGCTCGCGAGATCGGGTGCACGGCGCTGATGGTCGGCCGCATGGCGAGGGAAGGGCGTCACCTCGACGGGAAACCGTTCGGCTGGGAGCCGCGCGAGGGTCATCTGACGGTCTTCGACCGCGAGGAGATACTCGTGGGTCTCGCCCGCGGTGACACGCTCACTGCGATCGCGCGCAGCCTCGGGCGGGCGGTGTCGACGATCAGCCGCGAGGTCAAGCGGGGCGGCGGACGCGAGGAGTACTCGGCGTGGCGGGCGCATGAGGACGCCCGGGAGCAGGCCCGCAGGCCGAAGCCGTTCAAGCTTGACGGTGGCCGGTTGCTCGAGACCGTGACAGCGCAGTTGAAGCAGCTGTGGTCGCCGCAGGAGATCGCTGCCCGCCTACGGTTGGAGCATCCCGACGACCCGGAGATGCACGTGAGCCACGAGACGATCTATCAGTCCCTGTTCGTACAGGGACGCGGGCAACTGCGCCGAGAACTCGCCCGCTGCCTGAGATCGGGACGCACGGCCAGGAAGGCGCGAACGGCAACGGATCGGCGCGGCCGTCTGCCAGGGATGGTCATGATCAGCGAGCGCCCCGCTGAGGTCGAGGACCGTGCCGTTCCCGGGCATTGGGAAGGCGATCTCATTCTTGGTGAGAACAGCCGTAGCGCCGTCGGAACCCTCGTCGAACGCAGCACCCGCCTCACGCTCCTGCTGCATTTGCCTGATGAGAAGAGTGCAGACAAGGTGGAGGCCGCGATGCGCGAAGCGATCACCGCGCTCCCGTCGTCGCTGGCGCGGACGATCACCTGGGATTAGGGCGCGGAGATGGCCAAGCACCTCGAGTTCACAGCCACAACCGGGATCCCGATCTACTTCTGCGACCCGCACTCCCCGTGGCAGCGGGGCAGCAATGAGAACACCAACGGGTTGCTACGTCAATACCTTCCGAAGAGCACCGATCTGAGCATCGTTAGCCGCGCGGACCTGACCGCGATTCAGGACTCGCTCAACGGCCGACCGCGCAAGACGCTCGGATATCTGACACCATCGGAGAAGTTCACGGAACTCGTTGCGACCACCGGTTGAATCCGCCATCTCGTTCGCCCGCCGCAGCTCACGATTCTCCCGCCGTAGCCGTTTCAGCTCTTCGAGCTCATCTGTAGTCGCGCCCGGCTCAGTACCGGCATCACGTCGGGCCTGTTTCAGCCATCCCCGCATCGTATGCGGTGAGACTCCAAGCTTCGTACCAACCGACTGGGCAGCCGACCACTGCGAGCATTGCGTGTCCTGAAGATGATCCTCCATCAAACGCAACGCCCGCTGCTTGAACTCCTGGGTATACACAATTGGCATGATCGGGTCTGTCCGATGAACGGTGTGTGGGGTCCGGCGGTTTTCATTAGTGGGTGGTTCTCTCGAACCGTCCGGCGAAGGTGATCGCGAACGCGTTTAGTGCAGGCTTCCACCTCATCACCCAGCGTGCCCGGCGTCTGCGAAAAGGTGGTCGGCCTCGGCGATGAGCTCCAGGGCGCATTCGCTGCGGCCGCGTGCGTTCGGGCCGAAGCCATCGATCGGGGCTTCGGTGAGGCGGTAGACCTGGGCGCTGTTGCCGTAGCCGTCTTTCTTGGTCCAGGTCGCGAAGGTGGCCAGCGTGTAGTCGCCGTGTGCGAGGATCGCCCCGTAGGAGTCGACGTGCATCTGCAGGGCTTCGGTGGTGAGCTTCTCGGTGGTGTTCATGGCTGTTGTCCTTATCCTGAGGGGCTGTTCTTTTGTCATGTACATACAGCCATAGGTGCGGGCGCTTATCCAGTCGTATTTGCCCAGATCAGGCACTATTTTTTGGGATCTACAGCACTCGGAGACCGTGGAGAATCAAGGCTTGTGACGAGGGGAAACCCCGCTCGTGGCAGGGTTTCCGGGTGCCAGCAGGTCAGGCGTTGCGATTGATGCGTCAGTTCTCCTTCCTGCTTACCGGGGTGCGCCAGGCGGCGTCGCCTTCCAGGCCTGCCAGCAAGATGCGGCGTGCCTGCTTGTGTTCGGGGCCGATGAAGCCCAGGGAGAGCAGGAAGCAGCGCATCGTGTACTTGTCATTGCCCGGTGCAGGCGGCGTGGATCGGATCCGGGTTGCCTCCTGGGCGCGCTGGCAGAGCTTTGCCACAAGCGGGATCACCGCCTCGCGTGCCGTCTCCGGCGTAATCGACTCACACCACGGGAACGAGACGGTCTCGTCATCGTTGAACTGCACGGGTGTGGCCGGGATGCCCAGGGCCTTGGCGATCAGTGGCCCTTTGGCCGCTAGGAGCGCTTCGAGGTTGGCGCGAGTGCGCTCACTCCACCCGGTGGTGGGCATCGTGACCGTCAACGCCACCTCGCCCGGGTCGGCGGTTTCAAAGCCCGCCTTGTGTGCGGACTCGAGCACGGCCTGCGCCTCGATGCCATCTGGCAGGTAGAGGGTCCAGTCCCGATCCAGCGTGGCGTCTGCGATCTGGTAGGCAAACGAGGGCGTGCCCAGATAGGTGGCCTCGGTGCCAAGGTGATCGGCGAGAAGCTGGGCGAGCTTTTTCCTGCCCGTTTTGTGCGGGGTGAAGGCGAGGATGCTCATGCCACGACCTCCTTCTCGAACCAGGCGGCCACCATGCTGAGGAAACGCGTCGGGTCGTATTCGATCACGCGCACCACCAGCTGGTAGCCGCGAGCTCTGGCAACCCGCAGGGTTTCCTCGGGGTCGTAGACGTTAACTCCGGCTGCAATCAGTTCGCTGATTTCGATGTGTAATTCACTCATGACCAGTCCTTTTCGCTCGATTCCCCGGGGCTGGGGGTGCTTTCGGTCATGTACATACAGCCATACGTTTTTCCGCTTATCCAGTCGTTTTTGCCCTCATCAACGGCTCATTTTCACGCCCCTGTTTTACCTGCATTTCCGGGGTTTTATTCGCGGTCGCGGTCGACCTGTTTGACCAGATCCAGATACGTGTACTGGGTGTTGCCTCGCTGGCAGGTGATCCCGGCCGCGTCCCCGGTCGCCTCGGCGTAGCGGCGCAGGATCACCGAGGCGTACTTCTCGTCCAACTCCATGAGGTAGGCGATGCGGTCGGTCTGCTCGGCGGCCATCAGGGTCGAACCGCTGCCAGCGAACGTGTCGAGGATGATCGCGTTGGCCTGAGTGGAGTTGCGGATCGGATAGGCCAGCAGGTCCAGCGGCTTGGAGGTCGGGTGGTCGGAGTTCTTACGCGGCTTGGCGAAGTTCCAGATCGTGGTCTGTTTCCGGTCAGCGAACCACTTGTGCTTGGCTCCCTGCTTCCACCCGTGGAGCACTGGTTCGTGCTGCCACTGGTACGGCGAGCGTCCCAGCACGAGGGAGTCTTTGACCCAGATGCAGCAGCCGGAGAGTTTGAACCCGGCGTCGATGAACGCTTTGCGGAAGTTCAGCCCTTCGGTGTCGGCGTGGAACACATACGCCGACCCACCCTTGTCGAGAACGCCCGCCATGTTGGTAAACGCGGTGAGCAGGAACTCGTAGAACGAGTCGGCCTTCATCGCATCATTCTTGATCGTGAGCCCGTCGGACGACTCGAAGGCGACGTTGTAGGGCGGGTCGGTGAGCACCAGGTTCGCGCTCTTGCCATCCATGAGCACCGCGACATCGTCTGCGTTGGTGGCGTCCCCGCAGACCAGGCGGTGCCTGCCGACAGTCCAAATGTCCCCGCGCTGGACGAACGATGCGGCCTCGAGAGCGGCGGTGAGATCAAAGCCGTCATCGGTGACCTCGTCATCATCGAGGGAACCAATCATCGCTTGGATTTCGTCATCGTCGAAGCCGGTGAGCTCGGCATCAAAGTCGGCCGCGTCCAGGTCGGCGATGAGCAGGGCCAGCTTGGACTCGTCCCAGTCGCCGCTGATCTTGTTCAATGCGACGTTCAGGGCCTTCTCGCGGGTCTCGTCCAGTTCGACGACCACGCAGTCAACATCAGTGTGGCCCAGGTCGGCGAGCACTTTCAGGCGCTGGTGGCCGCCGACGACGTGGCCGGTGGTGTGGTTGTAGATCACCGGCTCGACATACCCGAACTCCGCCAGCGAGCGCTTGAGCTTGTCGTATTCTGGATCTCCCGGTTTTAGGTCCTTACGCGGGTTGTAGTCGGCGGGCTTGAGCTCACTGATGGGTAGCTGCTTGATGAGCACGGCGGGTCACCTCCGTCTTGAGCTTGTCGGTAAACGGCAGCGTCCATTCCCACTCGCTCAGGCCATGGCCCATGTGCCCGCAGGTGGCAAGCTTCGCGTAGATGGGGGCTCTAAGGCCGAGGCGTTCGATCATCGCGGCCGGTCGCAGCGGGAAGATCGCCTGGGCGGCGTCGGTGAGCAGCCAGTCCGAGTGCTGACCTGTGCCGAAGGTGTCGATGTGGAACGCGACCGGGTCGGCCTTACCGATCGCATAGGAGATAGCGACGTGGCATTCTTCGGCCAGGCGCGCATCCACCACGGTTTTCGCGATCAGGCGCGCCATGTACGCGCCCGTCCGGTCGACCTTGGAGGGGTCCTTACCCGAGAACGCCCCGCCACCATGGGGTGCAAGCCCGCCGTAGGTATCGACCATGAGCTTTCGGCCAGTCAGCCCAGTGTCTGCGGCAGGGCCACCCTCGACGAAACGCCCTGAAGGGTTGATCAGGATTTCGGTGTGTTCGTCGATTTCGATCTCGCGACACGCCGCCGAGATAACCAGCGAAATCAGACGCTGGTTGAAATCCTCCACGTTAATGCCTGGCTTGTGCTGGACCGAGACCACAATCGTGGCGATACGTTTAGGGGTTTCGCCGTCATACTCAACAGTGACCTGGGCTTTCCCGTCCGGGCCGAGCTCTGGAATCTTGCCGTCTGTGAATGCTTGATCGAGACGCTTGCAGATCCGGTGAGCATAAACCAGTGGCAACGGGAGTCGTTCTTCGCTCTCGGCTGTGGCGTAGCCGTAGACGGTGCCTTGATCGCCAGCACCAACCATTACGTGAGAACTCGTATCACCGTGGCGTGCTTCTAAAGATTTATCGACCCCGCCAGCAATATCGCTCGATTGGCAGTGAATTTTGGCGCGGATGCGGAACCGGCGCGGATCATAACCCACATGCTCAAGCGCTGCGCGTACCAGCATCGGAATCTCAAGCTTTGCCTTGCAGGTGATCTCGCCAGCGACATAGATGCGTGCTTTGATTGCCATCACTTCGACAGCCACTCTGGCGGCAGGGTCTTCGTAGAGGGCACGATCCAAAATGCAGTCGGCGATGTAGTCGCACAGCTTGTCCGGGTGCCCGGCGCGCACGCTTTCAGCGGTTTTCAACGACATATACAACTCGCTTTCATAAATTGATATGGGGTGGGAATAAAAAAGTGAGCGCCAGCTGTGCGGGCGCTCACTAAGACGATGATTGAGAAGTGGGTCAGAGTTAAGGCAGCAGGGTATGTTCGATGCCGTCTAGGATCACATCGATGACGAGGTCGTAGTATTCCTCGGACATCGCTTCTTCTTCATCAAGGTGTGAGAGAGGCTCCAGGTAAGAGTTGACAATACTGGTCAGTCCAACAGATTGAGCCATCATAGGCTCAAGCCTGACAAGCATTTCGTGCAGGTTGTGGCGAGGTTGGATTTGATTGGATGCGCGCAGGTTTCTCGCTCCGATCGTGTGGATGATCGAGTTCGCGATAATTGTGTAGGCCACAGGCGAATTGTCACCAAACCCAGCTTCTTGTAGTTTGGCCCAGGCTCCATCGATCATCGGCAAAAACTGTTCAGTGAACTTGCCCCGCGCGAACCTGTCGGTAATCCCTGGATATGCTAACAATGCGGGGCGTAGATTGTGAGCCATAGCTCGAAACCAGGCTTTCCATTCAAGGTCCGGGTCGGGAACTTCAATCCCGACACATACCCGGTCTACAACAGCATCACAAATGGCTTCCTTGTTTGGAAAATAATGATAAATCACTGAGGGAACCACGCCCAGTTCACGGGCAATGTCCCGTACTGACCATCCCTCAACGCCACTGATCGCGCTTAACTGTACAGCTTGTTTGACAATCAGCTCGCGTGATAGCCCAGCCCTTCGCCCCGTTAGCACAGTGTTCATAAGGTGACCCTTAACTTATTCCTTCACCCTTACTAGAACACCATTCTACAATATCCCTAAGTGAAACAGTGTTCTAGTAATGGAGTGTAGTGATGCCTGACCCTCGTAGTAATAAGCCGACACAGAGTTCTATTGATCCAGGAGCGCAAGCGAACCTGGTAGTGGGAATCGTTTTTCTCGCCTTTATGGGGCAAATGATTCTCAATCCGATCATCGCGCCACTGTCACGACAGATGGGATTGCGGGAATGGCATATTGGCGCCACTATCTCTTTGGCAGCGATTGTACTAGCGAGCTTGAGTGCTTATTGGGGGCGAGCTTCCCAACGTGTCGGCGCTAAAGGTGTACTCGCTGCCGGGCTTGTGATCGCGATCATCGCTTTGAGCGCCTTCGGTATTGTCTCCTACCTGGGGATGAACCAGGTAGTTGGCGGTGTCGGACTAGTTTTTGGTGTTGTGATCACTCGTGGTTTGCTCTATGGCGGAGGGATTTCAGCGATCGCCCCGACCGCGCAAGCCCACCTGGTCACGCATGCTGCCAGCGAGAACGGGCGGGTAAAAGCACTGGGCATGATTGGAGCGGCTCAAGGGATGGCCTCCATTGTTGGAGGTGTTACTGGAGGTGTGTTAGCCGCTGCTGGTGGCCTGCTCTTGCCCTTGGTGGTCATGCCCGTTGTGATGGTGATTGGTCTGGTTGTTCTCTTGGTGAGTTTCGCACCTCAAAGCCAAGGGCAACTTTTTGTAAAGCCTCAACGGATTCGCTTCACTGATCCGCGTGTAGCTCCCTGGCTAGCAACTGGTCTGGTGATGTTTCTTGTGTTTTCTTCTGTTGCTACGATTTTTGGATTCACTGTTCAAGACCGCTTCGCCCTGTCGGCAACTGCGACCGCAGGTATTTCCGCGATTTACCTGACCATCATGGGCGTGACCATGATCATTGCCCAAGCGGTGATTGCTCCAAAGACAGGGTGGGGAGCAACGAAGCTTTTACGTACTGGTCTGACCATTACACTAGTTGCAACTGTGCTCATTTGGCCTACCTCCTCGCACGCTTTACTGGTTGTCGGGTGTATCGTGCTGGGGGTAGGTATGGGACTGGCGATGCCCGGGTACAACACTGGCCCAACCTTGAAGATGAGTGCAGATGAGCAAGGCGCAGTGGCTGGCATCATTAACGCTAATAATGGGTTGGCGTACGCGATTGCCCCGCTGGCTTCGACCGCCCTTTACGGGTGGAACCCGCTGGCACCCTTCGCCGTCTGTATCGCCTTGATTGCAGTGGTCGTCATCTACGCCCACACCGCACCCGCACTACGCCAATAACTATGAGCGTGCCTGAAGTAGCCGTTCCATCACGTTATCCGCAGGAGTCGGCCCCGAGTAGTCCACCAGCGAGTTGGCTTTGACCACATCGAAAATCTCGTACCAGAGCGTATTCGCCTGCTTGCTAAACGACTGAGACATGGCCACGAATGGGGACGCGATAGCCGCCCCCGTGGTCGGATGCTTACCCAACAGGCCAAAATCGGAGATTGCTTCTTCGCATTGAATGAACCGAGCAAAATTCTGCGCATAAGCCTCAATCAACCGTGGAGCTACGAGTTTTTCGCAGCCGCGCTCCTTGAGCCAGTTCCAGGTATCGCGGTAGATTACGTCAGCACCCAAAGGGTTACCATCACGCTGCACAGCCGCCAAATAAGCCGAAGGTTCTGGCATTACGCTACCTTCAAGATCCCCGCCCGCTTCCAGATCTGGTGGGTCGAGCGACGCGATGTGGAGGACGCGTGCGTCTTTGCCTTCGGTGATCTTCTCAAACGCAGGTGTGGGCTTCGCACCTGAGCCTGCTCTGCGTCCGCCGCGCAGTGTTCCGTCTTTCGCCATGAAATCTCGCCTCCTTCCAGGCGGTTAGCCCGGTGATGGAGGGCTTGGGGGTTAATACCCTGTTTGATTCGGTCTTTTTGTGTACGGTTGGCCCCGCCCGCTGAGGAGCAGCCCAGCTGTGGAGATCCGCTCGCCCCCACCCCCTCGGCAAGCGCGCCACGTCGCCTCGTGCCGGGCCAGCGGCCTCGAAGTTGGCACAGGTGAGGGTCGGCAGGGAGGCCGCGACAGGCGGGCACACAGCCCTTTTTAGTAGCTGTAGACCCGAGGGGCTTGCCGCCACCGGTCGCCATCGAGCGCGGACTGGCGCGAGTGGCACGGCTTGCACAGACTGCGCAGGTTCGACTCGTCGTGGGTGCCGCCGTGGTCGAGCGGGATCACGTGGTGGACCTCAGCCACGGGCGTGTACCGGCCACGGGCCAGGCAGTCCTCGCACAACGGGTGGGCTTCGACGTAGGCCGCGCGGATCTTTCGCCACCGGTGGTCGTAGCGTCGGTTGATCTTCGGGTCGCGCTGGTAGGTCCGGTAGCGGGTGTCCTCGGCGCGGGCGTGCTCGGGGCAGAACCGCGTCTCGGTCAGCTCGGGGCAGCCGGGCTGGGAGCACGGGCGCTTGGGTTTGAAAGGCATCCGTCTCACCACCCTTGTCGTTCATGGCAACGACCCCCAGACGAACCGTGATGATTCGTCTGGGGGTCGGGACCTACTTTTCAACCACTTACAGCATGCGACAGGCACACCCTGAAAGTCATCCCCTCTTTGCGACACTCATGCGCGCCAATGCTTCAGTCTCTGCCGAACAAGAGACGCGCGAAGCGGGCAAGGGCGCGCTGCTTCTTGGCGAAGCAGGGGACTGCTGAAGGTTCGATTGAGTCCAAGACCGCATGACTTTGGAAGGGTCGTGCTGAAAGGATGGCGATCGTGCCAAGAATGTATTCGGACGAGTTCAAGCGTGACGCAGTGGCGCTGGTGAACAGCGGCTTGTCGCAGAAGCAAGTGTGTAGAGACCTTGGAGTCTCGAAGTCCGCGTTGCAGACGTGGGTCAAGGACGACCGGTTCCGGGCTCTCGGGTTCACGCCGACCACAGACGTCGAGGAACGCCGCGAGATGACGGCCGCGATGCAGCGGATCCGCGAGTTGGAGATGGAAAACGAGGTGCTGCGTCGCGCGGCGGCGTATCTCTCGCAGGCGAATCTGCGGACCCCAAAATGATGTACCCGCTCGTCCGCGAGATGGCCGCCTAGAACGCCCCGCTACGGGTGCCGGTGGCGGTGGCGTGCCGGGTACTGGGCTTCTCTGAGCAGGGGTACTACCAGTGGCGCCAACAGCCGATTTCTGCTCGCCAGCAGGAAGAGGGGCACCTCATCGAGGTGTTGCACGAACTCCACGAGGACGATCCCGAGGGCGGCTACCGTGTGCTGGCTGACGACCTCCACGATCTGGGCTACCAGATCTCGGAGCGGCGCGTGTGGCGGCTGTGCCACGTTGCGGGGATCTCCTCGAGGATCACCAGCCGCAAACGCAAGTACCGCAAGGCCGGCGCGCCGGTCCATGATGACCTCGTGCAGCGGTTGTTCGTCGCTGATGGCCCTGACCAGGTGTGGGTCACCGACATCACCGAACACTGGACTGACGAGGGGAAATTGTACTGCTGTGCGATCAAGGATCTGTGGCACAACAAGATCGTCGGCTACTCTATCCAGCCCAGGATGAAGGCCCGGATCGCTGTCGATGCGTTGACGATGGCCGTCTATCACCGTGGCTTCCCGAAAGGCGTGATCGTGCACTCGGATCGCGGCTCGCAATTCCGGTCGAAGAAGTACCGCAAAGCCCTCAAGAAGTTCGGGCTGCGCGGCTCCATGGGACGTGTTGGCCCGTGTGGTGACAACGCTCCTATGGAGTCATTCTTCGCGCTCCTGCAGAAGAACGTCCTCGACCGGCAACGCTGGACCACCCGCCAAGAGCTACGACTGGCGATCGTCGCATGGATCGAAGGGATCTACCACCGCAAACGACGACAACGACGCCTAGGCAAACTGACCCCCCGTCGAGTACGAGGCAATCATGGCCCCCACCACTACACTGGCGGCATAAACCATGGGCTCAACCAAACCTTCAGCAGACCCATTTAGACCCTTGTCCATTACTTAAAAAACCACCTAGAGTAAGAGTGGAATCGGGAAGATTATGGAGGGTTATAATGAGAATTCGACGTCAAGCTCTACCTGTTAGTGCTCTGCTCGCTACCTTAGCATTGTTTGTAGGCTTCGTGATGCCACCTGCCCACGCATCTCCAATTGCAGATGACGACACAGGTGACCAGCCAGTATCAGCCAATGCGCCCTCTGTTGATCTGTCAAGATCATCTGCTCGGGAATTAGATCCGACAGGCTATTGGACGGAAGAAAAGATGCGATCTGCAATTCCTGCAGACAAATTAGCTCCCGAATTTTATCAAACCGATACGAACCCATCCGATGAGTGATCTAAAAGGTTGAGCTTAGGAGAAGATTCGTCAGATCCTGTGTACCCCGAATTGTCGCCAGGACAACAAACTCGGAATGCCGTAGTACCTTCAACAGCTGGAAAAGTATTTTTCAGCTATAAGGGTAAAAACTATGTGTGCTCAGGTTCGGCAATTAACGGTCCGACGAAAAACGTGGTGTCTACCGCTGGCCACTGCGTACATGGGGGAAAAGGGGAAGGATGGCATTCAAACATTGCATTCGCCCCTGCCTACTACAATGGCGCGTCAGGATACGGTCTGTGGAATTGGAAGACGGCATACACGTTTACAGGATGGACTAACTCATCAGATTTTTCGCGCGACCAAGCATTCTTCACGGTGCATCCTCGAAACGGAAGGACCCTAGTGGCTACAGTTGGTGGCAATGGACTTGCTTATAACTATGGACACAATCAAACTGGAGTGAGAATATGGGGTTGGCCTGCAGAAAAACCCTACGATGGCACAACTCCTTACTACTGTGATGGGAATACCAAGAAGTGGCGTTTCTGGTCCAGCGACATGATAATGCCCTGCGACATGACCGGTGGAGCAAGTGGAGGCCCCTGGCTACGAACAAGAATCGATGCGAATCTGGGACATGTTTTCGGTGTAACATCTCGCCGTACAACTTCAGGAAGTAAGTTACTGATTTCTACACCTTTCGATGACGCGGTAAAAAATCTTTTCCAAGGTATTAAATGAGCCTGATAAAGAGGCGTTGGTTGCCTATATCGGTCGCAATATTTATTATCTGCCTTGTGATCGGGATAGTTTTTCTTGCCTTTTATTCACGGCAAGCTACTCCAGTGCAGGACTCTCCAACATCAACGCAAGCGCCTGTTGAACAGAGTGATTATTGGAATAAAGAGCGAATGGAGTCAGCTACTCCCGCTCCCATGCCATCGCCGTAAAAACAGTGATACTTTCCCAGTTCAAACTTACTCATATTATTTCTTATACACATGCCGTCGGTATCTCCACCTGTCGTTACCACGCGCAGTCTTGGACGAATGACACGGCTTACACAAGGCTTGCAGGTTCGCCTCATCATGCGTGCCACCATCTTCGAGCGGGACGATGTGGTCAACCTCTTGGGCTGGCGTCACACGCCCCTGAGTCTGGCACTGTTCGCACAACGGGTGGGCTTGGATGTAGGCGTTGCGGATTTTGCGCCGGCGGTGGTCGTAGCGCTTGTTGATCGCAGGGTCAAGCTGATACGTCCGGTACCGCTCGTCTTCTGCACGAGCGTGAGCCGGGCAGAAGCGGTGGTCGGTGAGTTCTGGGCAGCCGGGTTGGGAGCAGGGGCGTTTCGGTTTCCTCGGTACCACACCCACCTCCCACGAATACGGCAAGACCCCCAGACGGGCTACCGAGCGTCTGGGGGTCTTGGCCTAGTTGTCAACCGCTTACTACGTTACGGGCTGGTTTGGGGCAAGTCATCCGCGTTTGCCGACACCTTTTGGCGGGTGGGTTCACAGTCCACTCGGCCCATACAATGCCGTCGCCAACCGCCCCAGCGCCCGTGACTTCTTCTGGTGCGCGGTGGAGCGTTCGACGTAGAAGTGGTCGCACACCAGGTTGACGGCGTCTTCTTGTGGACCGTCGCCGAGGAAGAAAGCCTCGAGCACAAACCTGTCATCCTCCGACAGCAAACCCCAGGCGGGGAGGAACCAGTCGAGGTATTCGCGGGCTTGGCGTTGGCGTTCGGCGAGCAGGTCGATCTTGTCTAAGGTCGCAGCAATCCTGTTTTCGTTACCGTGCGGATTCACATAGCGCGGCAGGCCATCCAACCTAGGCGAGGCTGGGTGGACGAGATCCTCCCGAAGCTGATCTGCCACGTGGCTGGTGTCTCCTGCGGCGTGTTCCATGAGTGGGTAATCTTGCAGGGCGGCGATCGCGGCCTTGCGGGTGTCTAAGTATCGGGTCATGACATGCATTCGGTGTGCTCCTTTGCTGGTTGTAGCTCAGTGGTGACTGCGTCGATCAGTGCGGCCTGCGTCAGGTTCTTCGATTCCAAGGCTGATAGGGCGGCGGCGTCGAGGGTTCCGGTGGTGGCCAGATGCGTGATCGTCACCGGCTCGGACTGGCCTTGCCGATACAGGCGCGCATTCGTTTGTTGGTAAAGCTCGAGGCTCCAGGTCAGAGAGAACCAGACGAGCAGGTTGCCACCGGCTTGGAGGTTCAGTCCGTGCCCGGCTGAGGCCGGGTGGATCAGCGCGAGCGGAATCTGACGGGCATTCCACGCCTCGATGTCGCTACTGGTTTTCAGTTCGCGAGCCTGTGGGAATCGTTCGGTGATTCGTTGCAGGTCGTGTCGGTACCAGTACGCCACCAGCAGGGGCTGACCGTTGGCGGCCTCCACGAGGTCTTCGAGCGCGTCGAGTTTGCGGTCGTGCACCACTACGGTGTTGCCTTCTTCGTCGTAGATCGCGCCGGAGGCCAGCTGTAGCAGCTTGCCTGACAGTGCTGCGGCGTTCGCGGCGTCGATGACCTGCCCGTCGAGGTCGAGCACCATCTCATCTCGCAACCGCTCGTAGGCTTTGCGCTCCTTGGGTTCGAGGTCGACGAGCTTGGTGGTGACCGTCAGCTCGGGCAGGCGCAGGTAGTCGGTGGTGCGCATCGACAAGGTGATGTCGCTGATCGCCTCGTAGATCTCGTCCTCGGCACCGGGTGCGGGCTTGTAGGTGAAGATCTGCTGGCCGTTTCGCCGATCGGGTACGAACCAGCGGTTGCGGTAGTGGGTGATGAACCTGCCGAGGCGCTGGCCCTCATCAAGGAGACGGAACTGCGCCCACAGGTCCATCAGCCCGTTGGCTGCTGGCGTGCCGGTCAGTCCCACGATCCGGGTGAGACGTGGCCGCACGGAGGCGAGTGCTTTGAACCGTTGCGCCCGGTGGTTCTTAAACGAGCTCAGCTCGTCGATGACGACCATGTCGAACGGCCAGGCTTTGCCGAGGTGGCGCACCAGCCAGGGCACGTTTTCGCGGTTGATGACGGTCACCATCGCCTCGGCGGCAAGCGCGTCCACCCGCTGGGCTTTCGACCCCACGGCGACGGCAATGGTGAGTCCTGCCAGGTGGTCCCATTTGGTGGCCTCGGCGGGCCAGGTATCGCGGGCGACTCGCAGGGGTGCGACGATGAGGACGCGGCGGGCCTGGAAGGAGTCCAGCAGCAGGTTCCAGATTGCCGTCAAGGTGATCACCGTCTTGCCTAGCCCCATCCCGAGCAGGATCGCGGCCTGCGGGTGGTCTTCAACGAAGGCGGTGGCCTGTCGTTGGTAGTCATGCGGCTCGTAGCGCATCAGCCACCTCCTGGATCGCGTCAATGTTGTCAACGACGACCGCATCAACGCCGTGATCAGCGTAGGGGATCGCCGCTTTGTGCGCTACATCCCAGGCCTCATTCGATGCCAAGGTTGCTTTGGTCTGGATGCCGATTAATTGATTGCGCTCTAAACTGCCCTCGTTCGCCGCCTTGACCATCCAGACCGCTAACAAAGAGATCAGCGACGCATCAATGAGAAAGAAGACGAAAAGAATCAATGGTCCAGCGACTACGAAGGGGAACCTGTGTCACACCTGCCCGGTCGACGTGAATGGCCATTTCGATGATCGAATCGAGCCGGCGCTGGATCTGCTCAGTGAGCGCGGGATAAGGCATCACAGTGGTGGCCATGTGGTTATCCACCAGCGTGTATTGCGATCAACGGTACCGAATGCCTCGTTACTTGAGGCCATCCATCAGCGTCTCAATTCTGACGAGGTATGTTTTGTCGATTCCTCCAATATATTCTTCAACCCAGGTAAAGAACTCTCGCGCAGCCCCCAATACAGCCTTGAGGAAAGAATCAGGCTCCACCGGGTACCTCTGTCCGCGTAGCTCAAAAACAGCTATCGTTCCTCTCTTCGCGAGGGAGAAGGTAGCTGTTTCCTCGCTAAATTCCCCTTGCCCTCTGCCAGTTGATGCATAACTCTCAAGAGCATTAAGTAGTTCCTGCCAAAAAACGTCGACGTTGGTCCACGCATCCATCGGCATGATCTGAACCCCGTTAAGAATGAAAGAAACCCAGCCTTCACCAGGCAAAGACTTGTCACTTTGCCAATGCCACCAATGAGCCGCCTCGGCTGGATTAGCGGAAATAGATACCAGATGCTCGTCATGTTGCTGAGCGAAAAGCTCCGGAAACGTAACCCCTGTCCCTTTGAGGACAAAAGTTTCTATCTCGACTTTCGTCTCATTCATCCAGTGGTTCATACGCTCCCAATCTATCGTGGATGAAATGGCGAGCCGGCAATCGACTCAGCTAAAATCCGCACACACGAATAGACCGCCGCCGTATGCATCGCGGAGCGTTCAGTCCCCAACCTACCCGAGCTGGTGTGCTCGAACAATAAACAATAAGAAGAACCAAGCACGTGGTCATCACTTTTGCGGGCGGTGGTGCCACGTAACCAATTGATTAAACCCGTGGTGGCCTTCTTTCAATAATAGCTATGGGTGCCTCCACAGTGGAGACACCCATAACTTTAGCGGGAATAACAGGCTCTCACCTGCTGTTATACGGTGGTGCAGCCTGTATCTTATTTCATGGTGAAAACAACGAACTGATCATGATTTCCTGTTTTGATCACGTGGTTGAATATTGGTTTTACTTTTCCAGGTTGCCAGATGTCCAATAAGAGCCCCCGCACACAAAACGGCTCCGATCTTTCCGGTATCAACCCAAAAACTAAGAATTAGCAATGTTAATCCGAGGATTCCCATTACGAAAATAATTATTCGTGCCTCTTTTTGCTTTCGCGCTCTATCCTTACTCGAAGCAAGCACTATAAACATTCCCTAGGTTAAAGAGTTCGATCAAAGTCTGTTGAGCTTCTGGTCCAGCCTTTTTTGCAGCCCGCCTAACGGCCCGCGAAACTGCCGTCTTAAATGGTACTTTTGCTCTCCGCTGTGCATCGTAAGCGCGCTTGAAAGTCTTTACAAACTTAGTTGCACCACCGGCAGCTTTCAGAGCCGTACGGACTTTCGTAATCTTAAAGATTGGAAGGTTTGTCACGATAGCAAGGCCGATAGCACTAACACAACCGACTACTCCAAAAGTGGTAATGGCACCTGACTCTGAGTGAAATCCATCTCCCAGTCACGCTTTGAGCCAAGATTGCGCTACAGCATCTCCGGCTTGAAGGACACTCTCAGGAATCTCTTCAATCGCTTTAAAAGCAGCTAATAGCTGATCCTCCGATAATACAGGGGCTGGTGTGGTGCGTTGTGTGCCGTGAGAAATTTGTTGAGACGATGGTGTGTACTCGCTAAGTGGCGTGGCATTAGCTACTCCGCCAAATGCTAATGACAACGCAATTGTGCAGGTACTAGCAGTCGTCAGCTTCACAAATTTTCGAAGATTCATGGTCTTCATTCCTTTCGTCGTGCTGTCTTGATTGACGGCGGGTAGTGCAGCTTGGGAATCTGGGCTACGGCCTCCTCTTAGAGACAAGAAAAATGTTAAGTTAGATAACCCTTACCGTCAATAATGTTCATAAAAAATTCTCAACACCAATAGACCGCGTGACTCGTACACCGGCCGGCTCGTATCCGCGCCGCCGCCTCGGTTTGTTTCATCTTTAGCCTTAGCGCTTCGTTGTGCGAGGTAACAAACTCGTGCCCGGCAAACCCGCAACTGAACGCCACATTGACGAGATTGAAGACAGCGAGCACGTCCTCCCAGACTGGCGTCCAGCCCACGACCGCAAACCTTTGGAAGATCTACGCAACACACAGTAGCCACTGGCTTGGCTTGCCGTTGCGTCCTAAACTGCGTCACTAGGCTCTCAACTTCACCCCAGCATATGGGTTACGCGTTCCGCTTTGCGACCTGAACCACTGCCCAGCCGTCAGGCAATTCCCACACATAAAACGTGGCGGGCAGGTCCGAAAACCTGCCCGCCACAAGGACACTACTTAGTTAGGCGCCGAAGACGGCGCGCAGGGCAAGCACGCTCACCGCGCCCAAGATTGCTGCGACCGGAACCGTGATGACCCACGCGAGCGCGATCGGCTTCATGAGCTTCCAGTTAGCGGCCTTGTTGACAATGCCCACACCCAAGACAGCACCAATCAGGATGTGCGTCGAAGAAACCGGCAAGCCCATAACCGATGCCAACATCACGATACCCGCCGCGGCAAGTTCCGCCGCGAAACCGGACGCCGGGTGCATCTCAGTCAAGCCAGAACCAACGGTCTTGATCACGAAGCGGCCGATGAACCACAGCCCGACAATCAGCGCGACGCCGGCGGTCAGCATCACGGCAGGCGGAACCCCGGCCTCGTCGTTGACCTGGCCGGTCTTGAGAACATCGAGGATCGCCGCGAACGGACCAATCGCGTTAGCGATGTCGTTAGAACCATGGCTGAACGCAAACGCGGACGCCGTGAAAACCTGCATCCAGCTGAACAACACAAACGTGGAACGCGAAAGATCATGCTTCTTGAGCGAACGCGCGAAGATGAAAACCGCCATCCACACAGTCGCGGCGATCATCCCGAGAATCAGGAAGTTACCGACCGAGCTGAGCTCAAAATTGAGGTTCTTCAACCCCTTGAACAGCATCATCGAACCGATCACAACCGCCCCGAACGCCGCGAGCAACGGAACCCAGGTTTCAAGCGCGCGGTGCGCTTGAACCTCCCGAGCGCGAGTCTCTACGCTGTGCAGGTCCCGGTAATACTCAGACTCGAGCTCCTCCGGATCCAAATCCTCACGCTGATACACCGACGCGTCACGGGCCATCGCGTTCGTGTAAGAAATCTTCTGCAACTCATCGAGCCGCTCAAAAGCCTTCTTGTGGCGGGTACGCAGCTCAGCGCGTTCACGCCTGAGCTCACGCAGCTTCACATCCATCTGCTCGTTATAGACCAGGATATGCTTCTTGATCTGCCCGAACAGAACCCACGCAACAATGCCACCCAGCAACGGAGACAGCACCCACGAGAGCACGATCTTTCCGATCTCGCTCCACTGCACCATCTCGAAACCACCGGTGCCGGTAGCGAAACCCAGCGCGAGCGCCGCGCCAACAATACCGCCGACAATCGAGTGCGTCGTCGAAACCGGCCAACCCATGCGGGTAGCAATCAAGAGCCAGATCGCCGCACCGAACGGCGCCGACATCATGATGAACACGAAGTCCATCGGTTGCAGATCGATCGCGTTGAGGTCCACGATGCCCGAACGCACCGTCTCCGTAACCTCGCCGCCAGCGAGCACCGCGCCACTGACCTCGAAGATCGCAGCGATAATGAGCGCTTGCTTCATCGTCAGCGTCCCCGCACCAACACTGGTACCGAACGAGTTCGCGACGTCGTTACCGCCGATGTTGAACGCCATGAACAAGCCGAAAAGGATCGTCAGAACAAGGATGGCCTTGTTCGCGCCCGGATCAACATAGGTGAAGGACCAGCTCATGAACACCGCGAGCGTGACGGCCATGAGAGTTCCGAAAGAAAGATGCCACCAGCGGTCTGGGCCTAGAAACCCTTGTTTGCTTGGTAGCGCTGAAGAATCCTGCTGTGGTTTGAGTGACTGCGCCATAGAAAAACCTTTCCCTACAGGGTTCATCGTGACGCAGGCGGTTGAAATACAAGGCGGACTTACGTGAACATTTTGTGACCAGTGAGTACCGAAGAGAGGCCTCTAAATTTCGCGGAATATCGCGGCATATGAGCTGTTATTAAATCCATCCGTTTGACTTTGCGACATGGGCGGCCTCGAAGCGGTTATCGGCACCCGTCTTGGACATGATGCTCGAGATATGGTTGCGCACCGTGCCCGGCGACAAATGCAGTGCCTTCGCTATCGCTGGGGCGCTCTTGCCCTGAAACAGTTGGTCACAGACCTCGGTTTCTCGTTCGCTCAACGGATTGTCCGGCGCCAACAAGCTGTCCCGAGCCAGAGTCGGGTCGATGACCCGCAACCCGGCATGAACGCGCCGGATCGCCTCCGCGAGCTCATTAGGGGGAGTGTCCTTCACGATGAAGCCGTCCACACCCGCTTGCATCGCCTGCTTGACGTAGCCGGCCTTGCCGAACGTCGTCACAATCAAGCAACGGCACGGATGTCCCGTAAGCTCCTTGGCGACACCCAGGCCGTTGAGGCCAGGCATCTCGATGTCCAACAGCGCAACATCGATGGGATGCTCACGTACCAGCTGCAGAGCTTCGGTTCCGGTCGCGCATTCAGCGACAACCTCAAGATCCGGCTCCGAACTCAGCAAAGCAACCAACGCCCCACGCACGAGCGACTGGTCCTCAGCGATAAGTAGACGAATTTTCTTCACCGGATGCCCTCCTCAGCCTCGGTGCTACCAGCAATGGCGCCGTCGTCTAGCAGCACGTTGCCTCCACCCATCGAAACCAAAACCCGCGTCAGGCCTCGCTCGCGGGACACCGTCAGCGTCCCGCCCGCCGCCTCTACGCGCTCACGCAAGCCAGCCAAGCCGCCGTCATCGCTACTGGTGGTATCAGCGCTAAAGCCGCAACCATCGTCGGTGACCTGCAGCTTATCCGCAGTCATACTGACCCAACACGTACGCGCACCGGAATGCCGGACCACATTTGTGGTCAGCTCCCGCAAACACCAAGAGAACACGGTCTCGTGCTCACCCGCCGACGTCAGACGTTCCGGAAGATGCGCGGTGATGCCCTTCGTCTCCAGAGCCCGGCGCGCCCCCTGCACCTCACCTGCGAAGGTTGGCGTGCGCATCCGGGTGACCGTCGCGCGAACCTCCGCAAGCGCCAGTCGGGACAGCTCAGCGATCTCCTTGAGCTCCTTCTCCGCCTGCTCGGCGTTGTTATGAAGGGCCCGGCGCGCAACCTCAGACTTCAGATTGATGACAGTGAGAGAGTGCCCCAGAAGATCGTGCACGTCGGTAGCGATGTTTTCCCGCTGCTGAGCAAGGTCAAGCTCATGCTGCAACTGATAGCGAGACACATCGTACTGACTGAAAACACCCACCGCGACCAACAGGAACGGCATCGCGAACAAGACCAGCGATGACCAGCCAAGATCCTCCGGCGCTACAAACCACACCGCGAGAGTGCCAACAACACCAGTCGCGGCCACGATGGGGAGCGACTTCCTCCACGGCACCGAGAACCCCAGCATCGCTGCTAGATACGGCGCGTAACTGATCACACCCGTCTTGATGACTGGAACGCTCGCCAACGCAATCACCAGCAAGACGGCCCACCGCAGCATGGCCCGAGAGAACTGACTCCAGCCGCTCGGATAGCTCTCCATCGAGCCGAACGCCCAGAAATAGAAGGCTGAAAAGACGGCCACGCACGCCGTCATCCACACCTTATCCCTGGCGCTATAGCCCGCCCCCAAGTAAACCTGGACCAAGACCGCGGCCAGGAAAACGAGCCATATCGCGGCGAAGATCGCGTTGTTGAGCTGGAAGTTTTTGAAAGGGTGCATCAGCTTCGGTTCTTGTCGCGTTTGCGCATCATCAGGCAGAAGCCCACGAAGATCGCCGTCCATACCGAGATGCTAACCCAGGCGTGCCACATCGGCTCGTATGTAAATCCCATGCCAGCTACCTGCCCGCCCTCGGCCAGCGGCCACCGAACCAGCATCATGGCGCCATACATCGGGGTGAACCGGCCAATATCCAGCAACGCCCCCGTCAACGGCATGAACATGTTGGCAGCGAACGCGAGGATCACAATCGAACCGGTAGCGATGCCGACCGTGTTTTCCTTCGGGATCGCCAGAGTCCACGCCAAGCCGTAGAAGCCGAACGGAATCGAACACAGAACACACGCGAGGAAGGTCAACGCCCATTGTTCGGGCTGCATCTTCGCGTTCGTAAGCCCGCCAGCAATGAACACAGCTGCAATCGGCAACACTGCGCGCACCGCGATGCTCACGGCATTCGCGAACGCAAGCTGCGCAGGACGCAGGGGAGTCAGCGCAAGCTGGCGGCCCCAACCGCTACGGCTATCCGTCACGGACGTTCCCGCTGCGCCGACCGCACCGACCACGCCCGCGTAGAACGCCATACCCAACATGACGTACGCGGCTACGTTGCCACCGTTGATTTCCAACTGGCCGTAACTCTGCAACGCGCCGAAAATCAGATAGAAAAAGATCGGTAGCCCGATGCTGAAGAAGATCGTGGCCATGTCGCGGCGCAGCCGCAGAAGCTCATGGCTGGCGAATCGCAGGGTCCGGCTCATTGAACTCGTTGACGTGGTGGTTGTGCTCATCGTTTTCGTGGTCATGAGTCCTACGCCTCCTGCGTGGTCTGTGTTGGATCTGAGTTCTGGGCGAGTGCGGCGTCCTGCGTGAGTGAGAGGAACGTCTCCTCGAGGCTGTGGCTCGTAATTCCGAGGTTGCGAGCGTCAGTTTCGGTCAGCAAATACCGGGCCACCGCATCGGAATTGTGAGCCGTAATCTGTAGGCGATTTCCGTTGGTTTCGTAGCTTTCAACGCCCGGCAACTCCGGTAGTTCCGGGATGCCGCCGGGGAATTCGGCGGTAACCGTGCGGTGCGAGTTCATGCTGCGCAGCTCATCTGTGGTGCCGTCAGCGATGATCTCGCCCTTGTTGATCAGCACGATGCGTTGCGCGAATTGGTCGGCTTCCTCAAGGTAATGGGTTGCGAAGATGATGGTGCGGCCCTGCTGCGCCTGATGCTTCATGGAATCCCAGAAGCGGTGGCGTGCGCCGGCGTCCATGCCGGCGGTGGGCTCGTCGAGGATGAGGATGTCCGGATCGCCGAGGATCGCCAGCGCGAAACGGATCCGCTGTTGCTCGCCGCCGGAACACTTGCCGACGCGGCGCTTATAGATCGGCTCAAGGTTGGCTTGGGCCACGACCTCGTCGAGGGGGAGGTGCTGCGGGAAGGTCGCCGCGATCATTTTCAACGTGTCTTTGACGGTGAGGTCATTGAGCAGGCCGCCGGTCTGCATGAGCGCGCCGATGTTCTGGTTGTAGACCGCCTGCTTGGGCGTCTGGCCCATGACGCTGACGGTTCCTGAGATCGTTGTGGTCAGTCCCAGGATGATGTCCACCAGGGTGGTCTTGCCCGCTCCGTTGGTGCCGAGCAACGCGATGATCTCACCCGGCTGGACCGTGAGGCTTACGTCCCTGAGCGCATGCACGGGATTGCCTGACCGGGCGTTGAACGTCTTGCTGACCCCGGCTAGTTCTATTGCCGGTGTGCGTGCCATGTTTGGAGTGCGGTGTGCCGATGTCTTATCTGCCGTTCTCATGGTTTTTACGCTATTCGGACAGCGTGCTTCGTGTGCATAGCGTGTGTCACCACTTACCCATGACAGTTGTCATGGGCGCGGTTAAAGCGGAAGGCTGGCTCCCTCGGGAAGTGAGGGAACCAGCCTTCCGTTTGTCGCTAGTGCGGCGTTAGCTTAGGGAGCTTTAGCCTTCGAGCTTGCGCAGCGCCTCGAGCTGCTCTGGCGTCAAGTCCTCATCGATCTTGCCGCCAGCCTGCGCATCGTTGCCGGCCTGGGATTCAACAGCCTTAGGGGCCTGCTTGCCTGCACCGTGCTTGAGAGCCGCGAGACGAGCCTCAACCTCGGTCTTCTCGCCGAGGTCTTCAAGCTGCTCGAACTGAGAATCGATCGACGACGCCTGGAGCTCCTGCTGGCCACGAACCTGCGCCTCCTGGCGGCGGATCTTCTCCTCGAAACGGGAGATTTCGCTGGTTGGGTCCATGATGTCGATCGAACCCAGAGCCTCGTTGACCTTGCTCTGAGCGTCAGCGGACTTCTGGCGAGCAACAAGCTGGTTGCGCTTAGTGCGCAGCTCCTCAAGCTTGTTCTTCATCTGCGCCAAGCCGTTCTTGAGGCGCTCAACAACATCCTCCTGAGCCGCGATGCCCGGCTCAGCTGCCTTCGCATCGTTCTCAGCGGACATCTGCTTCTGCAGAGCAACCTTGGCGAGGTTATCGAACTTATCGGCGTCCGCGGAGTTACCTTCCGAACGGAACTCGTCAGCCTTGTTCGATGCTGCGAGTGCCTTCTGGCCCCACTCCTGAGCGGCCTTGACGTCGGTCTGGTAGTCCTCCTGAGCCAGGCGCAGGTTACCGATCGTGGTGGCGATAGCAGCCTCAGCCTCACGAATGTTGTCCGTGTAGTCGCGGATCATCTGATCCAGCATCTTCTGCGGATCCTCCGCGTTGTCGAGCATCGCGTTGATGTTCGCACGGACCAACTGGCCAATACGGCCAAGGATCGACTGTTTCTTTGCCATGGTTCTCCTTTATTGAGGGCGTCAAGACTGATGAAGTATCAGGCTAGTGACATCTAACGTTCAGCCTAGTTGGCATGCGCCGTTCTGAGTAGAGGTGACAGCGCCGAGTTTGCTGAGCGTTTGCCAAAGATTCCTCGGCAACAGCGTCCCAGCATCGGCGAATTCAGTATCGACCAGCTCAGTACCGTCGGCGCGAACGGTTGCGGCCGTTGTGCGGATAGCCGTAGCCGAACGGATTCCGCCGCCCGCCGTAGCCAGGACGGCCGTAGCGTGGACCTGCGAACGTCTGGTTCAGGATGTTGAACACGCTTTCGAGGGTGTCGTCGTCCTCGTACCGGTTACTCGTTTCGGCCTCCGCGTTACGCGCCGCGGCTTCGGCGAGCTTGAGCGCGCGGTCAGCGTGCTGGGCCGCAGTCACGGGATCGCTCGCACGCATGTCCATCGCCTGATTCAGGAAACGCTGCGCTTCAGAAAGCCGCGTCCGGGTAGTGGAACCCACCTTGTTGCGGTTAGCGCGAACATAATCCTCAACAGATTCGATGCGCGCCGCAGCACGGTTGGCAACGTCATCCAGACGGGCCTGGGCACTAGCACGCTGCTCGTCCTCAGACTGTGCCTTCCCGAGCGGGTCACTCAACGCATCGTGCGCGGTAGCGAGCTCATCCGACAACGCGATCGGATCGTATGGGCCGGCATCCATCGCGCCATAGACCTTCTTGATGACCCGATCCAGACGGTCCGCTGGGCCCTGTAGTGCGGAACGGCCTGCATCGACCATCGCGCGCGCCGCATCGATATCCTTTTCAGCCTGGTGAATATTTTGCGGAAGCTTTTGCTTAGCGGTAGCAAGCCGCTCCCGCACAGTCTCTACGCGGGTCACCAAAGCATCGGCATCCACCTGCGCCGTCTCGGCCTGAACAATCGCGACGGCCGCGCTCGGCTGATCACCCGAATCCCACGCGGAACGCGCACCCTTCAGGATCTCCGAAAGATCTTCGAGGCGGCTCGTTGCACGCTCAACAACACCATCCACCCGGTCGCGGGCGCTCTGCGTGTACTCGGTTTCAACGCCGGCAATGTCCGATTGGCCCTGCTCAAGCCGACCGACCATCTCAACCAATGCCGCGTTCAGCTCGTCGATGCGCTGTGGGGCGTCGTGTTCAACGTTGCGCAGGTCACTGAACTCCGCGGCACGGCTCTGCAACGTGTCGATCGCGCGCTGGGTGCGCTCCAAGATCTCCTCGAGCCACGCGTTCTGATCCTGCGGCGAATCAGGCTTGTCGTCATCAAGCAGCTGTTGCCGCTGGAACGCTGCAGAAACATCGGCGCGAGCCTCTTCCAGCGTTGCGCGGAAAGACTCAACCTTCGCCTCGCCATACGCTGCTACAGCGAAATCGATCTCTTGGGTTGCGGCCCGCAGTGCTTCATCGGCGGCGATGAGGGAAGCCGATGCGTCCTTACGTTTGGCGTCCAGCTGCTCAGCCGAAAGGATCTGCGGCGCCTGCTCAGACACGCCCCCAACCGGGAGGCCCGTTGCACCCCAGCCAGGGGAGTTGCGCCAGCGTTCACGCCGCTCTTTACGTTTCTTCCCTTGCAGGATGTTGAAAACCACGAACGCGCCAACAAGCGCGATCACGAAGACCGCCAGCACCCCGGCCATCGAAAGGCTCGCGGCCAACGGCAGCGGTGTGGTGTGAAGCATGTCGATATGAAACGCCATGTCTAAAGCTTTCCACATAATGCCTCTGCTTCAAGGATTCTTTGGGTTACTTTCAAGAAACTGCAGACCCACATCCCAGGCGCCTGCCAGGAGGCGTCGTTAGTGTGGGGTGAGAAGGTTGGACCGAATCTCACACCGAAAGTTCACACATGTCCCATCCACATCCCGAAAACGAGCACACCGACACCGCGCGCTACAACGCGATGCCTCCAGCGCTAGGCGAAAACGCGTTTCAGCAAGCGCCCCCTCCGCCGCTCGAGGATGGTCCGCTCAAGGATGGTCCGCTAGAGGATGGGACGCAACAGCATCCCCAGTTGCACCCGCAGACGCAGCAACAGCACACGCAGCATCAGCCGACGCCGCATCAGCCGCAGTATGAGGCAACGTTTTCGGCACAGCAGCATCAGCCGTCGAATCTGATGTATGGTGCGGCACAAGATCAGAGCGCTACAGAGCAGAGTGAGAGAAAGTCGTCGCGGCGTCCTGGGTGGGGGATTGTCGCGGGTGCGCTGATCGTGGGTGCTATCGCCGGTGGCGGTGCAGGCGCCGGTGTGCTGGCACTCAACAACGGGAACAACGCCACGCAGAATCCGGGAGTTCAGCAAGAGGTTCGCGATCAGATCGTCGCGAACCCCAAGACCGCAACCACGGTTTCGCACGCGGCTCAGTCCGCGATGCCGTCGGTTGTGACGATTTCCGCGTCCGGGAACAACAAGTCGGGTAGCGGTTCCGGCGTCATCGTGTCTGAAGACGGCTACGTCCTGACTAATCAGCACGTCGCAACCTTGGGTGGCGCGTCAGATAAGGCCACCATCGAGGTCCAGACTTCCGACGGCACGACGTACCCAGCCATGCTGGTGGGGCAGGATCCGCTGTATGACCTCGCGGTGGTCAAGCTTGAGAACACGAACGGTAAGAAGTTCAGCCCGATCACGTTTGCCAACATGGACGATGTGAACGTTGGCTCGGACGCGATCGCTATTGGTGCGCCGTTGGGGCTTCCGAACACGGTCTCGACGGGCATCATCTCTAACCGTGAGCGTTCCATTTCGATCGCCTCATCGGCGGTCAAGTCAGCCCCTGAAGCCGATGGTGGGGAAAGTGATCCGCATCAGTTCCAGATCCCTGGGCAGGAGCAACAAAAGCAGCCTTCTGGCCGTATCTCGATCAACGTGTTGCAGACCGACGCTTCGATCAACCACGGCAACTCGGGCGGCGCGCTCGTCAACAATAAGGGCGAGCTGATTGGCATCAATGTTGCGATTTATGCTCCGAGCGAGGATTCCGGTTCGATCGGTTTGGGCTTCGCGGTTCCTGGCAACATCGCTCAGCGTGTCGCGCACGAGCTGATGAGCAACGGTAAGGCGTCCCACGGTCAGCTGGGTTTGTTGGCGCGTTCGCAGCCAAGTAACGAGGGCCGCTCTGCGATCTTCACTGAGGGCGCGGTGGTTTCGGAGGTTTCATCTGATTCGCCCGCTGGGCAGGCCGGTATTCAGAAGGGCGACGTGATTACCAAGGTTGGCGGCAAACGCATGAATGACGCCGTTGATCTGACCGCGACGATTCGTTCGTACGCGGCCGGCACTAAGGTTCCGGTGACGATCCGACGTGATGGGCAGGAGCGCACGGTCGAGGTCACGTTGGGTAGCGCGGAGGCCTAGCGGCGGGAACAGCCGAAAGCATAATCGGGGGCGTTTAAGGCCCTCAAGCTAGCGGTGGCTTATACGATGGTCTAAGAACGGCGTCGTATAAGCCACCGTTTTGTGTTCATTGAGAGCAGTTTGTGTTCATTGCGACCGGGAGTGAAAACATGAGTACAGCCGAGACGAGCCCACAGAATGTGATGGTCTTGGTGAAGTACGTTCCTGATGCTCAGTTTGAGCGGCAGTTCGATTCGGAGAACCGTTTGGTGCGTGAGGAATCGATCTTGTCTGAGCTGGATGAGAACGCCATTGAGGCGGCTGTTGCGTTGTCTGAGGCTGCTGGCGGGGACAAGGTGTGCCCTGTGACGGTGGTGACGATGGGCCCGGAGGGCGCTAAGGCTGCGTTGAAGAAGGCTTTGCAGATGGGCGCTACGCGCGCGGTGCATGTTTCGGATGACCAGTTGGCTGGCTCTGATGCGCTTTCGACGTCGCGTGTTTTGGAGGCCGCTATCCGCGCCGAGGCTCCTGATGTTGTGGTGTTCGGCATGGAGTCGACGGACGCCGAGATGGGTGTCATGCCGTCGTTGGTTGCTGCTCGTCTTGGTTGGCCTCAGCTGACGATGTTGGACTCGCTTGACCTGGAAGCGGGCCGTTTGCGGGGCCGCCGCGAAGGCATCGGCGAGACGCTTGAGGTTGCTAGCGGCTGGCCTGTTGTGGTTTCGGTGACGGACCAAGCGAATGAGCCTCGTTACCCGAACTTCAAGTCGATGCTTGCGGCGCGTAAGAAGAAGACGGACACGGTGACGCTTGGGGATCTTGGTTTGTCGGCTGATTGGGTGGGGTCGTCTGCGGCTTCGGCTGTTGTGACTTCGGCTGAGCCGGTTCCTGCGCGGAAGCCTGGCCGTGTGATTGTTGATGATGGTGCGGCTGGCGAGGCGTTGGCCGAGTATTTGGCTGAGAATAATCTGCTCTAACCCTGGTGCGCCGCTCACGCTGGAGGTATGCGTTGGGCGGCACGTGAGGGCCAGGTCGGTATCGGATTTCGGACGTTTCTGGAGTTTCTTGTGACTGTTCTTGTGTATCTGGATTCTGTTGGGGCAGAGCTTTCGCCTTCGCAGAAGGATGTTGTTGCTGTTGCGGCTGGTGTGGGGCCGGTGGCGGTTGCTGTGGGTGCAGCTGTTTCGCCTGATGCGGTGGCCGCGTTGGGTGCGGCTGGTGTGCAGCGTGTGTATGCGGCTGAGCAGGATCCGTCGGGTTCGCTTGCGGTGGGGCAGGCTGATCTTTTGGTGGGTGCTGTGCGCGCGAGTGAGGCCGTTGCGGTTCTGAGCGGT
The DNA here is from genome assembly GCF_016907775.1 of Pseudoglutamicibacter cumminsii. Taxonomy (NCBI): domain Bacteria; kingdom Bacillati; phylum Actinomycetota; class Actinomycetes; order Micrococcales; family Micrococcaceae; genus Pseudoglutamicibacter; species Pseudoglutamicibacter cumminsii. The sequence continues at coordinate 159,067 of NZ_JAFBCO010000001.1, read as the reverse complement.
ATTGAGCCGATTGAGACCGAGGTTATGGCGCGGGCGGCTGCATTGACGGAGTCGGCGCTGATCACGCAGGTTTCCTCGATTGCTTTGGCTACTAAGGGTGAGCTCGCGAACGCTACGGGTCTCGCGGTGCGTAAGAATGTTCTTTCCGGCGAGTGGAGCTCCGAGGTACGCCCGACGACCGCGATGACTTTCTTGACGCTTGTTCCGGGGATTCCTGCGCAGACCCCTGCGCCGGTGGAAAGCCCTGAGGTGGTTTCGGTGAGCACGGGCGGCCGTGGGGGTGCGCAGGTTCTTTCTCGTACGCCGATTGTTTACGGCGGCCGTCCTGATGTGTCTTCGGCTCGCGTCGTTGTTGCTGGTGGCCGCGGTACCGATGGCGATTTCGGTCCGGTTGAGCAGCTGGCTGACGCTTTGGGTGGCGCGGTTGGTTCAACTCGCGATGCGACCGATGAAGGCTGGGTTCCTCACAACACACAGGTGGGGCAGACGGGCGCTACGGTGCGGCCGGAGCTTTATATCGCGGCGGGTATTTCGGGTGCGGTGCACCACGTCGCTGGTATGCGCCAGTCGGGCACCATCGTTGTCGTGAACAACGATATGGATGCACCGATTTTCGATATCGCCGATTTCGGCATTGTTGGCGACTTGAATACGGTTTTGCCTCAGGCAGCTGAGGCGATTCGCGCGCGAAAGCAGCAGGGCTAGTGGGGGAGTTGTGAACGTGTCAGCGTCGTTGAACCGCTTCGCCGGGGTTGAGGGTACGGGCGCATTGGATCCGCGTACTGGCGCTCCTGCGGATGTTTCGAAGGTTTTGGTGCTGACTGCACACCCCGACGATGTGGACTTCGGTTCCGCTGGCACGCTGGCTCGGTGGGCCGCTGGCGGCATCGAGATCCATTTGACGGTGGTGACCGGCGGTGGCGCTGGCGGTTTCAGTGATGAGGCGCGCGGTGACGACGTCGTGTTGCGGCGTCGTGATGAGCAGCGCCAGGCCGCTGAGGTTGTGGGGATCGCTTCGGTTGAGTTCTGGGATTACCCGGATGGCGACCTGCATGTGAGCGCTGACCTGTTGAAGAAGGTTGTTGAGGTGGGCCGCCGAGTGCGCCCTGATCTGGTCCTGACGCATCACCCTGAGCGGGATTACACGAGCTTCCAGAAGTCGCACCCGGATCACCTTGCGGTGGGGCAGGCTGTCACGCATGCGGTGTATCCGTCGCTTGAAAATCCGTATGCGTATCCGGAGCTTCTTGAAGCGGGGCTTGAACCGCATAAGTTGCGCCACTTGTGGTACTTCGCGCAGCCGGAGCATCTGACGAACATGGCGGTCGATATCAGCTCGACCGTCGATACCAAGATCGAGGCGTTGCTCAAGCACGCATCGCAACATCCTGATGTTGAGAAGATGCAGCAGTTCGTGCGGCAGCAGGCCGCGCACATGGCGGAGCAAGTGAACGCGGCGGACTGGCAGGCAGCGGAGACGTTCCACGCGGTATGCGTGAACTCCGCTGAGACGATCGCGGGCTTCTAGCCCGCGCGGTTACTTCCCGCTGTCTTGCGGGATTTCGATGGACACGACGTCTTGCGCTGGTGGGCGTTGCTGGCCGCCTTGAGCGACGACGGTGACGTGGATTTCGCGGGTCGTGTTGAGTTCGTCGCGGACACCGAACCAGGTGTCGTTCGGCTTGGCGCCAAGCAGGGTCGATGGACGCAGACCGTTTTCAGTGTCGCTCAGATAAAGCTGGTATTCGTTGTCTTCGGGCGCGTTCGGGACACCCTTGATCTTGACGGCGAACGAGTTCAGCTCGGCGCTCGTGACCAGCTCGATTTCGCCGTCTTTGGTTTTGGCTGTGTGCGTTACGGCGTCGGACGCGTCGCGGACTTCTTTCGCTACCTCAGCGGCCATGTTCGCAGGCGAGGGCCACATTGCTTTGACCGCGAAGAACCCGATTACGGCGAGCACGACCACGGTGATGACGCTGAAGATCGCGATCTTGCCCGCGGATGGCGCCTCACGGCGGTTACGTGCCGATTCTTCCTCATCGAAGTCCCCGAGGAGGTCAAGGTCGGCTTCATTGTGTTCGTTCATGGTTGAGCCTTTCCTTAGCCGTTTTCTGGGGCGAGTTCAGATGATGCTGCGTCGGGCGCTGCAACCGGCGTGTGCGCCCCGAGCGGCCGAGCGCCCGGGAATCCGTGTTGCCTCCACGCTTCATAGACCGCGATGGAAGCGGAGTTCGCGAGGTTCAAAGACCTTCGGGCCGGCTGCATCGGGATGGTCACGTGGCTGGTGATGCGCGGATGGTTCTTTTCTTCTTCGGTGAGGCCCGATGACTCTTTGCCGAAGAGGAGAATGTCGCCCTCGCGGTACTCCACGGTGTCGTAACGGGTCTGTCCGTCGGTCGTGAAGGCGAAGACGCGGCCTGGACCGAGTTTTTCGAGTGCCGTATCGAGGTCCGGGTGGACGGTCACGACGGCGAGGTCGTGATAGTCGAGCCCGGCACGGCGCAGCTTGGCGTCTTCAAAATCGAAACCCAGGGGCTCCACGAGGTGGAGTTCGGCACCGGTGATGGCCGCGAGGCGGATCGCGTTACCGGTGTTGCCGGGGATTTCAGGCGTGTTGAAGACGATGCGTAGCACGCCGCCAGTTTAGCGAATGTAACGGTTTGATTACGAAACGCCGTTCTTTTTACGTGTGTCGCGTCCAGCGAGTTGGACGAGCTCTCCATATACAGAGAGGTTGATGCTGCTTGGGTTCGGGCCGCCTGCAAGGTAGGCGATCCCCTCGCCAGCGGCCCGGGCGATCGGCGACGGGCCGGTCAGACCCGCGGCCCCGCCGACCCGCTTCACGACCGGATGCTGAGCCGAACGCCCCGGCGCGAACAACACATGCAACGCTTCAGCTCGCGTGCCGCCGATCTTGCGTTCCAACGCATGTACCGCATCGTTGTTTGGGTTGTACGCCAGCGTTTTTCCGTTGGCGCGTAGTTTGGTTCCGTCCCACGTGTGTTCGGAGTCCACGGACACCTCGACATCCACCGCGAGCAGTCGCTGGCCCGCGAAAATCACGGTTTCAATATCTGTGCCGTCGATGCGCACGCCGAGCACCATGCGTGCGGCGGGAACGTGTTCGTGGATGCGTTCAAACAGGTCCGCGACGGCCGCGGTGCGAGCTTCGCGGTAGACGCTACGGTCGAGCAGGCCGCGGCGGCGGATCGATCCGCGCACGAGCGTGTGGGCGTCGCGTTCGCTCAGCGAAGCATGGGTGCCGTCGTAGGTCACGTCTTGGGAGGCTGGCCCGGACGGCGTGTAGCGGGTGCCGGTGTTGGCGCCCGATGCGGTGGTGCCCGTGTGGTAGCGGCCCGATGCGGTACGCGGGTTCCGCTGGCTCGGTTGCGTTGGTCGTTGCATTGGCCGTTGCGCTGACGAGTGCGGCTGCGACTGCGCTGGTGGCTGTGCGGTTGCGGCGCGTGCAGCTGCGGCGTCGGCCTGTGTTGCCGCGGCTGGGTCGGTCAGGATCGTGTAGGCGGTTGTGATCGCTTGGTAGGTTGCGGGGTCGCCGCCGAGGTCGGGGTGGTGGGTGCGAGACAGCGAGCGGAAAGCTTTGCGGATCGCTTGGGCGTCGGCGTTGTGGGGCAGGCCGAGGGTTTCGAAAGCTTGGCGGCGGCTGGCGGACATACACAGTATTCTGCCTTATCCGCCGCATCGAGTACGCGGCGCGGCCTTCGCTTTTACGCGGTGCCGACTACGCTTGAAGGGTGAGGAATCAGCCTGCCCATTACTTTGACCATGCCGCAACCACCCCGTTGTCTGAGCCGGCGCGCGCCGCGCTCATCGAACACATGGGTGTTGTGGGGAATGCGGGTTCGCTCCATACCGCTGGCCGTGCGGCTCGCCGCATACACGATGCCGCGCGCATCGACCTGGCTCGCGCGGCAGGCGTGGACCCTGCCGAGATCATCTTCACATCCGGCGGCACCGAGGCCGACAACCTCGCGCTCAAGGGCCTCTACGCTCAACGTAACGCTGGAGAGCAGGCGCGTCCTCGCATCATTTACACGGGCATCGAGCACCCCGCGGTGCTCGATGTGATCGAATACCTTGCCCAACATCACGCGGCGGAGCCTGTTCTGGTTCCGGTCGCGCACGATGCTGTGGTTGATATCGATGCGTGGCGTGCAGCTCTCGCTGAAGCTCCGGAACGCACGGCGTTGGCGACGCTGATGTGGGCTAATAATGAGGTCGGTGCGATCCAGCCGATCGACGAAGCCGCGGCGGCCGCGGCGGGGTACGGGATTCCGTTCCACACTGACGCGGTTCAGGCGTTCGGCCACATCCCTACGCAACTGAACAACCCCGCGATCACCACCGCCGCGATCACCGCGCACAAACTCGGCGGGCCGGTCGGGATCGGGGCGCTCATCGTGCGCCGCGCGGCTCAGCTCACCCCGCACATCCACGGCGGAGGGCAGGAACGTGGGATGCGTTCCGGAACCGCAGACGTCGCCTCAGCGGCAGCTTTCGCAGCGGCCGCCCAGGCCGCGCAAGACGAGCTGGCAGCGGAAAGCGAGCGCCTCAGTCAGCTACGTGAACAGCTCGTTGACGCGATCAACGCAACCATCCCCAACGCAACCGTCTCCGGAAGCAACGATCCAGCGCAACAGTTACCGAGCATCGTGCACTTGAGCGTGCCGGGGGCACAGGGTGACTCAGCGCTGTTCCTTCTGGACAGCCTCGGGTTCGCTACCTCGACCGGCTCCGCATGCACCGCCGGAATGGCGCAGCCCTCGCACGTTTTGCTCGCGATGGGCCGCAGCAAACAAGACGCGACCGACGTTCAACGCTTCAGCATGGGGCCGCTGACAACACCCGAAGCGGTGCAAGCGCTCATCGACGCGCTTCCCGGGGTCATCGACCAAGCCAGGGCCGCCGGCGGCGCATGAAACAATAGAAAACTGCTCTAGCATGCACAGCAACCACCACAGGTTTTGAGGGGGATCCCATGAAGGTTCTGGCCGCGATGTCCGGGGGAGTTGATTCCGCCGTTGCCGCCGCGCGCGCAGTTGAAGCCGGCCACGACGTCGTTGGTGTACACCTAGCGCTGTCCCGCATGCCTGGAACCCTGCGCACCGGCTCCCGTGGCTGCTGCACTATTGAGGACTCGAACGATGCGTTCCGTGCGTGCGAAACCCTGGGTATCCCGTTCTATGTGTGGGACTTCTCGGAGCGGTTCAAGGCCGATGTGGTGGATGACTTCATCGACGAATACGCCGCGGGCCGCACGCCGAACCCGTGCCTGCGGTGCAACGAAAAGATCAAGTTTGAAGCGCTGCTGGATAAGGCAATCGCGCTGGGTTTCGATGCGGTAGTGACGGGTCACTACGCCCGCGTTGATCAGGACGAGGACGGCCGCCCAACCCTGCACCGCGCCGCCGACATGGCCAAGGACCAGTCCTATGTGCTCGGGGTTCTGCGTGAGGATCAGCTAGCGCACTGCTGGTTCCCGCTCGCGCACGCGCCTACTAAAGCGGAGGTTCGCGCTGAAGCTGAACGCCGCGGACTTGGTGTGGCTGAGAAGCCTGATTCCCACGACATCTGCTTCATCCCAGACGGTGACACCCGCGGCTGGCTCGCGGAACAAATCGAGATGCAACCAGGCAAAATCATCGACCAAGAAGGCGCCCAGGTAGGCGAACACGAAGGCGCGCAGGCGTTCACCGTGGGACAGCGCCGCGGGCTTGCGATCGGCCATCCGGCGCCCGACGGCAAACCACGCTTCGTGTTGTCGATCCGGCCGAAAACCAACGAAGTCGTGGTCGGGCCTAAAGAAGCGCTCGCCGTGGATCGGCTGAGCGGCATCCGGGTCTCCTTTGCAGGCGCGGAGCCTGCCAAAGCCTCGGATGGTTCGTGGATGGACGTCACAGTTCAGGTTCGCGCGCACGGAACCCCGATCGCGGGCCGAGCCCGCTGGGTTGACGACGAAGAACACGGCCGCCGCGTAGAAGCCGAACTGGACGAGACCCTTAACGGTGTTGCGCCCGGCCAGTCGATGGTGCTCTACACGGGTGACCGCGTTATCGGGCAAGCAACAATTGCGTCAGCTCATTCATCTACATGGAATCCGGAGTCCCTCCCTGCGTAAGGTGAGGATATGAGCGAACAGCAGCCAGACATCGTGACCAACGAGTGGGACCCGTCAGCATCCTCACTGCCTGACAGTGTGGACCCTGCCGTGATGCAGGAGCTGTTACGGATCCGCGGCAGCATCGACAACATCGACGCCACACTCGTGTATCTGCTGGCCGAACGGTTCAAATGCACCCAGCGGGTGGGTCATCTCAAAGCCGAACACCAGCTGCCGCCGAGTGACCCGGGCCGTGAAACCGCGCAGATCGCCCGCCTGCAGTCCTTGGCCCAAGATGCGCAGCTGGACCCGCAGTTCGCCGAGAAGTTCTTGAACTTCATTATCGCCGAGGTCATTCGCCACCACGAAGCGATCTCCGAACAACGCAACTGAACTAGTTTTGTCAGGCTGGCCTTGCAGGTGACTTCCACATCCTCATTGTCCTCGGACGCTGAGCGTTCCATCGCGTGCGCGCCGCTGGTCCGCACGCCTGACCCGCTGCGTGCAACCCAGGTTCTGAACGAAGTCTTTGGCGGCCTCGATGGTGGCCCGCATGTTCTCCCGCTGCCGGAATCTCCCGGCGACACCGCGTGGGAACGCACCATCACGCATCTGGCGGACTTACCCGTGGACCTCACGGTTCACGGGTGGCGACTGACTGGCTCCCGCGCGAAATCGGGGCTTGCGATGCGGCGCGCGGCCCGCGGGTTGAACGACCTCATCCAGCGCACAGCGGATGACGCCCAAGACGCCCCGCTCGGGAAGCGCCTGGTGACCGTGATGGGCCCCGCGACAGTGATGTGCCGGCTGGCTCTGCCGAGCGGCGAACCCGTTGCAAGCGATCGCGGCGCCCGCATCGACATCGCGCAAGCGTGGTGCGAAGGGATCACGGAGCTGGTTCCTGCGGTCGCATCGTTGCCGGGCGCGCAGCCCGTTGTACGGATCATTGATCCCGATGTCGAGCTAGCGTTCGCGGGGAAGTGGCGTTCCAGCTCGGGCTACCGGACTCTGCCGCCGCTGGATCGGCAGTGGTGGGAATCCCTCATGGCCGATGCGGTGGAAGGCCTGACGTCTCAGCCCGCCGCGCCGGCGGTGTGGGTTCCTGATGCGGCGCGCGGCCGCGGGAATGTGGTGGCTAAGGCGGTTGCGAAGGCAATCGCGAAGTCAGACGCTAACGCCGCGGTTGGTTTCGAGACGGCGGCGTGGCCCGAGACCGCCTTCGATGCGGAACACCTTTTGGAGACCATCGAAGCCCTTCCCGACGATGATGAGGCTCATACCGACCTGGTGGTTCCACTACCCGAGAACGCTGTAACAGCAAGCGCAAATGGAGTGACACCCCAACCCGGAACGCGTCAACCACTCTCACGCACAGCCGAGGATCTGTTGAAGCCGCTGCACCAAGCCGGGATGGAACCCCGACACCTGCGCTCCATAACACTGCAAGCCAGCTTCGGCTACACAGAAACCAATCCGGCCACCGCAACCACCGCATCGGGCCCCGCCGCCGCATCGGAACTCACCGACCTCGAGCTGGGCCGCGGCCTCACGAAACTCAACGACCTAGCGCAAGCCTTCGCCGACATCGCGCACAGTTAACCCAAGCGGCATTTACGCGTTGATCGCATAGGATAAGAGGTGCGCCGGGGAGCACTCGGCGGTATCCGAGCGTCACTAGTGGGGGAATGCGGGGGACAATGAAGGGACACATCCTCGTCGTTGATGACGATGAAGCGTTGGCGGAAATGATCGGCATCGTTTTGAAAAACGATGAGCACGATCCCGTGTTCTGCCATGACGGTATGAAGGCCGTGGATATGTTCCGCCGCACCGAACCAGACCTCGTGTTGCTGGACCTCATGCTTCCGGGTAAAGACGGCATCCAGATTTGCCGTGAAATCCGTGAAGAATCCGATGTCCCCATCATCATGCTCACCGCTAAATCTGACACACAGGACGTTGTGCGTGGGCTTGAGGCAGGGGCTGACGACTACATCCCTAAGCCGTTCAAACCAGCCGAACTTTTGGCGCGCGTGCGGGCCCGCCTGCGTGGCGGCGGTCAACGCCACGACGCCAGCCAGCTCACGGTCAAGGACATCACGATCGACGTAGCCCGCCACACCGTTTTCCGTGGCAACGAACAGCTCCAGCTGACCCCGCTCGAATTCGACCTCCTCTCCACGATGGCCCGCAAACCGGGTGAAGTGTTCAGCCGCGAAGACCTCCTCAACGAAGTATGGGGTTACCGCGAAAGCGCAGACACCCGCCTGGTCAACGTGCACGTCCAGCGCCTGCGCTCCAAAGTGGAACGCGACCCTGAAAACCCAGAGGTCGTTTTGACTGTCCGAGGGGTCGGGTACAAGACCGGCCAGAACTAGCTCGGAAGGTAAGCGAGCACCTTTGCCGAATCGTTACTTGGTCCGCAGGCGCCGCCGCAGCACGGTGGTGCCTGACCCGAGCGTGCACTCAAAGTGGGATCCACGCCGGTGGCTGGGCGTCGGGTTGCGGTTTTGGCGGCATTCCGTCCAGTTCCGCACCGTCGTGATCACGGTGGTGCTCGTGGGGCTCGCAGAAGTAATTGTGGGCGGCTTCCTGAGCGTGCAGATCTCGAAAGGGCTCTTCCAAGAACGCCTCGAACAGGTCTCAGCTGAAGCGACCAGGGGCCTCGAACAAGCCGATTCCTCCTTCTCGTCCGCATCGACCACCAACGCGAACGCGGCATCGACCCTCGTGATGGACACACTGAGAGGCATGCAGGGCGACGGCGTGGCGGTGCCCCGCGACGTCGTGTTCCGGCTCCTTCCAGGCGCCTCCGCTTATTGGGTTCCGGGCCAGGACACCTCAGCGGAAGCATCGAGCGCTATTACCGATGAGCTACAGAACCAAGTGGCCGCCGGCTCCGACATCTACTGGCAGTCCGTCGCGCTTCCTGGTGAGAAGGACCAGGTCAAGCCAGGGGTTGCGTTCGGTAAACGAGTCACGGTTCCGCCGGGACGCGACTACGCGCTGTTCCTCGTGTACGACTTCTCGCAGGTAGCAGACACGCTCGTACTGGTTCAGCGTGTGCTGATCGCTGGCGGCGCGCTCCTGTTGCTCATCATTACGGGTATTTCTTGGTACGTGGCTCGGCGTTCACTCCAGCCGGTTGCGGAAGCCGCGCAGACAGCGGAGAAGGTCGCCGCGGGCAAACTCGAGGAACGCATGAAGGTGCGTGGCCAAGACGAGCTCGCCCGATTGTCCACATCCTTCAACAGGATGGCGGACTCGCTTGCTGAACAGATTGTGCAGCTCGAAGCGCTGTCGCAAATGCAGCAGCGCTTTGTGTCCGATGTGTCCCACGAGCTGCGCACCCCACTCACCACGGTGCGTATGGCGGCGGAGGTTCTGTACCTGAGCCGCGACGAATTCAGTACAGTCAACGCACGCTCAACTGAGCTTCTGTACGACCAGGTTGAGCGCTTCCAGGGCCTGCTCAATGACTTGCTCGAGATTTCGCGTTTCGACGCGGGTGCGGCACAGCTAGCGGAAACGAAAACCGATGTTGAAGCGGTCGTATCTCGCGCGATGGCCACCGCTCAGCCGTGGGCCGAGAAAGCCGGATCGAACGTCAAAGTCACGATCGTTGGTGCCGAGAAAGGGCAGCGCGGGGTCTACGCGTCGATGGATCCTCGCCGCATCGAACGCATCATCCGTAACCTCATCCTCAACGCGGTTGAACACGGCGAAGGCAACCCGATCGAAGTCTTCATAGGTGAAGATTCCGATGCGGTGGCGGTCGCGGTACGAGACCATGGCATCGGCCTCAGCGAAGAAGACGCGGTGCGCGTGTTTGAACGGTTCTGGCGTAAAGACCCAGCCCGCGCACGCACAACTGGTGGTTCGGGCCTCGGCTTGTCCATCGCACGCGCCGACGCGCAACTGCACGGAGGGGCGCTTGAGGCCTGGGGCAAACCAGGGGTCGGCTCGACCTTCCGCCTCACTCTGCCTAAAACCCTCGGTGCAAAAATCGCTGAGTCCCCGTTACCGCTGGGCCCCTACGGCAAAGCGATCGGCGCTGTTGAAGCCGCGGTCGCCGCGGAAACGGAGGAAAACAAGTCTGCAGAAGCCAAGGCCGTAACCGCGGGCGCCGCAACAGAGGACAAGAAAGATCCGGCAAGCACTGAGGGAAGTGAGGCGCGATGACCTCGTCGACGTCACCTAACCACAGCGCACACAGCGCAAACCAGCGGGCAGCGTCACCGAGCTGGCGCATCGCGCTGATGTCCGTGCTCGCCGTCGTGCTGGCAACAGTGCTCGCCGCGTGCACAAGCATTCCCACTTCCGGGCCAGTGGGAACCTATGCGCCAGACGATAAAGACGGCAACGAACACAGCTACACGTTCGACATACCGGGCCCGTCCCCGGGGGATTCGCCGGAAACGATCGTGAGGGGTTTCCTTGCCGCGGGCGTTTCAGCGCAGGACGACTGGGCGGTTGCGCGCAGCTTCCTGACCGCGGAACGGTCGCCGCAGTGGAACCCCACTAAAGAAGTCATCGTCACGGATTCAACGCCGAGCGTGAACCGCTCAGAAGAAGGCCAGGGCACGCTGGTCGCTAAGCCTCGCGTGCTACGCACCGTCGATGCGTACGGCGTTCAGAACGAGAACCCTAACCCTCAAACCCGCACCCTTGAGTTCGAGCTTTTGAAGGAAAACGGGGAGTGGAGGATTTCTCGGGCGCCCGATGGCGTGGTTGTTGAATCTCAGATGTTCCAACGAGCCTACGAATCGGTCACGCTCGCGTTCTATAACCCGCAGTTGACCGCTGTTGTGCCGGATGTTCGGTGGTTCGTGCGTCGCCAGGGCATGGCTACCGCCGTGGTGACGGCGCTGCTCCACGGGCCTGCGCCGTATCTTGAGGGTTCCGTTTCGAGTGCTTTCCCTAAGGATGCGGGGCTTGCCCGGCCTACCGTCCCGATTCAGGATGGGTTGGCTCAGGTTGATGTTCCGGAAGAAGTCGTCTCTAGCGCCGACGACCGTCAGCGCAGCCTCATGATGCGTCAGCTGGATTTGAGCTTGAGCGAGGTGCCTTCGGTCCAAAAGGTCTCGATGTCGGTCGACCAGCAGGAACTCAAGGTTTCGGCCGATGCTGAACGTAATCCTCCGGTGGTTGAGCCGCAGGTTTCGGACAAGCTCGTGGGGCTTCAGAACGACCTGTTGGTGCGCGCGAATGAGTCGGGTAACCGGCTTGTCGATGTGCAGTCAACGCTTGGACCTGGACTGAGTTCGCCGGCGATGCAGCCGGGCAGCGATGTTGTTTACGCTGTTTTGGCTGCGCAAAAGACCAGGCTTTTGTCTGTTGATGGAAGCACGGGTTCGTTCCGTGAACTGCAGACTGGGCCTGTCATGACGGCGCCGTCGATGGATGGTTTCGGCTGGGTGTGGACCTCGGATGCTGATGGTGTTGTGGCTTATGACTCCGCGAGCGGCAAATCGGCCCGCATGGATCTTGACCTGAAGCCCAATAGCACTGTGACGTCGGTGCGGGTTTCTCCTGATGGCGCTCGGCTTGCGTTTACGTTGACGGATGCGGAGGGGGAGCGTCTGCTGGTTTCTGGTATTCAGCGTTCTAAGAGCGATCGCCCTACCGGTTTGGCGAAGCCTCTCAAGGTCAAAACGACCTCGAAGCCTACCCGTGTGCAATGGATTGGTGCCTCGGATCTGGTGGTGTACAAGCCGGATCCGAAGTCTCGCGTAGATGTTGAGCAGGTCTCGCTTTTGGGTGAGACGAAGATGTGGCGTCAGCCTTTGCTCGGGATGACTCATTTGACGGTGGGCGCGGGACAGGATGCTGTGTATGCGGAGAACGCGGATGGCGTGTATCAGCGGACTTCGAACGGTTGGAAGCAGGTGCGCCGGGACGATCATGAGCTTTCGTACGCTGGCTGATGGCGCGGGCTGGTGACACCGGTTTCTGTCCCACTGCGATGATCCACAGCCTTGAGTTTGGGGCGTTCTATCCACATTTTCTGTGACCTGGCCGTTGCGGTGTAGTGGCACACGATGCTGGATGCATGAGGTGGCGTGAAGCGGCCGATGCGGCGTGGTTTGGTCCTGTGGTGAGCGCGGCGCGCAGCGCGCTGAATGAAGCAGCTTTGGCGATTCTTCCGTCCCGGTGTGTGGGATGTTCATCCGATGCCGGCCCGTTGTGTGTTGAATGTGGGTCGGATTTGGGGCGGGCGCTGTTGCATCCGTCTGTAGTTGATGATCTGAGGGAGCTTGACGTTTTAGCTCCCCAGCATCGGGCGCCGGTTGTGGCCGCGGCGGCCTATTCCGGGGTTGTTTCGAATGCATTGCTGGCAGCGAAAACCCGGGGTGGTCTTGGACTGATCAGGCGTTTTCGTCCTGCAGTGGATCGGGCGTGGAAGCTGATGCGGTCGGTTACTGAACGCGGGCCAGTCGCGGTTGTTCCGGTTCCGTCGAAGGCTTCATCGGTGCGTGCGCGTGGATTCTCACCGGTCGAGGAGCTCTTGCGGGAGTCTGAGGTTCAGTCGGTTATGAACTTCTTGAGGGTTCGAACACTCACGAGCTGGGGTTTGACGCGGCAGGGGCCACAGAAATCGCGTGGTCGCAGCGGGCGGAGCGCGGCGGTCAAGGGGCAGTTTGCCATCGACCAGGCCGCGCTACAGAACGCGAAGCGGCGGGACCGTCACGGAAGGATCCCACGCAGGGTCGTGTTGTTCGATGATGTTATGACGACCGGGTCAACTCTCGCCGAGGCTGCTCGAACTTTGAGGTCTTACGGCTTTACGGTTGTTGGTGCGTTCTGTGTCGCGTGGGTCAGGCCTCCCGGTGGAACTGCAGCCGTCAGCGCAAGTGAAGAGACCGAAAATAAGCCACCCGCTTAACTTGCTTCCAATACGGTTCAAACAGGTGCGAAACACGGTGTGACCGATGTAACTTTAAGCATGGGCTTGAGTTCGAGGTAGAGCCTCTAGCCAAACCCATCACCTGGCGTCAACGGCGGTGATGAGTTCATAGTCTTCCCGCCGGACCGTCACCGGGTGCTGTTTCGGAATTGAGGGAGGACCTCTCATGGATGTCAACGTCATTGGCCGCAACGTCAGCGTTACGGACCGGTTCCGCGAATACGTCGAGGATCGTGCCGCGAAGGTTGAACAGCTTTCCCCGAGGGCACAAACGATCGATATCAAGGTTTCCCGCCAACCTAACGCCCGCGTCGCTGATTCCGAAATGACCGTCGAAGTCACCGTCATCGGCCCGGGGCCGGCGGTCCGCGCTGAAGCTCACTCCTCTGAGAAGTTCTCGGCCTTCGACCTCGCGTTCGCAAAGCTGCTTGAGCGTTTGCGTCGCGCTCGCGACAAAGCCAAAGACCACCGTCGTAATGACCGCGCACTGAGCCAGCCGATCGACCCTGAGTCAGTGCCAGCAAGCGATAAGTCCCTGCTCGAACAGGTAGAGGAAGCCCGCCGCGCAGAAGAAGTTGGTGACGTTCCGGTTGAAATCCGCCGCAAGCGTTTCCCAGCCGTTCCGATGACCGAAGACGACGCCGTCGACAACATGGAACTCGTAGGCCACCCGTTCTACCTGTTCCTCGACTCTGAGACCGGCTTGCCTTCGCTCGTCTACCGTCGCCGCGGATGGTCCTACGGCGTGATCGCCCTGGACGAGAACCTCACCGAGGTATCCAAAGACGGCATCAAGACCTACCGCAGCTAACGACCGCATCGGAATTTAGTGTTCCCATAACAGTGGGGCAGTAGAATTCTAGTAACTGTCATTCAGGCTAATGGCGGGAGATTTTCAGGAATCTCCCGCCATTGGCTTGGGGTAAAAACGTATTCAACGCGTAAGATGGCGAAGGGCCGGTAGATTCCGGTCGCTTCGTCATGGGGGAGAAAACACGTGGCCAATCTGTTCGAGCGCATCTTGCGAGCTGGCGATAAACGCATTCTGAAGCGTCTGCGTTCTTACGTCTCACAGATCAACGCACTCGAAGACTCCATCAAGGAGCTCACGGATGAAGAGCTGCAGTCCATGACGGACCAGTTCCGTGAACGGCATGAAGCGGGCGAGAGCCTCGATGACCTGCTCCCCGAAGCGTTCGCGGTGGTGCGTGAAGCGTCGCAGCGCACGCTGGGTATGCGTCACTTCGACGTCCAGCTGATGGGTGCCGCGGCCCTCCACCTCGGCAACATCGCTGAAATGAAGACCGGTGAAGGTAAGACGCTCGTCGCGACTGCGGCTGCTTATCTCAATGCGATCTCCGGCAAGGGCGTCCATGTTGTGACGACCAACGACTTCCTCGCTAACTATCAGGGCGAGCTCATGTCCCGCCTCTACCGTTTCCTCGGTATGAGCACGGGCGTTATCGTTTCAAACCAGCCGCCGTCGGTGCGCCGCCAGCAGTATGCCGCGGACATCACGTACGGAACCAACAACGAGTTCGGCTTCGATTATCTGCGTGACAACATGGCGTGGTCCATGGATGAGCTGGTTCAGCGCGGCCACAACTTCGCGATCGTCGATGAGGTCGACTCGATTCTGATCGATGAGGCCCGTACCCCGCTCATCATTTCCGGCCCGGCGCAGGGTGACGTGAACCGCTGGTACAGCGAGTTCTCCAAGCTCGTGCGCGGCATGAAGATCGACGAGGACTACGAGGTCGATATCAAGAAGCGCACGGTGGGTGTCAAGGCTTCTGGTATCGACAAGGTTGAGGACTACCTCGGCATCGAGAACCTGTACGAGTCCGCGAACACTCCGCTGATCGGTTTCTTGAACAACGCGATCAAGGCGAAGGAGCTGTTCAAGCGGGATAAGGACTATGTGGTCATGGACGGCGAGATCATGATCGTCGATGAGCACACTGGCCGTTCGCTTCCTGGCCGCCGTTATTCGGAGGGCATGCACCAGGCGATTGAGGCGAAAGAGAACGTTGAGATCAAGGCTGAAAACCAGACCTTGGCGACCGTGACGTTGCAGAACTACTTCCGTCTCTACGACAAGCTCTCCGGCATGACCGGTACCGCAGAAACCGAGGCGGCGGAGTTCAACAACACCTACAAGCTCGGCGTGGTTCCGATCCCAACGAACAAGCCGATGCAGCGCGTCGATAAGCCGGACTTGATCTACAAGAACGAGATCGCGAAGTTCGAGGCTGTTGCTGAGGACATCGAGGAACGTCACCGTTCAGGTCAGCCGGTTCTGGTTGGTACGACTTCGGTTGAGAAGTCCGAGTACTTGTCTCAGAAGCTCGCTAAGCGCGGTATCCGCCACGAGGTTTTGAACGCTAAGCAGCACGAACGCGAAGCTGCGGTTGTTGCTCAGGCCGGTAAGAAGGGCGCGGTTACGGTCGCGACGAACATGGCTGGCCGTGGTACTGACATCATGCTCGGCGGTAACGCTGAGTTCTTGGCTGTCACTGAGATGAAGAACCGCGGCTTGGATGCCGATGTTGATCCTGAGGGTTACCAGGCTGTCTGGGATGAGGTTTTCGAGAAGTTCCAGGCCCAGTGTGAGGCTGAGGGCGACGAGGTTCGTGAGCTCGGCGGCTTGTATGTTCTGGGTACGGAGCGTCACGAATCGCGTCGTATCGATAACCAGTTGCGTGGTCGTTCGGGCCGTCAGGGTGACCCGGGTGAGTCCCGTTTCTACTTGTCGATGTCGGATGAGCTGATGCGTCGCTTCAACGCCGGTATGGCGGAGCGCATCATGAACTCGCCAAGCATGCCGGACGACATGGCGCTTGAATCCAAGATGGTTTCGCGCGCGATCGAGTCGGCTCAACGTCAGGTTGAGTCTGTCAACACGGAGCAGCGTAAGAACGTCTTGAAGTATGACGACGTGATGAACCGTCAGCGTGAGGCGATCTATGCTGACCGCCGTCAGATCCTCGAAGGTGAGGACTTGGAGGAGCGTATGCAGCACTTCATTGAGGATGCTGTTGGCGCGATGGTCACGGAAGCGACCCTGGCTGGCGAACCGTATGACTGGGATCTTGAGGCGCTGTGGAATAACCTGCGCGTCCTGTACCCGGTTACGTTGACTCCGGAAGACCTCATCGAGGAGGCCGGTGGTGATCAGGGCGGCCTGACTGCGGAGATGCTCAAGGAAGAGATCGTCTCTGACGCGTTGGTCGCGTACGAGCGCCGTGAAGAGTACTTGGGCGCTACGACGATGCGCGACTTGGAACGCCGCGTCGTGTTGTCTTCGATTGGCCGTAAGTGGCAGGAACACCTCTACGAGATGGACTACCTCAAGGAAGGTATTGGCCTGCGTGCGATGGCTCAGCGTGACCCGCTGGTCGAGTACCAGCGTGAAGGCTACGAAATGTTCGAAGCCATGATGGAAGGGATCCGTGAGGACTCGGTTTCCTTGATGTTCCACGCAGAGGTCGAACCTGGCCACGATGCCGGCGAGGCGAAGGGCGCTGGTCTGATGGATTCTGAGTCCAGCCAGGAAGATCTCGAGTATTCGGCTCCGGATGAGTCTGGTGAGGCACGCACTCGCCGCACCCGCTCCAAGAAGGATGAGCCTAAGGTGACCGGTAAGCAGGCGCGTAAGGCTAAGAAGAACGCTAAGAAGCGCCGCTAGGGTTTTCATATCAGCGCTGTGCGGTTAGCGGCGTTGCAGCAAAGCGGGCTCGTGCACCGAAAGGTGTGCGAGCCCGCTTGCTTAACTACTTCGGGCCTATCCGATGGGGGCAGGCATGCTTACCCCGTGTGCCCTTCAGCTTTCACCCGATCTGGACATCCGTGCAGCGGAGCCTGCGGCCGTGTGGTTTCAGGGTGAAGGCGATGGCGCGGACTCCTCGTGGGGTGAGGATGCTTGCACAGCATTCGAGTGTGGGTAGCGCTTCGCTATTAGGGCTACGGTATTGGGCTTGCACGTGGGTTGAAAGCACGCCGAGGGTGCGCCATGGCCATGGGGTTCCTTTAGCTGCGGAGGCTTCGCGTTCCCATCCGGCGCGGTTTTGTACCTTGTTGAGCGGCATGAGTTCGAACCACCCTGCCAAGGCGAGGGACGGGCGGCGGCCGGAGAGCACATCGGCGATTGCTTGAGCTATGGTGCGGGCGAGCTGTTGATGCGCCGGAGACCCTGGTCTCACGGAAGAGTCTGGTTGCGCTGTAGTCGGGGAGCCCGAAGTGGCGGAGCCTGCAGCGGGGCCGGCTGTGGCTGGGTCGGATGGGGCAGGGAACGGCGTGACGTTCGATGCGGGATCGAGGCGTGGTTCGCAGAGTGGTGCGGTGGTCATGGGAATCCTCCGGTGTGAGTGCGCCCTTAGGCAGGGATGAGTAGTTCTTGTCCGGGCTGGATGAGGTGCGGGTTATCGCCTAGCAGCTCGCGGTTGCTGTTGTGCCACCGCTGAGTTTCTTTGGCGATCTGTTGTGGAGTTGCTCCCGGGCCGAGGTGGCGTGCGGCGAGGTCCCAAAGCGTGTCTCCCGTTTTGACGATCACCGTGTCGGCTCGGGCGGGTGTCCCCATGCTCCGCGGTAGTGGGACGGGGTCGGCTTTCTTGACGGTGAAGGCCGCGGCCTCTTGCTGTGTGGCGTCTTGCTTTGCCGGCGTGGCCGCTTGCTTGCCGTCGATGGGGAAGGCGGCTGACGTAGCGGGCGTGGCTGTTGTCGCGCTGGTTTCTTGTGTGCGGGTTTCTTGGGTGATGACAGTCGTGTCCGGTGGTGGTGCGGCATGCGATGGTGTTGGCGCTGTGAGGATAAGGCCGGCGGCCAACGCTGATGCGCGGGGAACCCATCGGTTCCAGCGTTCGGTACGAACGCCGAGCGCATTGAGGCCGCGCAGTGAGAGCGCCAATGCGTGGTTGAGGAGGAAGTAGAGGCTGATGAGGCACAAGCTCCATGCGCCGAGGCGTGCGATGAGTAAGTCTGGCGATTCGGCGTTGGGGAACCAGGGCCCTAGCGCAGTGAGTGCGGGTGTTCCGATCGCGAGCCCGGCCACGGGGGCGAGCCATGCCGCGGTGATGTGCAGAGACGAAGGTGAAGACGTCAGGTTTCTCGGAAGCCTTCGTGAAGCGTTAGGTGTCATCGGTGGTCATTCCTTCGAATAGTAAGAACCTATGTTCGTTTGCTGTGCTTTGATTCTGTTTGATATTTCCCGTTGGTGTCAAGAGGGGGTTTTTGCGTGGTGGATTTTCAGTAGGCTGTGGGCATGCGTTTCGACGACCTGTTTGAGGACATGTCCCACGAATTGCTCGCGGGGCAGTGGCAAGAGATGCGCGCTGAGGCAGGCGAACTTGCCCGGGCTGAATATGCGCGCCGCGATTTCTTGACAGAAGTCGCGGGAGCGCAGGTCAAAGTCCACGTGACCGGACATTCTTTTACAGGGAAGGTCGCCGTGGTTGGTTCCGGATGGTTCGGGATTGAGTCGGCGCGGGAGTCGTGGCTTTTCCCTGATCAAGCAGGCGTGTGGGTTGAGGTTCTCGGCTCTACTGCAGGGGTTGGCTCCGTGCCCCGTACTGAAGCGCAGCCCCGCAATACAGCCCAGCCCCGCAATACAGCCCAGCTCCGCAATGCAGCACAGTGCCGGCGCACTAAGGCGCCGTGGAAGTCCGCGCTGCGCGCCGTTGGTCGGGATCGGCAGAGTGTGCGTTTCGTTTTGTCCGACGGGGTTGTCGGTAGCGGCTTGATTGTTGCGGTGGGTGGGGATTTTATCCGCATGCAGGCGCAGGTGGGTGGCTCGGCGTCGCGGTCGTTGGTGCTGGTTCCTCTGGGCGCGCTTGCTGCGGTTTCGGCTGTTTCAACGATCTGAGTGCCCTCGCCCCGGCAACGGAGCGGTATAGCTGTGTGCGATCTGTGTCCGGGATGTTGGATTGCGTCGCTTGTTACCTCTTGTTGTGTTTCGCGTTGGTCGTTATCGTCAAATCATCTTGAAGAATGCCCTCGATGGGCGTGACGTGTTTGAGGTGGCTATGAGCGATCGCGGTGGTTCTGCTGGGTCGGTTTTGAGGTGGCAGCCGGCGAGCTGGCGTGACCCGAGGTTGGTGATCGGCGTTGTGCTGGTTGTCGCTTCGATCTTGGGCGTCGTCTTGCTGGTGCGTTCGGTGACTCGCACGGAAACGTACATGGTTGCGGCTCATGATTTGGCCCCGGGCACTGTTCTCACTGAGAAGGATCTGGTTCCGGTTGAAGCGCGCATGGCTGGGCCGGGTGAGCATTATGTTTCGCGTGATGTTCCGGTGGCTGGCGCGACGGTGAGCGATTACGTTTCGAAGGGCGAGCTGTTGACACGCCGCGCGATCGAAGCGGATGTGCCTGCCCATTTGCGTTCGTTTTCGTTGACGGTCGAGGGCCCGTTGCCGGCGGGTGTCAAGGTTGGTCAAGGCGTGGATGTGTATGTCACGCCGAAGATCGCGGAGCCGGAAACCGAGCCGCAGCTCGCGTTGTCCGGGGTCCGGGTAGTGAAGGTTGAGCGCGCGGATTCTGGTTTCGGGGCTTCGCAGGGGCATGTTTTGGAGGTTTTGATCCCGCGTGATGAAGTCTCCGCGATGGTGGGCCACATTGCGCGTGAGAGCGTTGTGAGCGTGGTTTCCGCACCTATTGCGGCGAGTGCTGCGGGGGAGTAACCGTGAGCTCCTCTGTTGTTTTGTTTGGTGAGTCGCCTGATGTTTTTGCTCGTTTGGAGTCTGAGGTCGGGTTGGTCACGGTCGTGCGGGTGTGCACTGATGGGGCGGAGCTGTTGGCGACGCTGGCCGCTGGCTTGGCGCGGTATGTGATCGTTGTTGATCAGTTTGACGATGTCGATAGCGGCTTGGTCGATGCTGTTCACGCCGCGGGTGGTCGTCTTGTCGCGGTGACCGACGATGCGAAGGCGGCTTCGCGTTTGTTTCGGCTTGGTGTGGGGTCGGTAGGTTCTTCGGCTTCCGCTGAGGTGATAGCGGAAGCGTTGTCGCGGGCGGAGCCTCTCAAGAGGCGTGGGCGGCGTCGTGCTGAGACCGTCGATGAGTTCGAGTCCGTAATCCCGGACGACCTTTCTCAGCTTCACGGGGTAGAGCCGCGCACGGGTTTGCCACATCTCCCGGACATCGAAGATCCCGCGAACGAGGAAAACCAGTCCAGCCAACCCGAGGGCATCGAACCTGAAACGGTCCAGCGCGAGCCGGGCCGCATCGTCGTGGTGTGGAGTGGCGCTGGAGCGCCGGGCCGCAGCTTTCTATCGATCGAACTGGCGACGGAAGCGGCGCTCGCCGGGAAGTCTGTGACCTTGGTGGATGCGGATACGCGGGCATCGAGCATTGCGGCGCGGCTAGGGATGCTCGGGGAGACGTCCGGAATTGTGCGGTTGTGCCGTTCGGTTGAAGCGGGAACGTTTTCACCGAATTCGGATACGGACGCGCATGCGCGGGTCCGCATCGGGAAAGCGATCTTGCGCGTCACCACGGGGCTTCCTCGTCCGAGCCGCTGGCAGGAGGTCGGGAAGGCCGCGCTCAAGCGGAGTCTTGAGGCATTGCGGGAGGCATCGGAGCTTGTGATTGTGGACGTTGCGGCGCCTGCTGATAATGATCAGGACATCGCGTTCGATACGTTCGCTCCGCAACGTGATGATGCGACGCTCACGGCTCTTGAGATGGCTGACGATGTGGTGGTGATCGGTACTGCGGATGCGGTGGGTTTGCCGCGGCTGATGCGTGCGGTTGGGCAGGCGCCGGAGCTGACGCAGGGCCGTATCTCTGTGGTGGTGAATCAGGTTTCTAAGGGCGCGGCGCGTGGCGTCAAGCTCGCGTGGGAGAGGTTTGGCCCTAAGGGTTTTCGCCCGGAGGTTTTCATCCCGAAAGATGATGCCGCGGTAGAGCATGCGTTGGATGCAGCGACCGCGTTGAGTCACGCCGCAGCGAGGTCTGCGGCACGTGGAGCGATCCGGGATTTCGCTTGTAGCTTGTGTGAGTGTGGAGAGAATCTGGAAACTCCCTTAAAAGCTGCACGCGGTGGGCTGTTTAAGGCTAGGGTGAAGGGAGCCCCAAATGTGACCGGGGGCACCTAATAGAGGCCGTTGTTGCGGCCACGCGTCGATTCTTGTGAAGGCGGTGGGTTGCGTGGCAAACACGCAGTCAGTTCCTCAATCTGGTTCGTTTGGCGACGATATCGTTCAGCGTTATGGCGCGGACATTGATGCTCAGGAATATGAGGCTTTTGGGCACGATCGGGTGAGGGACCTGCTGGAGCGCCACGCAGTGGTGGGCCGAGTCCGTAAGCAGGGCTCCGCGGTAGTGAGCGTTGAACCGCACGAGAAGGGGACCGTTGTTTACCTGGTTGCGGATGACATGTCGTTCATCGTTGACTCGGTCACTAACTGTGTTCTGGATTTCTCGAACAAGATCGGGTTTGTTTTCCATCCGACGTATATGGCGCATCGTTCGGTTGAGGATGGTTCGCTGGTTGATGTGCGGAAGGTTCCGCTTTCGGAGTCGACGCCGGCTACGGAGAGCACTGCGGCGTTGCCTGCCTTGGGTATGTTGGCGGCACCTGAGGGCGCGCGTGCTGTGATCGAGTCGTGGACCGCGGTGTTGATCACTGAGGAGCTGGATGCTGATCAGCGTGCAGAGCTTCAGCAGGCTGTCGAGTCAGTTCTGGCGGATGTGCGTAGCGCAGTTGAGGACTGGGAGCCGATGCGGGTGCAGGCTCGCCGCTTGGCTGAACGGCTTGAGCAGGAGATCCCGTCGGTTTCTGAACGTGATCGTCGTGAGGCAGCCGCGTTCTTGCGGTGGATGGACGATGATTCGTTCACGTTCTTGGGCTACCGCTATTACGCGCTTGAGCAGGAGAACGGTAGCGAGGTTTTGCGCGGTGACGTCGATTCGGCGCTGGGTTTGATGCGTCGCACGGATGCTGCGTCACGTCCGCTGAGCGGTAAGGCCGCGGAGAAAGCGCGCGAACCGCGCCCGCTGGTTTTGACGACCGCTAACCGCCGTTCTACGGTGCACCGCCGCGTGTACCTGGATTATGTGGGCGTCAAGGATTTCGCTGCTGATGGTTCGGTGGTGGGTGAGCACCGTTTCATTGGCTTGTACACGTTTGAGGCTCTGCGTCAGCCGGTCACTGAGGTTCCGGTGGTGCGCTCTAAGGTCCGGCATGTGTTGTCGCGCATGGGCTTCTTGGCGACCTCGCACACGGGTAAGTCGATTCTGCGCATCCTGGAGTCGTATCCGCGTGAGGAACTCATCCAGTCGAGCACGGATGAGCTGGTCGAGATCGTTTCGAAGATTTCCCGTATGGGTGAGCAGCGCCGTACTCGCGCGTTTGTGCGTGGGGATGCGTTTGGCCGTTTCGTGACGGTCATGGTGTATTTGCCGCGTGACCGTTACAACACTACGGTTCGTTTGCGTGTTGAGGACGAACTGAAGCGCACGTTCGCGGCGGAGACCATGGACCTGGACGTCTGGAACTCGCCGACCACGGTGGTTCGGTTGACGTACCGCTTCAAGGCTGGCGAGGGCGTCGACACGGTGGGTGTCGACGAGCAGGCGCTTGAGGCTCGGTTGACGCGTGCCGTGCGTTCGTGGAGTGAAGGCATCCTCGAGGTGTTCACGCAGGAGCGTGGCACGGAGACGGGCATGCAGCATGCACAGCAGTGGGCTGAGGCCTTCCCAGCTGATTATCGTGTGCGGTACGAGATTGAGGATGCGCTGGATGATGTTCGCGCGTTTGAACGCCTTGAGGCGGATGCGGATTCTGTGGGCATTGGCCTGAGTTTGGATTCGATTGATCGGCCTGAAGAGCTCGATGTTGAGGCCGATGGCGCCACGATCGCTAAGCTGCGTCTCTACTTGACGGATCAAGCTCCGCTCTCATCGATTATGCCGCATCTTGAGGCGCTCGGGATCCGCGTGATTCAGGAGCGTCCATACGTCGTCGAGCCTTTGGGTGCGCCGGAGCGCTACCTTTACATTTTGACGGTCGCGTTGGCTCCTGAGACTGATGTTGAGCGGATCGCGCCGCTGGTTGAGGATGCGTATCGGGCTGTTGCGGCTGGCCGTACGGAGTCGGATGCTCTCGAGGGTCTGGTTACCGCGCAGGGCCTCACATGGCATCAGGTCGCTATTTTCCGCGCTTATGTTCAGTATCTGCGTCAGTGTGGTTCCTCGAACAGTGTTGATTTCGCTGCCGCGACTCTGCTGCGTTATCCGGCCGTGACATCGGCTTTGTTGGGCTTGTTTGAGGCTCGTTTTGATCCGGAGTTTGCGGGTGATCGCGAGCAGGCTCAGCAGGATTCCCGCGATGCGTTGGCAACCGCGCTGGATGATGTTGCGACGTTGGATGCGGATACATGGATTCGTCGTATGCGTGACGCGATCGGTGCGACGTTGCGTACGAACGCGTATCAGGGCCGCCCGACTGTTGCGTTGAAGATTGCGACGGGGGAGTTGGCTTTCGCTCCGATGCCGCGTCCGTTCCGTGAGATTTGGGTTGATTCGCCGCGTGTTGCTGGTGTGCATTTGCGTTACGGCGAGGTGGCCCGTGGTGGTTTGCGTTGGTCGGACCGTGAGGAGGATTTCCGTACCGAGGTTCTTGGTCTGGTCAAGGCGCAGGCTGTAAAGAACGCTGTGATTGTGCCGGCTGGCGCGAAGGGTGGTTTCTTCGCTAAGCAGCTACCTGATCCGGCTGTGGATCGTGGCGCTTGGATTGAGGCTGGTCGCGCGGCGTATCAGGAGTTCATCCGTAGCTTGTTGGATATTACGGATAACTATGAGTACGCCGAGGACGGCTCGCGTTCGGTGGTTCGCCCCGAGCGGGTTGTGGCTCACGATGGTGATGACCCGTACCTCGTGGTCGCGGCAGATAAAGGTACTGCGGCCTTCTCGGATACCGCGAACGCGATTTCCGCTGAGCGTGGCTTCTGGCTCGGTGATGCTTTCGCGTCGGGCGGTTCGGTTGGTTACGATCACAAGGCGATGGGCATCACGGCCCGCGGCGCGTGGGAGTCGGCTAAGCGTCACTTCAAGACGTTGGGTACTGATGTGCAGTCTGAGGACTTCACGATGATCGGTATCGGCGACATGTCGGGTGACGTTTTCGGTAACGGTTTGATGCGTACTGAGCACGCCAAGCTGGTGGCCGCGTTCGATCACCGCGATGTGTTCATTGACCCGAACCCGGATCCGAAGGTTTCGTTTGAGGAGCGCGTGCGTTTGTACAACACGCCGCGTTCTTCGTGGCAGGACTACAACCGTGAGCTGATTAGCGCTGGCGGTGGCGTGTTCTCGCGTTCGGCTAAGTCGGTTTCTGTGACGGAGCAGATGCGTGAGGCTCTGGGTCTTGCTGATGACGTGCGTGAGCTGACTCCGTTGGAGCTGATCCGTGCGGTGCTGATGGCGCCGGTTGATTTGATCTATAACGGTGGCGTTGGCACGTATGTGAAGGCGGAGTCTGAGACGAACGCCGATGTGGGGGACCGCGCTAACGATGCGATCCGCGTGAACGGCTCGCAGCTGCGTGCTCGTGTGGTGGTTGAGGGCGGTAACCTTGGTTTCACTCAGGCGGGCCGCATCGAGGCCGCGCAGAAGGCCGGCACGGTCAACAACACTGACGCGATCGATAACTCGGGTGGTGTTGAGTCTTCGGACCGTGAGGTCAATATCAAGATTCTGATGGATGTCGCGGTTCGCGATGGTCGTCTTGCGTTCGATGACCGGCCGGCGTTGCTGGCGGAGATGACCGATAACGTCGCGGATGCTGTTTTGTCGACGAACAAGGCGCAGAACGTTTTGCTCGCTGTTGAGCGGGGTGTCGCTTCCGAGTTCGCACCGGCCTATGAGCGGTTGATGAGCTTCCTTGAGGAAACCGTTGATCTGGACCGTGTGCTTGAGGACCTTCCGAGCTCGGATGAGTTCAAGCTGCGCAGGCAGTCCGGCGTGGGACTCACGACCCCTGAAGCCGCGGTCGTTGTCGCGTACTCGAAGATGCAGCTGATCGATGCTTTGGTGGATTCTGATCTGCCGGAGGACCCAGCGATGCAGAAGGTCTTGGAAGCGTACTTCCCGCCTCAGCTCGTGGAGCGTTTCCCTGACGCGCTCGCCGCGCACCCGCTGCGTCGTGAGATCATCGCGACGATGGTTGCGAACCGCATCGTGAACATCGGCGGTGTGACGTATGCGTTCCGCGCGATGGAGGAGACCGGCGCGGATGCTGCGCGTCTGGCGCGTGCGTTCTTGGCGATGGATGAGGTTTTCGGCATCGCTGAGCACGTTGAGGCGATCGCGCAGTTGCCTGCCGGGATTGACTATGAGCTGTGGTTGCAGCTGCATGTCGATTCGCGGCGTCTGTTGGACCGCGCGACTCGTTGGGTTCTGGAGCATGAGTCGCTCGATGCTTCTGTTGACGAGATTCTTGCGAAGTTCGCAGAGCCTGTGGCTCGGTTGCGTGAGGGCTTGGCCGATATGCTGTGCGGCGTGGACGCTGAGCGTGCTCGGGCTTGGTTTGAGCGTGACGTTGAGGCGGGCCTCCCTGAAGAGTTGGCGCGTCGTCACAGCTTGGACTTCGAGTCCTACACGCTGCTGGATATCACTCAGCTCGCGTCCGCAGGCGGGTCCTCTGCCCAGGAGGCCGCGGAGGTTTACTACGCGGTGTATGACCGCTACGGGATCGATGATTTGTTGACGCAGATCAGCGATTTGCCGCGATCTTCGCGTTGGGAGGCGTTGGCTCGTAGTTCGTTGCGTGATGACCTGTATGCAGCGGTGCTGGGCCTGACTCAGGCTGTGCTCGAGGCTCCTAAGGAAGCCGCTGCTGGTGCCGCCGATGCCGCCGGCGACCTTTCGGCCGCGCAGGCTCGCGTGGTTGCGTGGGAGCAACGTGATGCGGCCCGTATTGAGCGGGCGCATGAACAGCTCGACGCGGTGCGTGAGGTGGGCGGCGGCCAGATGGCTCCGCTGCTGGTCGCCACGCGTACGATGCGTTCAATGGTTGGCCGCTGATTCTGTAGTTGGTGGGATGGAGTCCCGCTGAACGTATATCCGGGCGTGGTGAGCGAAACATCGCTCACCACGCCCGGTGTGTTTAATGAGGCTCTTTGTTGATGGTGCTCTAACTTGAGCGAAATGGTTAAACGCAACTGGGGTGGTAGGTCTTCCCCGGATCTACCACCCCAGTTGGGTTTGTGGGGGGCCGTGTGGCCCGTTCGGTTACATGTTCGACTTGACCTTGCGGACGTAGTCCTTGGTGTCTGGGTACATGCCGTTGTTTTGTACGCCTGCGAGGCCCTGGTAGTACGCTGCGATGCCTTCGTCGCGGTTCTTCGCGTTGGTCTGTAGGTACTTGATGAACAGGATGCCGGCGGTGACGTTGTCGTATGGGTCGAGCGGGTCGAGCTGGCGGCCTACGCGGTCGCCCATCCACTTAGCGGTGGATGGGAGGACCTGCATCGTGCCGATCGCGTTGGCTGGGGATACGGCGCGTGCGTCGAATCCGGATTCAACCTGTGCGTGTGCAAGAGCGAGTGCTGGGTCGACGCCGTGGCGTGCCGCGGTGTCTGCGACGATCTGACGCATCTGTGCTGGGCTTGGGACTTGGCGCGAGAGCAGGTTCCGCTTGGATACGTTCGCGTTGGTGTGCGTCTGTGCGTCGTAGGTGTAGTGCAGGAACTTGTTGGAGACCAACGAGTTGTCCTGTGCTGCTGCCTTAGGTGCGCTTTTCGCTGCGGTTGCGGTGCCGTTGAGCTTGATCTTCTGACCTGGGTAGATGATGGTCGAGCCGTTGAAGTTGTTGGCTTTGAAGATCGCGGAGAGGCTCACGCCGTGCTTGGATGCGATGCCGGAGAGGGTGTCGCCTGCGCGGACGGTGTAAGTCTTCGATGCGGCAGCTGGCTTAGGTGCTGCCTTGCCTGCAGGCTTAGCTGCGGCTGGCTTAGCGGTTGCACGCGCTGGTGCCGCGGCGCTACCGCTCAGCTTGATCTTCTGGCCAGGGTAGATGATCGTCGAGCCGTTCATCTTGTTGGCCTTGAAGAGAGTTGAGAGGCTCAGGCCGTGCTTGGCGGCGATGCCGGAGAGGGTATCGCCCGAACGCACCGTGTAAGTCTTTGCGGAAGCCGAGGCTTTGGACACGGAGCGCGCTGGCTTCGTCTTCTTGGTGGTGGGCTTTGGAAGGCTTGCGCCCTCGCTGAGGGTGAGCTTCTGGCCAGGGAAGATCAGCGATGAGGCCTTGAGTTTGTTGAGGCGCAGCACCTGCTCTACGGATACGCCGTGGCGGGAGGCGAGGGCCCATACGGTGTCGCCAGCTTTGACGGTGACGGTCTTGGTCTTCGGCTTGGCAGCAGCAACGAGGGCTGCGGCGCGTGCCTTGGCGTCCGCGACGTTGGATGGTGTTGGCGTTGCTGCAGGGCGCAGCGTCGGCTTGGTGGCGGGGATGTTGCTTGCGTTCGCGGTTCCCGCCAGGGAGCCTAGGGTCGAGAGTGTGATGATGGGCAGAGCCGCCGTGGCGATGGCACCATTGACGGTCGTGCGTCGCGGAGGCGTTGGAGCCATGATTGCTGACCTCACGTTATGTGGATTTACTTTCTGCACATTGCAGGTGGAGTCCGCGAGCTCTCAGGGGGATGAGCCCCTGTAGGTGGCGTTGGGTGTGGACGTCCCCGTGGCCGTTTCGTTATCTCGCAGACAACACCGTGATGCAAATGTGACATCTGTGAATATACAAGAAGGAAGTTCTGAATGTAAACCCAAGTGAATATCGAGGCAAATGTTACTGATGTGAAAACTGTGACTCATGTGAATGTTGAGCTTTTCGAGTGTGGGATCTGGGCTCTCTGTGTGTCACAGTGGTGGTGTGCAGAATTCAGTACAGAATCATGAGGCGCCGAACGGCGGACAGGATCTTGAAACGCTCGTAGGCGAGTGGACGACCGTTCCGGACATTGTTGAATCCACTGGCTTGGATGTGCGCGAGCTACGCCGCTTGCTTGACATTCGGGCGATTGTTGCGGTTCCGATCGGGGAGAGCGGTGTTAAGAAGATTCCGGCTCGTTTCTTCCGGGATGGCGAACCGTTGGATTCGCTCAAAGGCACCATTCAGGTGCTCACTGACGCCGGTTATAGCGATGAGGAGCTTATTGCGTGGCTCTTCACTGAGGATGAGACTCTGCCTGGCAGCCCGATGGATGCGCTGGAAGCGGGACGCAAGACTGAGGTGCGTCGTCGCGCATCGGCTTTGGCATGGTAGCGGCGTCTAACCGCAACGAGACGCTGTTGTAGCGGATTTTACCGCAATAAGACGCTGCTCTAGCGGCGCCTATGCGTGCCGACGCACAGCCGCCGCTGCTAC
This sequence comes from Pseudoglutamicibacter cumminsii, assembly GCF_016907775.1. NCBI lineage: Bacteria > Bacillati > Actinomycetota > Actinomycetes > Micrococcales > Micrococcaceae > Pseudoglutamicibacter > Pseudoglutamicibacter cumminsii. The sequence continues at coordinate 130,682 of NZ_JAFBCO010000001.1, read as the reverse complement.
AGAGCGGAGTCCTTCGCGGGCTTGCTCGGGGATGTCGAGGGCATCGAGTGCGGTCATGGCTTCGTCGTAGAGCGCATCGATCTGGCGGGCGTGATCTTCTGCCGCTCCTGAGTTTCGGATGAGTTCGCGGACTTCTTCGATCGTGGCGTCGTCAAGGTCTTCGCGCCCGAGCACGGATTCGAGCCACGCTTGCTGTTCTTCGTTGATCCTTTGGCGGGTCAGCGCGATGAGGAGTGTGCGTTTGCCTTCGCGGATGTCGTCGCCCGCTGGCTTACCTGTTTGGGCGGGGTCGCCGAATACGCCGAGTTCGTCGTCGCGCAGCTGGAACGCTTGCCCCGCCGGCAACGAGAATGCAGAGAGCCCGTCGAGGAGTTCTTGATCCGCGCCGGCAAGTGCCGCTCCGAGCAGGGTCGGTTTTTCGGCGGAGTAGCGTGCGGCTTTATAGGTCACGATGGTCCAGGCGTTTTCCGCGGCTTCGTCGGGGGTTAGCTGGGATCCGGTTTGTTCGGCGAGGACGTCGAGGTATTGGCCGGCCATGACCTGGGTGCGCATTTCGTCGAAGAGTTCGCGTGCCTTCGCGCCGGCGTCGGCCTGGTTGAAGAGGGTTTCGCTCAAGGCCAGGGCGATGTCGCCGGCGAGGATTGCGCCCGCGATGCCGAATTCGGACGCAGAACGGTTCCATCCGTTTTCCCGGTGGAGGGCTTCGAGTTTGCGGTGTACTGCGGGTTGGCCGCGGCGGGTGTCTGAGTGGTCGATGATGTCATCGTGGATGAGCGCGGCTGCCTGGAAGAGTTCAAGCGCGGTTCCAAGCGTCAGGAGGCGCTCGTCGTTGGCGTCGCCGCCGGCTGCGAGCGCTCCCCAGAGGGCGAAGATCGGCCGGAGTCGCTTGCCGCCCGAGCTGAGCGAGCTGATCGCGTCGACCAGGGCGTTGGTGCGGTGGCTGACGCGGCTGAGGTCGTGCCGCTGTTGTTCAAAGAAGGCTTTGACGTGTTCTTCGATGGCTTCGCGGAAGAGGGAGCTGATGTGCTCAGGCGAGGTGTCTGGGCTGATGTGTGCCAGGGGTGCCTTCGTAGAATCGGTCATGGCCCCTATTCTATCTGTGGCGTTGTCGACTTTCCGCGGCGTCTTACTGATTGCGGGGATGCTCCGGTAGCGGGGCACACAGGTAAGAGGCGCACAGGGTGACGCGTTGAACGGAGGTGGATGCTGGGATGGGTGAGTCCAGGCAGAAGCCCGAGCGCGTCATCGCGCATGTGGACATCGACGCGTTTTTTGTTTCGGTTGAGCGGATTCTTGATCCATGTCTGCAGAACCGCCCGATCATCGTCTCGCAGGATAGCCCGCGGGCTGTGGTGTTGTCGGCTTCGTATGATGTGCGTGCGTACGGGGTTCATTCGGGTCAGCCTGTGGCGCAGGCCAAGAATATGGCGCCTCACGCGTTGATTGTCCCTCCTACGCGGTCTGCGTATGGCAAGGCGTCGGCGCGGGTCATGGAGGTATTGAGGGACGTGACGCCGCTGGTTGAGCAGGTGAGCGTGGATGAAGCGTTCATGGACATCACCGGGGTTAGTCGTCACTACTCGAGCCCTTTTCATTGCGCCGAGGTGGTTCGGCAGCGCATCAAGCAGGCGGTGGGGTTGCCGGCGTCGGTGGGGCTTGCCCCGAATAAGTTTTTGGCAAAGATGGCCAGCGATAAAGCGAAACCTGACGGCGTATATGCGATTACGCCGGCCGCTGTTGATGAGTTCATGCGGCAGCTTCCCGTGGGTGAGCTGTTTGGCGTGGGGAAGGCTACTGAGCTGAAGCTGCATTCGCAGGGGCTCATGACGGCGGGCGATGTTGCGCAGGCTGATCCGCGCCGCATGCAGCGGCTTCTGGGTAAGCATGGGCCGGAGCTCATCAAGCTTGCGCGGGGGATTGATCCGCGGCCGGTGGTCACAGAGCGTGTGGAGAAGTCTGTTTCGCATGAGCACACGTTCGATGCCGATGTCACTGATGAGGCGGTGTTGCGACGGTGGGTCATGGAGTTGTCGTTTAAGGTCGCGGAGCGTGTACGGGCGGCTGGACACCGTTTTTATGTTGTCGGCTTGAAAGTTCGGTGGGATGACTTCACAACGATTTCGCGTCAGCGCCGCTTGAGCGACCCGACGGCTTCCTCGGCTGTTATGAGTGAGGTCGCGTTGTCGCTGCTGTCTGCGCTACCTCGTCCGTTGAAGCCTGTCCGGTTGATCGGCGTGAGGGCGGGCGAGTTCGCTTCTGAACGCGAAGGTGAGCAACTCACGTTCGACTGGGACCAAACCCCGGCCGAGGTGAGCAATACGCCGGCCAAACGTGAGGGACGCAGGGACGCGGGGAAGATGACGGACGCGGAGAAGACGATGGATGCGATCAACGCACGCTTCAAAGACAGCGTGCGGCCCGCATCGTTCTTGCATGGATCTACTCAGAAGCACGATGCAGGGCCCAGTGAGAAGCGACCGCTCGGTAAACGCGGGGTAAAGCGTTTCGGTGATTGAGGAACCGGCTCGAACTGTGCGGGTCTGCCTGAGTACAATAGGAGTTCAGGACCGGTCCGATGAAGGGGGAGGCCGTGGGTTTATCTGAGAGTGAGCGCCGTATGCTCGCTGAGATGGAGAAGCAACTCCACGCAGATCCACAGTTTTCGAGCACGATGCGCCGCGTTGAGCAGACGCCGCAGAACAAGCTGAGCACCCGCAATATAGCGCTGGGTGCGTTGATCGCGTTTGCTGGCTTGGGTGTTCTCCTTTCGGGTATCGCAATCAGTGCTGGACTGATCGTGACGGTCATCCTGGGAATTGTCGGGTTCGCGATCATGGTTGTAGGTACCGCGCTCGCTCTGCGGAAGACAGAGCAGGTGGTGACCACGTCGAGCCCAAATAATTCGAGTGCTCGCCGCGGCGATAGTTTCATGGCGCGGCTTGAAAAAGAATGGGACAACCGCCACAACCAGGGATAGTTTCCCGCAGCCCAAACAACAGGGCATAGGTCACCAAATCAAGCTTGCAAGGTGGGTTCGGAACATGGTTCCGGACCCACCCTTTTTGATGAAATATCCCCTGTCTAGAAGAGTTTCAGAGCGTTTCGAAAAGCTTAGTTGTGGGACCTCGGGAAATCGCCTCAAAAACTTGCATTTGTTACTTGACTCACAGAGGCTCCCCCCTTACTGTTATCCTATCTCGTGGATGTTTCCATAAATATACGAGGTGATTTCTAATAGCTTTATTTCTCCAGAAGGGGGATAAGTATGTCTAAGAAAGTTTCATCGAAGTTCTTCAAGCGAGGACTTGCTGCTGGCGCCTTGAGCTTGGTCGCGTTGGGATCGAGCATGCAGGCTTCGCAGGCCGCTGTTTTGTATGACCACATCAACTACTCCGGTGAAATGGGAACCTGGAACTCTGGAAATCTCCCTAAGTGGGCTAACGACCGCGCGAGCTCGATCAAGAAGGGCAAGTCTCGCCTGATGTGCGAAAACGTTGGCTGTTACGGGCGAACCGTTCCCCTGAAGCACGATTACAGTGACCTGCGTTCACTTCGCACCAACCTGCACCTAGGTGAAACCTGGAGTGACCGGATCTCAGCTCTTCGATAAGGCGGACATGTGACTATGAAACATGGAAAAAGGGCGCTGGCCGGTTTCGCCGTTGCTTTTCTTGGGGTTTCCCTTGCGGCATGCAGCAGCTCGAATGCCAGCAGTGAGGGACGGGACCCCAGCGCGCGGGCCAAGCTTGACCGCGAGAGCGCACAAATCCTGACCCCGTTCTCTGCCTATCTGGTAGCTGATGACCCCGCTGATCAAGCGTTGATCGATCAAGCTAAAAGGGTCTACACCTCTAAGTGCATGGCTGAGAAGGGCCTCACATACACGGCTACTGGGCCTGAAGATGCGATCCTTGATGACCGCACGTTCGGTATTTGGGATGAACAACTAGCGGCCAACTACGGCTGGGGAACAAAACCTAGCAGTGTAACCGCGTTGGAAGAACAGGAAGAAGCCGCAGGCGGCGATGCCTGGACTATGGGCTATGAAGAATGCCAGACGCGGTTTGAGAATGACCCCGATACCGAAGTCCTCAGGGGATACGACGAAGCATCCTCCGATAGGGCTGATGAGCTGAGCACGCAGGCTCTCAACGCTGCCGCGAAAGACGAAGAGTGGGAGCGAGTCCATAAAGAATGGGCACAGTGCCTCACCGATGCTGGGCTCACGGCCCCGAAGAGCAAGGACATGTGGGCCTCGGTTGATTCCAAGGAACTTCTCGAATCCGAGGGGTCGCAGACAACACAAGAAGGCATCCGACTCGCCAGTATCGAAGCCCGCTGCAATAACCAAACGTCAACAACTCAACGGCTAGGCGACCTGGTTGCTTCCTATCAACAGCCACTCATCGATAAGCATGAGGCTGAACTTAAACCAGCTAAAGAAGATAAGGACCGCGTCTTGGCCGCAGCCCGTGAATACATTGCACGGAACGGGTAGTTAGGTCCCTCAGTAGAAAGGTGTTAACGCATGGAGAAAGCGGGCACACCACATCTTTCGCGGGTCGCATTCCCCGTGCGGACCCTCGTCATCACAGTCGTAGTGATCGGAGCAGTGGTCGCCGCATTCTTCATCGGCACATTAACGGCGTCGAAAAGCTCGGTCGCCACGGTCACGGACGAGAAGGTTCAAGCCACCGCAATAGTGGAAGAACGTCCCATCGTCCCTGACACAGTCATTCTGGGAGCCGTAGGGGAAGGCAAGACTAGGAATCTTCTACCGGCCGTCCTCCAAGAAACCCCCACGGTTACCAAACAGGCGCTGAAAAAAGGTGAGGAGGTTGTCCCCGGCCAACTGCTGGGCTCAGTGGCGGGCACGCCAGTGTTCGCCGTGTCGGGGCAACTTCCCCTCTACCGCGACCTCGCCGCTGGCGATAAAGGGGACGACGTTGTCGCCTTCCAGAAAGCGCTAGAAGCGACCGGCTACAACGTTCCAGCGTCCGGTATTGTCGATGCGGCCACGATCAACGCTGTATCCGCACTGTTCAGGGAGGCCGGCTACGTCCTTCCGCAGCGTGAGGCCGACTCCGCGCCGAGCGGGTCCTCGGGAGAGTCTGCTACAGGGGAAGACGGAGGCGACCAGCCAGCTGCGCCGCAGACCCAGCCCTATATTCCGGTGGCGGCTTTCGCGTCCATCGGCGGCAAGAGCGGCACGGTGTTGAGCGTCGCCGGCGTGTCATCCACCTTGGGGCCTGAACAGCCGCTCGCCAAAATTCGGGTGGGTAGCCGCACCATCAAAGCCCACGTGAACGTGGCTGATGCCCAGCAGTTGAAGAAAGGCACGGAAGTCCGGATCATTGCCGGTACTGCCACGTTTGCGGGAACCGTTGAAACCATCGGTGAGTTCGAAGGCGGCACGGACAGCCGCGCCCCCGGACACCAAGTGAGCTTCGCAACCAAGGACGAGGCGTTTGAGAAAGTCCAGACAGGCACCCAAGTTCGTGTAGAGCTCACCACGAAAGCGAAGCCGCAGAAAGCCGTGCCAGTGACCGCTCTGCGGCACGATGCTGACGGCGACTATGTGCTCGTCACAGCGCCGGGCTCGCGCGGCACAAACGGGCAGGGGTCCAAGAATCAAGGCTCAAACGATAAGGAGGAGCCTCGTCGAGTCAAGGTCACCGTGGGGAAAACCGCCGCTGGGTGGGCGGCCGTGGAATCCGATGACCTTGCTGTTGGTGACACCGTGGTGCTCTGATGGAACGCCGCAAAATCATTGAGATGCGTGGGGTGACCCGCCAATACGGTGCAGACAGCACCGCTGGTGTCTTCGACGTCGACCTTGACATTTACGCTGGCGAATACGTCGCCATAGTGGGCCCCTCCGGTGCGGGCAAGAGCACGCTCCTACAGCTGCTCGGTTTGCTCGATGCCCCAAACAAGGGCTCGTACGTCTTTGCCGGTCAGGACCTGACCAAGGCGACGGAGAAGGACCGCGACAGACTCCGGGCTGACAGCATCGGCTTCGTCTTCCAGGCCTCGCACGTGTTGCCGCACCTGGACGCGTTGTCGAACGCCTCCCTCGGGATGGTTCCGCACGCTGTACCGCTACAGGAGCGATCCGAGATCGCGTTCGAGGCGATGAACAGCCTCGGCATCGGCGACCGTGCAACGTACAAAGCGGGAGTGCTTTCCGGTGGCGAGAGGCAGCGGCTCGCTGTGGCGCGCGCGTTGGCCTCGCAACCCGAGCTGGTGCTCGCCGACGAGCCAACTGGTGCGCTCGACACCGCATCCGGGATGGCAGTGCTAGCAGACCTTGAACGTGCGCGAGAGCACGGGGCAACGCTCATCGTCATCACCCACGATGAAGAGGTTGCGGCCCGCGCGCACCGCGTGATCCGAATCGTCGACGGCAGGATCGCTGAAGACACCGGAGTTTCGCAGTCCATACCGAGCGGTGTGAGTGTGCCGCCTGAGAAGCCGCGCAGGGGGCCGTTGCGTACCCGGGTGGCTGATGTGCTCGCGGAATCCCTCACGGAGGTTTTGCTCCGCGGGATCCGCACAGCGTTTCTGGTGTTGGCGTTCGCGTTAGGCATCGGCGGGCTGATTGCTTCCGTGGGGATCAGCCAGACCGCCGCAGTCCAGATCAACGAGCGCCTCGAAGCCGCGGCGTTTGACGAAGTGTGGGTCACCACCCCGTACTACGAACGGGAAGAACTCGAGGAGAGCCTCGCACGCGATCAGGAACGGATCCAGCAGCTTCCGCACGTGCAGCGGGTGACGCGCATGATTCAGCTGCCCGCCTCGTCGACTGGCTTGTACCGGTTGGAACCCGGCGATGTGAACTCAGGTGGGGGACTACAGATCATCGCGGTGGATGACGAGTTTTTCGCGGCCCAAGACCTTACGGTGGGGAAGAAACAGACAGCGGATCTTTTCGGGATACCGGCTGTTAATTCGGTAGCGGTTGTGGGGCCTGACGCTCTGCAAGCCCTGAACCTCCCCAGCAGTGGCGCCGACGGCTCGATTGTGGTGGGCGACCATCGTTTGAACGTCGTTGACTCCTTCACGACGGGTGAACGACGCCCTGGGCTCAGCAACGCGGTATTGGTCCCGTTGTCTTTGGCACCACAGCTGCATCTGGGACAGCCTCAGCTGTTGATTCGGACGGAGAAGGGTTTCCCGGCCGCCTTGGCGGAGGCCGTACCGATGCAGCTGGATGCGGCTGATCCGGGCAGTTACCGGGTTCAAACTGTGGCTGATTTGCGGAACCTCCGCATGGGCGTGTCTACGGATCTCGATGCGCTGGTTGGCATCATGGCGGCGACCTTGCTGATTCTGGCGGCTGTGAGCGCTTCGACGTCGATGTATTTGACTGTGCTGTCGCGTGCGCCGGAGATCGCTCTGCGCCGCGCTCTAGGAACAACCCGGAAGGGTATTGCCGCACGGTTCGTGACGGAGGGTGTGCTGATTGGTTTCATCGGTGGGGCAGTGGGTGCGCTCGCGGGTGTTATTGGTGTTGTTGTGGTGTCTGCTGCGCAAGGCTGGACGCCTCAGGTTGAGCCGTGGCTTGTGCCGGTAGGTTTGGGGCTCGGTGTTGTGGCTGGCCTTGTGTCTGCTGTTGTTCCGGCTTTTATTGCGAGCAAGCAGCCTCCAAGCAACGCCCTCTAACCCGCTGTTGCGGCTCTTATGGGACCGGGTTAAAACGCTGTGGCGGGGATACAGGATTTCTCCTGTATCCCCGCCACTTTTGGTTAAGTTAGCGGTCCGCTGTGGCGGTTCCGCTAGCTCTCACCGTTAGCGCTGCGATGGACGCCGACGCAATGCCAGCAGGCCTACGCCACCGAGCATCATCAGAGCAACCGTAGCCAGCGCCCCGCCAGCGTTGATACCGGTACGAGCCAGGGGAGGCGTACCAGGCTTCTGCGGCTGAGCAGGCTTGTTGTTGTCTGCACCTGGCGCGCTTGGGCTCTCGCTAGGCGATTCACCTGGCTCACCGGTCGGGTCCTCGGTCGGATCCGTGGTTGGATCCTCGGTTGGAGCCGGGGCTGGGTCCTCCGACGGATCTTCCGACGGATCCTCAGAAGGTTCCTCGGACGGCGCCGGATCCTCAGACGGTTCTGGGGTTGGGTCCTCAGATGGGTCCGGGGTCGGGTCCTCAGACGGGTCCGGGGTCGGGTCCTCGGAAGGTTCTGGGGTTGGGTCCTCGGTTGGGTCTGGGGTTGGGTCCTCGGTTGGGTCCGGGGTTGGATCCTCGGAAGGCTCCGGGGTTGGCTGGTCGCAGTTGCACTTGGTGCCGACCTTGATGATGTGCTTCACCGGCTCAACGCGAACTTCCTCTGTTCCGTCAGTCTTGTGAACACGCTCACCAGGCTTACCCTGCTGAACGGTCTCGACCTTACCGGCCTCGAGCTCAGGGTCTTCAACAACCTTGACCTCGAACGCAATCTCCTCGGTCCACTCGACGCCCTCAGCTGGCTTGGTGCCAACACGGACGATCCTCTCGACAGGCTCCTTGACGGTCTTCACTTGTGGCTGACCGTCCTTGACAGTCACCTCGATGAGGCCGTTTTCGCCTTCCTGATCCACGACCTCCTGGCCTGGTTCAAGGTTCTTGTCGTAGACGATCTTAGTGGTGTACGGCAGCTCAACCTGCTTCGGCTCCACAGACGGTGCCGGGTCGTAGGTGCCCACGCGGATGATGCGCTTGGTTGGTTCCTTGGTGCGCTCAGTCGTCACCTCTGGATCGCCATCCAGCTTGCCGTCCTTGATCTTCTGAGTCGAGGTCACAACCTCGGTACCAAGCTCACCTTCCTGGTCAACAACCTGCTTACCTTTTTCCAGGGTGTCGTCGAAGACGATCTCAGTCTCGAACGGAACAGGCTTCTCAACCTTAGTCACCACTTCGGTGTCCTCAGCTGCTGGGCCGTACTCGATGATCTCGTCGACCGGGTCCTTGGTCTGTTTCTCTTCAGGGGTGACCGTTGCCTGGTCGCCCGTTGCGGAGAAGTCAGCCGTGTAGGTCTTCTCGCCAGGGACGCCCTTCTGGACGACCTTGATCTCGCCCGGCTTCAGCTCCGGGTTCGGGCGGGTAATAACCTCGAACGGAACCTGGGCAGTCCAAGTGACCTTCGAAGAAGCCTCGGACGGCTTGGTGCCGACCTTGATGACCTGGTCAACAGGCTGCTTGGTGATCTTCTCGGTGATCTGAGGGTCGTCAGGCTTCGAGTTGACGATCTCGCGTGTGATCGTCACCGTCTTCTCACCTGGAACACCCTCGGTCACAACCTCGGACGTACCGGCAGGCATGTTCGGATCGAATTCGATCTTCACACCAAACGGAACCTCCGACGTAACCGTCTCAGAGGTTTCACCGGTGGTCTTGGTGCCCACACGGATGATCTGCTCGGTTGGTTCCTTGGTGCGCTCAGAGGTCACGACTGGGTCGCCCGAAGGCTTGCCGTCTACGAGCTTCTGAGTCGAGGTCTCAACCTCGGTACCAACCTCACCCTTCTGGTCAACAACCTGCTGGCCGGCTTCGAGGGTGTCGTCGAAGATCACCTTGGTCTCGAACGGAATCGGCTTCTCGGTCTTCGTTACCAGCTCGCTCGGAGCAATGCCAGGGCCGTACTCGACGATCCGCTTGACAGGCTCCTTGGTGGTCTCTTCCTCGACGACCTCAGCCTGATCACCCGAAGCGGTGAACTTAGCGGTGAAGGTCTTCTCACCGTTCTCACCTTCCTGAACAACCCGGGTTTCACCAGGCTTCAGGTCCGGGTTCTCGCGAACCTCGGTCGGGTACGGGATTGGAACCTTCCAGGTGACTTCCTTGGCGCTCTCAGCCGGCTTGGTGCCGATGACGACGACCTCATTCTGAGGCTCTTCGGAGCGCTCCCAAGTACCGTCCTTCTTCATCTTCTCCTTGCCAGGCTTGCCCTTGGTCTCAACCTTGTACTCGCCGGCAGGGATGGAATCGTCGTACTTGTACTCGACCTGGAACGGAACCTCACGCTCAGGGACTCCTAGGACGTTGACCACAGCGTAAGTGGTATCCGTAGAGCCGTCCTCGTAGGTCACCGTTACCGGGATCTTGACCTGATCGCCTGGCTTCGCATCCTCAGGTGCGGTTGCGGTGATCTGGCCGTTGTCGTCAATGCTGACATTCCAGCCGGCAGGAACATCACCCAGCTTGTATGGGTTTTCCTTCGCGACATTCACGGTGTCCGGCTTGTCCAGTGCAAGTGGCAGCGTTGCGGTTTCGCCCGGGTACACGGTCTGCACCGGATAGGATGGCTCAGCTTCCCAGTTGTTGGTCAGCTTCACCACAGTGGTGACAGGCACCAGCGGGGTAGAGCCATCCGGGGTCTGGACGGTCACGTTGATGGTCTTATTGTCACCCGGCTTGGCGTCAGCCGGCGGGGTCGATGATACGACACCGGTGTCCGGGTTGACCGTGTACTTCCAGCCGTCGACTTCCTGCTCAGTGATCGGGGCGCCGTTCTCATCCTTGCCGAAGGAGAACTTGGAACCCTTAGGTGCGTCCTGTACCTGGTGGTTCACAGCCTGGTTCGGGCCAGTCGTCTCCACGGAGTACGTCGCAGAGACGTCGCTCTTGAGAACAACGACGGTGCCCTTGACTTCCTGCGGCTTGTCAGCGTTGTCGTAGTAGGCAAGAACCGGAACATCCAGGATGTAACCCTCAGGCGCCGTCCGCGGAATGGTCGTGGTGATTTCACCAGTGTTCTCGTCGATCTTGACGGTCCACGTGCCGCTGTCATCCGTGACGGTCATCTCAGTCGAGCCGTCCTTGAAGGTGTAGCGCTTCGGAGCTTCGTCGGTCGTGTTGCCGCTCAGGCCTCGCTCTGGGACCTCAGGCTTGAGAGTGACCTTCGCGTTCGGCTTATTGGTTACCGTGTCGTAGTTCGGGATCTTGATGTCCACGATCGCCTGGAACTGGGTCTCGATCTCATCGGTGGTGCCATCCGGGTAGGTCGCCTTCACCGTCGGGGTGATGATGGTGCCCGGCGCCACGGTGTCGTCTGCCTTCGCGGTGACCTTGCCGGTCTCATCGACCGTCACGGTCCAGCCTTCAGGCACAGTGGACTCGTCAATCTCGAACTTGGCCGGGTGAACCGGCTTGTAGCCCTTCATGATGGACTTGGTGCCCACCTGGGCGGTGAGGTCATCACCGATGGTGCCCTTCGTCAGGCTTGGGCGCACGAGGTCGGTGACCTGAGTGTTGTTCGGGTCAACAACCACGAGGAGCTCCAGCTTGTCCGTGGAACCGTTGGAGTACTCCACCGTCACCACAGGGCGCGCGAAGGTGCCCGGGCGGGGGTTTTCCGGAGCGGTGACGGTGACGTTGTAGTTCTCGTCCATCTCCACGGTCCAGCCCTCGTAGACGTACTTCTCGTCCAGGGTGACCTTGGCTTCGAAACCGCCGTCAGCCTTCTTCTTCGCCAGGTCCTTGATCAGGTCAGGGGTCTGGGTGAAGGTGACCTTCTGCGGCTCGGTAGCAATCGGACCGGTAGCGCTATCGACGCCGGAGATAATCGTGGCGTCCGTCTTGTCGTACTTCGGGGAGTGGTACTCGGTGTCATCCAAGGAGAATGCCTTGGAGTCGATGACGTTCGCCTTGTTGTAGCGGGTCAGCGAGTTCGAGCTGTCGAAGGCTCCGTCATGCTCGATAAACTCATTGTTGCCCTTAGCTGCGGCCTTGAGCTGGTCCACGCTACGCGGCTTTGCCAGAACGGAGAAGTTTACGTTCTTGTCGGTGGCCAAGTCAGTACCGCGGTACTCGGGCCAGGTGAAGTAGATGTCACCGTTGTCCGCGATACGCAGGTTCTTGGTACCGCCAGATGCTGCCGGGTCGGTGGTGCCGATGAACTTGCCGTTGCCGTCGTAGGCCTCCACGACCATGCGGGACATGGAGTCATCCGTGCCGTCGCCCGTCACAGCCGGGATGTTGATCTTGCCGACCTTGGTTTCATCACCAGGGACGATGACGTGCTTCTCGAAGTTCTCCCACGACACCGTGATCGGGTTACATTCGATGTTCTCGCTCGGCCACGGGTTCACAACGGCAGTGAAGGTTGCGCTGGTCCCGTGGGTGGCCCTTGGCCCATCAGGATTTTCCTTCGTATAGTTTCCCTGCCAGGCGTAACGTACCGGGTTGGCGGCAGTGGCCTCAGCGAACTGCTTGACTTTCGCATCGGTCAGGTCCGCGTTGAGGTTCAGGTTTCGCTGTTGCCTAACTCCATCAATCACGATGCTTTCATCGGCCTTATGAGTGACTACCTTGCCTGCAAGAAACGTCTGGCCGACATTCATCGAATTGACTTGACCTGTGTTGAGGTACCCGCCCATAAGGCCTGAATTGGTAAAGCCCCAATCAGCGAACGTGCGGTCCTTCGAATTATCGAAGGAGACGCTCAAGCCCCACCGGGTTTTGTCGGTGCTGCTCGCGCTCGGGTCCAAGGTGCTCCAGCTAAAACCAGCCTGGCTGCCCCCCCTGAGAGTTGTCAGCCTCAACAACACACGAGCCGGCCGGCAGGTCGGAGGCCTTCTGGGCGTCCTGCTCGACCGCGCCCGACTTGTCGCGGATGCCGCCGGAGAGTTCAGCGGCTGACGCCGGTGAGGCGGCCATGAAGCTAGGGACAGTCGCAAGCGACGTGCCTGTCAAGGCTATGACTGAAAGCGCGGTCAGGGACAAACGCGGAGCGCGCTTCTTCCTGTCCTCGCTGTTGTGTGTACGCATAAATGAGTCCTATCGAAATAGATTCGGCGGTACATGCGCCCTGAAAAGCCATCAAGAAAAACAGTGCAACAAGGGCACAACCTTGAAGGAGCGTCACCTTTCCTGTGGCTAGGCTATGACTCCACTATATGGCCGGTGTGTCCATCCATTCTACTGCGAATAGCCGCGTGGTGCACGTGATATTCCGCACCAGATGTATTTCCAGGGATTCCGCCCTATTTAATGATCGCTATTAATAGCCAAGGTCAGCGGGCTCGCTTATTGCTGGGTGTGCCAGTCCGCTCTTGGCTGCTTTCCTTGCCGTGCAGCCTACCGCCTCCACTTTCATCCACCGTCAACCCCGCCCACGTGTTTTCGGGTCACTTTGGGTCGACTGGAGGCTAAAGAGGTCGCTAGTTTGAGCCGCCAAGATTATTTCCCTCCACTTTCACCCCACCTGCGAACTTTCCCGTTTTATCAAGGAAAAGTCGACATAGGTATTTCACAGATTTTTCTCAAAACACGGGCAAACCATTTGACGGGGGAGTGAAGTGGAGTAAAGTGGGGGCTGTTGGAGCTAGATGGAGTTCGGGGAGTGGACGCCCTGAACTCCACCGCTTTCAGAAAGGGGTGGCGGTATGTTCCTTGGGACGTACACGCCACGTCTTGATGAAAAAGGACGCATCATCCTCCCGGCCAAGTTCCGGGACGAGCTCAGCAAGGGCCTCGTCCTGACCCGCGGCCAGGAACGATGCATCTACGTTTTCAGCGCTAAGGAATTCGAGGCGGTCCACGAACAACTCCGGGCCGCCCCGATGTCCTCAAAGCAAGCACGGGACTACATTCGCGTGTTCCTGTCCGGAGCCTCAGACGAGATGCCGGACAAACAGGGGCGCGTCACCATCCCTCAACCTCTGCGGGCCTACGCAGGCCTCGATCGCGACGTAACCGTGATCGGAGCCGGCAGCCGCGCAGAGATTTGGGACACCGAAGCCTGGAATAGCTACCTCACTGAGCAGGAAGACTCCTTCTCAGACACAAACGAAGAAGTGATACCCGGCTTCTTCTAAAAGGTCAGCCGGCACCTCAGCCGGCCAACCGCATAGAAGCACCGGAAACCGAGGGGCGCGCTCTCCTCCCGCGGACGCAGGTATCCCGACTCACCTTCCCCTGAGCCGGGCCACCAAATAGGTTCGCGGTGGGGGAACGAGCCCCTCGGAGCATCTTCACCACACACGAATATCTTCAACCCACACGAATTCAGTACAGACCGACCACGCAGCGGGCCGGCGCACATAGACCCAAGCCCCGCAGGAGGTGGCAGCTCAGTGCACGACGAAGCACCATTCGCCGATGCCGCGGCCACCCGCGCACAGCCCCCCGCTGAACACCAGACCCCAGCCGAACGTCACAGCGCAGCCGAACGTCATATCCCTGTACTGCTAGACCGTTGCCTCGACCTCCTCCAACCGGGCATCGACGCCGCGCGAGAAGCCGGCCGCACCCCCTGGGTCATCGACGCGACACTCGGCATGGGCGGGCACACGCACGAAATCCTCGCCCGCAACCCCGATACCCACGTGATCGGCATCGACCGCGACACCAACGCGCTCACAATGGCAACCGAACGCCTCGCCGAATACAGCGACCGGCTCGTCACATGCCACACCACCTACGAGAACATCGACACCGCACTCGAAACCGCAGGTATCGATGCCGTCGACGGCATCCTTTTCGACCTCGGTGTCTCCTCGTATCAGCTAGACGAGCGTGAACGCGGCTTCGCCTACTCCTACGACGCCCCACTCGACATGCGCATGGACACCACGTCGACGCTCACCGCGGCCGACGTCGTCAACACCTACACGCACCAACAACTCACCCGCGTACTCAAGGCATACGGCGAAGAACGGCACGCGCGCCGCATCATCGATGCGATCCTGCGCACCCGCGAAACCCAACCGTTCGCCACCACCGGGCAACTCGCGCAACTCATCATCGACGCCTACCCTCGCGGAACCAAAGGCGGCCACCCCGCCAAACGAACCTTCCAAGCGCTACGCGTAGAAGTCAACGACGAACTCGCAGTCCTCGAAGCCGCGCTCCCAGCAGCCCTCGACGCCGTCACAACAGGCGGGCGCATCGTGGTCATGAGCTACCAATCCCTCGAAGACCGGCTCGTTAAATACGCCTTCGCGGAAGCCACCACCTCATCCGCGCCAGCCGGGCTACCCATTGAACCCGAAGAACACAAAGCCCAATACCGGCTCATCACCCGGGGCAACGAAAAACCGACCTCACAAGAAGTCGAAGAAAACTCCCGCGCCGCAGCAGCCCGACTCCGCGCAGTGGAACGCATCCGCGAACCACTCAGCCGCCACCACTACAGCAACCGTTTCAGCCAACGCACCAGGAGGAACTCATGAGCGCACAACCACTGCTCAGGGTCAACCCCGACCACGCTGAACCCCAGCACTCGGGGCAAGCCTCCCACGGCGCCACGGCTGAAACGCGGACGCCGCTGTCCATCATCGAATACAAGCCCCGCAAGCGCCTGTGGAGCTTCATCGTGCTGTGCCTCGTGATCATCGGCGCCACCGTCGCAACCGCACTCGGCATCAACGTCAAAGTAGCCAAAGGCCAATACGAACTCGTCCAGCTGAACAAACAACAACAGCAGCTCGCCCAAGATAACCAGGCCCGCACCGCAGAGCTCTACAACAAAAAATCCCCACAAAACCTCGCCGCCAACGCAGCGAAACTCGGGATGACCGCCTCCGGAAGCGCCGCCACGATCGACATCGAAAAGAAGAAAATCTATGGCACCGCAACCGAAGCCAAAAAGAAAGACAAAGGCGCCGCCAACGGCCCCCACGTCAAAGCCCCACGCGCACACGACTACAACGAACGTGAACTAGCACGCGCTCGCGAAGCAATCCGCGCCAAGCAAAACGAAGCAGTCACAAAGCAACAGAACACCAGCTCGTCGATCGGATCTGCGGCTGTTCCAGGCACTGACGCCAGCGGACCAAGCGCTGCCGAGAAGACCAGCAAGGCTAACGCTAACGTGAGCGACACCCCTCAGCAGAACAACAAGGCTAAAGACACCGCCGGCAATAATAAGAAGACCGCCGACGCCCAGAAAGAAACCAAGCCGTTCGACGGCAAAGACCTCAACGGCGGAAGCATCCCCGGCCCACAAACCACCGGAGAAACCAGCGGGAACTAAACCTCATGCTGGAAACCACCCCCCTGACCTAGACCCAGGAGACACGCATGGCACGCAGCACCGCTGAACTCCGCTCCGTGAAACGCATGCGCGTGCTGCTCGCGTTCGTGATGCTGCTCATGCTCGTGCTCGCAGGGCGGATGGTCTGGGTCCAAGGGATCGACTCCAAACAAGCCGCGGCTGACGCGCTCTCCTCGCGCACCACGAAAGAAACACTCCACCCCGTCCGCGGACGCATCCTCGACCGCAACGGGGAAGTGCTCGCGATGTCCGTGGTGCGATACGACATCATCGTCAACCAAAACCTCGTCGCGGACGAATTCTCGCGGAAAAACCCAGAAACCGGGCAACGCGAAACCATCACCTCCCAACAAGCCGCGGAAGAAATCGCCTACCAACTCGGTAAAGACCCCGACGAAGTACGCGACCTCATGCTAGGAATCGAAGGCGAACGCAAAAATGGGTACTCCGTCATCGCCAAGAACGTGACGCCCAAAGTGCGTGACGAAGTCATGCGCATCGGGTTCCCATGGATGAGCACCGAACAACGCGCCCACCGCGAATACCCCAACGGGCCCATCGCCGGCCAGGTACTCGGCTTCACCAACGCCGAAGGCAAAGGCGCAACCGGCATCGAACTCTCACAACAAAAACACCTAGAAGGTATCCCCGGCGAACGCGTCTACGAACGCTCCGCTGACGGCGTGCGCATCCCCGGCGCCGCACTAGCCGAAAAAGAAGCCGTCAACGGTCAAGACGTCCAACTTTCCATCGACCAAGACATCCAATGGGCCGCGCAAGAAGCCGTGATGTCCAAACGCAAACAATTCAATGCGCTCTGGGTCAACGCCATCGTCATGGACGTCAAAACTGGCCGTATCCTCGCTATCGCCGACTCGACGCCGATGGACCCCAACGACCCCGCCGCGACCGAGGCTGACTACCGGACCTCGACAGCGATCAGCCAAGCCATCGAACCCGGCTCAACCGGCAAGATCCCAACCTTCGCCCTCGCATACGAACAAGGGAAACTCAAACCAGAAGAAAACTTCAAAGTCCCGAACAAGAAAAAATTCGGGCACGAACTCATCTCTGACTCCCTCCCACACGCGACCTTCGACATGACCGGAGCCGGCATCTTCGCGCGCTCCTACAACACCGGAACCGTCATGATCGGCGAACGCCTCAAAGACAAAGACCGCTACGAGTTCATGAAACAACTCGGCATCGGGTCATCGCTTGACGTCGGTCTCGGCCCCGGTAACCCCGGAATCCTCGTGAAACCCGAAAACTGGGACCGCCGCCAACGCCTCACCACGATGTTCGGCCAGGGCTACTCACTCTCACCCATGAACACCGCCTCGATGTTCCAAGCCATCGCCAACGGCGGAGAACGAATCACACCCACCATCGTCGACAACTACATCGACGCCGAAGGCAACAAAACCAAAGCCCCAACCGGGGAAAAGCAGCGTGTGGTCTCCAAAGACACCTCGCAGAAGATGCTGCGCACCATGGCATCCGTGGTTGAACACGGAACCGCCCAGGCCATGAAGATGCCCGGCTACCGCGTAGCAGGCAAAACCGGTACCGCGCAGGCCCAAGGACCAAGCGGTAAATTCGACCAACACTCCCAAGCCTTCGGAGGAGTCGTACCCGCAGATGACCCCCAGTACCTCGTGCTCGTGACCATGCACCACCCGAAAGGGAACTGGAAAGACTGGTCAGTAGGGGACACCTTCACCAGCATCATGGAAGCGACCGTGCGCAGCCGCGGCCTCGCCCCAAGCGACGCCAAATCAAAGGCCTATAAAGTATTCACCGGTGAGAAACAGAACTACGGATGGTAAGGAAACCCGTGTCACACACCCCCAACAGTGCGGCGCAGGCCGAACAAGCCTTCCGTCCACAGCACGCAACCGGCGCAACCCTTGCAACCCTCTTTCCGGAGGCGGAGCTCGCGCCTGACGCGGCCGAGACCCGCGTCACCGGCGTAACCCTCGACTCCCGAGCCGTCCAGCCAAGCGACCTCTACGCTGCGCTCCCCGGAGCCAAGACCCACGGCGCACGCTACGCGGCCCAAGCCATCGACGCCGGAGCCGCCGCCATCGTCACCGACGCCTCAGGCGCCGAGATCATCCACGCCGAACTCGCACGCGTCGAGGGCACCCGCACGCCCATCGTGGTCACCGAGAACCTACGCAACCGCCTCGGCAACCTCGCCGCGACCATCTACAGCGGCGGCGATGGCGCCGCGAGCAACGGTCGCCAGCTCCCGACGCTCATCGGCGTGACCGGAACCAACGGGAAAACCACCACAACCTATATGGTGCGCTCCCTGCTCAACGCCACAGGACACAACACCGGACTCATCGGAACCATCGAAATCCAATCCGGAAACGAAACCATCGAAGCCAAGCTGACCACCCCGGAAGCTACCCAGGTCCACGCGCTCCGTGCGCGCATGAGCGAATCTGGCGTCGACACCATCGCGATGGAAGTCTCATCCCACGCGATCGAATTCCACCGCATCAGCGGGCTGCTCTACGACGTGGTCGGCTTCACCAACCTCACCCAAGACCACCTCGACCTCCACGGTTCAATGGAGGAATACTTCAACGTCAAAGCCCAACTGTTCACTCCAGAACACGCGCGCACCGGCGTGGTCCTGGTCGATGACGCGTGGGGTCAGAAGCTCGCCGAAACCGCCGACATCCCGGTCCAAACACTGTCCGTATCGGGAAACGAGGCCGACTGGACTGTGAACGACATCCACCGCGAACACCTCGGCTACCGCTTCACCCTCACCGGCCCAGCCAACGACGCCGGCGCGCCACAAACGCTCGACGCGCACGTCGACATGCCAGGCGAATTCAACATCGCCAACGCGGCACTTGCGCTGGTGATGGTCATCGCCTCCGGAATGCCCGTAGCGCAACTGCAAGAAGCCATTGCGAGCGAGGCCGCGCCTCTGACCCCAAGCGTGCCCGGCCGGATGGAAGTCGTATCGACTCACCCCGCGGTCATCGTCGACTTCGCCCATAACCCCGACGCCCTCGAACGCGCCCTCGCATCGGTACGCACCGGCGAAGGCCGCGTCATCGTCGTATTCGGCGCAACAGGGGAGCGTGACCAACTCAAACGCCCCATCATGGGACGCATCGCGGCAGAAAACGCCGACGTCGTCATCGTCAGCGACGACGACCCACACGACGAAGAGCCAGCCGCCATCCGCGCTGCCGTGCTGGAGGGTGCACACGAAGCCGCCGCAACCACCGGCGCCACAGTGTTCGAAGCCGCACCACGCGCCAACGCAATCCACCAAGCCGTCCACATGGCAGGCACCGACGACGTCGTGCTACTCGCCGGCCGCGGCCACGAAACCGCGCAAGACGTCAGCGGAACCCTCGTACCCATCGACGACCGCGAAGAAGCGCGCGCCGCACTCACACAACAAAGCACCAAGAACGAGTAGAGTCAGTCAACAGAACCATGATCACTCTCAACTTGAAGCAACTCGCCGATGTCACCGGAGGCCGCATCTACGGCCCGGTGGACACCGAAGCGCACATCCAAGCAGTCACCACCGACTCCCGCGACATCACGCCCGGAGCGCTCTTCGTAGCCAAGCCAGGTGAAACCACCGACGGGCACGAATACGCCGCCGCCGCGATCAACGACGGCGCGGTAGCAGTCCTTGGGGAACGCGAAGTCACCAATGTCGATGGCCAGCCCCTGCCGATGATCATCGTGGACGACGTCGTCGCCGCGATGGGTGTGCTTGCTCGCCACGTCGTCGAAACCGTTCGCGCCAACGGCGAGCTCACCGTTATCGGGATCACCGGTTCCGCCGGCAAAACCACGACCAAAGACCTGCTTGGTGCGATCCTGAGCCACGAAGGCCCAACCGTGGTGCCGCAAGGTTCCTATAACGGCGAAGTCGGGCTGCCGCTCACCGTGTTCGACATGACGGAAAACACCCGCTATCTCGTCGCCGAAATGGGCGCGACCCGGCGCGGAAACATCGCTTACCTCGCCGACATCGTCAAACCAGACATCGGCGTTGTGTTGATGGTCGGAACCGCGCACGTCGGCGAATTCGGTGGCGTCGAAAACATTGCGCTGACTAAACGTGAACTCGTCGAAGCCGTGGGCTCCGACGGCGCAGTGGTGCTCAACCACGACGACGCGACCGTATGGAACATGCGTGAAGCCGCCCAGGCACCTGTGTGGAGCTTCAGCGAAAGCAACCCAGCGGCCGCAACAGCAGAGGGAAGCGCGAGCGAAGACCTCGCAGGCGCAGTCTACGGAACCAACGTGCACCTCGATGGCAACGGCAACCCCGTCGTCGCTATGACCTTCCCAGACGGATCCGTCCGCCAAGTGACCTCCGGCCTCGTAGGCCGCCACCATGTACCGAACATCCTGGCCGCAGCCGCCGCTGCCAGCGCGGCCGGGATCGAATCCGGGCTCATCGCAGACACCCTCTCAGGACTCGGAGCAATCTCAAGGCACCGCATGGAACGAACAGAACGCGCCGACGGCGTCACCGTCATTAACGACGCCTACAACGCCAACCCGGAATCCATGCTCGCTGCACTCCAACTGCTCGCGGAAATCGAACGCGGCAACGCACACAGCGAACCACGCCGTACGTGGGCGGTGCTGGGGGAAATGCTCGAACTCGGCGAGGACTCCATCACCGAACATGACCGCCTCGGCCGCATGGCCGTGCGCCTCAACATCTCTAAGACTGTAGTTGTGGGGCAGGGTGCCAAGCCGATCCACTCCGCCGCCGTGCAAGAGGGGTCGTGGGGCGACGAAGCGTGCTGGTTCGAAACCGCAGATGAAGCGGAAGCGTTCCTCAACGAGAACGTTCAGGCCGGCGACGTTGTGCTGTTCAAATCCTCGAACGGTGCCGGCCTACGCTGGCTCGGTGAAAAGTTCGCTCAGGCCGACGTTGCGCGGGAAGGCTGATACATGCTTGGACTCGTTCTCGGTGGCGTCATAGCCCTCATCCTTTCCTTCGCCGGCACGCCGCTGTTCATCCGCCTTGTGACTCGGCGCGGCTACGGACAGTTCGTGCGCGAAGACGGCCCGCAAAGCCACATGTCTAAACGCGGAACCCCCACGATGGGCGGCGCAGTCTTCGTGACTGCCGCGATCCTCGCGTACTTCCTGACCCACCTCATCCTGTGGCTTCTGAACTCACCAACCGCAGGGCCCACCGCATCGGGCTTGCTGCTGTTGCTGCTCATGGCCGGTATGGCCTGTGTCGGGTTCTTCGACGACTACGCCAAGATCCGCCAAGAACGCTCGCTCGGCCTGACCCCGTGGCAGAAGATCCTCGGGCAAGGCATCGTCGGTGTGGCCTTTGCGGTGCTCGCGCTCATGTTCCCAGACGAACAAGGACGCACCCCAGGCTCCATGATGATCTCCGCTGCCCGCGACATCCCGTGGCTCGACCTGAGCTTCGCAGGCCCCGTGTTCGGCGGAATCCTGTTCGTCATCTGGGCCAACTTGATCGCGACCGCAACCACCAACGGCGTCAACCTGACCGACGGCCTCGACGGCCTGGCAACCGGCATCTCGATCTTCGTGTTCTCCGCCTACGCCCTCATCGGGCTGTGGCAGGAATCCCAAACATGCGGCAATGCACGCGCAATCGAAGGCGCCTGCTACGAGGTCCGCGACCCGATGGACCTTGCGATCTGGGCAGTGATCCTCATCGGCGCGCTCGTCGGCTTCCTGTGGTGGAACACGAAACCAGCCCGCATCTTTATGGGCGACACCGGCTCGCTCGCACTCGGCGGCGCTGTCGCCGCGTTCGCGATCCTCGGCCGCACCCAGCTGCTGCTCATCGTGATCGCCGGCATGTTCGTGCTGATCTCGCTGTCCGTCATCATTCAGGTCGGCTATTTCAAGATCTCGGGCGGTAAGCGCGTGTTCCTCATGGCGCCGCTGCAGCACCACTTCGAGCTCAAAGGCTGGCAGGAAGTCACCGTTGTGGTGCGTTTCTGGATCCTCGGAGGCCTCTTCGTGATCGCGGGCCTCTGCTTGTTCTACCTTGACTGGCTGGTGAGAGTATGACCGAGCAACGACCCATGCTGGGTGGGCTTGAACATCTTGACTCGTGGGGAGCCGACTGGGCTGGCCTGCGCGTCGTCGTAGCCGGAATCGGCGCGAGCGGTTTCGCCGCAGCCGACACCCTGATTGAGCTCGGCGCCAAGGTCGCGGTGGTCGACGGCGTGGATAACGAATACAACCGCGAACGCAAGCAGACCCTCGAGATCGTTGGCGCTGT
Organism: Pseudoglutamicibacter cumminsii; assembly: GCF_016907775.1. NCBI lineage: Bacteria > Bacillati > Actinomycetota > Actinomycetes > Micrococcales > Micrococcaceae > Pseudoglutamicibacter > Pseudoglutamicibacter cumminsii. The sequence continues at coordinate 108,419 of NZ_JAFBCO010000001.1, read as the reverse complement.
TTCGGTTGCGCTCGGCGAAGAGCACGTCAAAGCGCTGCCGACGGTCGATGGTGGAAAGCCTGACCTGGTGATTGTTTCGCCAGGGTGGCGGCCTACGCATCCGTTGCTGGTTGAGGCTCGCGAGGCCGGGATTCCGGTGTGGAGCGAGATTGAGCTTGCGTGGCGCGTGCGCGATGGCCGCGAACTCGCGCAACCGGCCGAATGGCTGTGCGTTACCGGAACCAACGGTAAAACCACAACCGTCACGATGGCGGCCGAGATGCTCCGCCAGGACGGTTTCCGCGCGATCGCAGTCGGCAACGTGGGAACCCCAGTGCTGGATGCGATCCGTGATCCGGAGGGCTTCGACGTGCTGGTGGTTGAGCTTTCGAGCTTCCAGCTGCACCACACGTATTCGGTTTCGCCTCTGGCTTCGACAGTTCTTAACATCGCTGAGGATCATGTCGATTGGCACGGCGGCTTCGAACGGTACAAGGCCGATAAAGCCAAGATCTATGAGCGCACCAAGATCGCGGCGATCTTCAACGCTGAAGATCCGGTAACGCTCACGATGGTCGAAGACGCCGATGTGGTTGAAGGCTGCCGCGGGATCGGTTTCACGACCAAGAGCCCTGCGGTTTCGATGCTGGGCGTGGTCGAAGACCTCCTGGTGGACCGTGCATACATCGCGGAACGCCGCACACAGGCTCAGGAGCTTGCCCAGCTGTCCGATCTGGGCCCGCGCCCAGCGCACCACACGGTCGCGAACGCGTTGGCCGCGGCAGCACTGACACGTGCCGCTGGCATCAACGCCGAAGGCGTTGCCGCCGGCCTGCGAGCCTATGACCGCGGTGAACACCGCATCCAGACCATCGCCGAAGCCAACGGCGTCACGTGGGTCGATGACTCTAAAGCGACTAACCCTCACGCAGCCCACGCGGCACTCGCCGCATACCCCACGGTTGTGTGGATCGCCGGCGGGCTGGCCAAGGGCGTTGAGTACCACGAACTCGTTCAACAGCACAGCCATCACCTGCGCGCGGTAGTGCTCATCGGAACCGATACGAGCGCACTTGAGGAAGCTCTCAGTCAACACGCGCCCGACGTTCCCGTTCTACGCACCCAGGTGGGAGAAACTGGAGAACCAACCGAGGTCACCCCAGAGCTCGGCGAGGCCGTCATGAACCAAGCCGTCCAGCATGCGTTGAGCGTCGCGCAGGAAGGCGACACGGTTCTGCTGGCTCCCGCATCGGCGTCGATGGATCAGTTCGTTTCCTACGCCGCACGCGGGCATGCGTTCGCGAAGGCCGTGACGGACGCACTCAACAACTCAACCGAGTAACGGCGCACAAACAAGGCAACATACCGGATCATTGCAGGAGGTACCCATGGCCAGCACCAAGCCACGCGTGGGTTTCCTGCGCAGGCAGCTGAGCCGCATCGAACTCACCGATGCCGCGGGGCTACGCACTACGGTCTACGTCCTCGTAGCGGCAACCCTGTTGCTGACCGCGTTCGGTTTCGTGATGGTGCTGTCCTCCTCAGCGGTCGAGTTCGTTTCCGCTGACCGCGACCCGTATTCGTTGTTCATCAAGCAAGCGACGTTCGGCGTCATGGGCATCATCGCGATGTTCCTCATCATGGCGATGCCCACGGAATGGCTCAAGCGGTTCGCGTGGCTCGCGATGCTCGGGATGATCGGCCTGCTCGGGCTTGTCTTGCTGATCGGTGTGAACGTCAACGGTAATAAGAACTGGCTCCAGTTTGGCCCGGTGACGTTGCAGCCTTCGGAGATGCTCAAGCCGGTCATGGTTCTGTTCGCTGCAACCATGTTCGAGCGTAAGCGCCGCTTGATGGATAAGCCGGTACATGCGCTGGTTCCGGTTGCGTTGGTTGTGGGGCTGGCGATCGGGCTTGTCATGCTCGGTAAAGACCTCGGCCAGGTTCTGGTTCTTTCATCCATTCTTGCGGTGATGTACCTGGTTTCGGGTGCTCCGTGGCGTGTTCTGGGTCTGCTGGGTGCCGCCGGCCTGGCGATGGTCATAGCCGCTATTGTGGTGAGCCCTAACCGCATCATGCGTATTTTGTCTTTCGCGGGTAAGGGTGCCGAGGACGATGCGCAGGGCCTTGGTTTCCAGGCGTTGCAGGGCCGTTTTGCGTTGGCTTCGGGCGGCTGGACGGGTGTGGGGCTTGGCCAGTCGCGCTTGAAGTGGAGCTACATTCCGGAAGCGCAGAATGACTTCATCATGGCGATCATCGGTGAAGAGATCGGTTTGTGGGGCACGCTCACGATTATCGCGGCGTTCGTTGTGATGATCGTGTGCATATACCGGATCGGGTTCCGCGGCGATTCGCTGTATTCGCGGGTTGTGTGTGGCGGCGTTTTGGCGTGGATCGCGATTCAGGCTTTCGTGAACATCGGTATGGTTTCTGGTTTGCTTCCGGTGATCGGTGTTCCGTTGCCGTTTATTTCGTATGGTGGCTCGGCGTTGTTGTCTACGCTGGTGGGTGTCGGTTTGGTGTTGAATATTGCACGGGCTGAGATTATGGCCACGCAGCGGGCGGTATCCGTTGACGCGCCGGCTGTTGAAAGCAATGGCGTGTAGCTGTGGTTAGGAAGGGATCAGGCGTGGGCTCTGGACTGTCTGTTGTGTTTGCCGGCGGTGGCTCCGCGGGGCATGTTTCGCCGTTGTTGGCGATGGCGCGGGCGGTGCGCAAGAAGATGCCTGAGGCCCGCATCACGGTAGTGGGTACGCCGGAGGGTTTGGAAACTCGTTTGGTTCCGCAGGCGGGTTTTGATCTTGAGTTGATTCCGAAGGCCCCGATGCCGCGCAGGTTGAATAAGGCTGCGTTGCAGTTCCCGCGCAAGTATTTGCAGGCGCAGCGTCGTGCGGCACAGATTCTGCGGGATGTTGATGCCGATGTGGTGGTCGGCGTGGGTGGGTATGTGTGCCCGCCGATGTATAAGGCTGCTTTCCGTGCGAAGGTTCCGGTGGTGATTCACGAGGCAAACATTCGCGCGGGTATGGCTAACAAGATGGGCGCCAAGAAGGCGGCCTTCGTTGGCACGGCGTTCGCGGAGACCAAGATCCCTGGCGCTCAGCATGTGGGGATGCCGATGCGGGATGAGATTGCGCATCTGGACCGTGCGGCGGGTGCTGCTGATGCGCGCCGCGGATTCGGTTTGGACCCGGACACCCCGACGTTGTTGGTCACTGGTGGTTCGCTGGGTGCCGTGAATCTCAACAAGGCTCTGGCTGGCGCTGTCGAGGAGCTGACCCGGAACGGTGTGCAGGTTCTGCACATCACGGGTGAAGGCAAAGGGATTGAGGCTCAGGGCGCGGAGGGTGGTGCCGCGTATGTTCAGGTCCCTTACGTTGACGCTATGGAGCGGGCATACGAGGCCGCTGATGTGATTGTGTGCCGTTCCGGCGCGGGCACGGTGTGCGAGATCGCGGCCGCAGGTTTGCCGAGCATCCTGGTTCCGCTTCCGGTGGGTAACGGCGAGCAGGCGCTCAACGGCAAGGTCTTGGTCGATGCTCACGCCGCGCTCATGGTTGATGACGCCGAGCTCACGAGCGACTGGCTCACTGAGAATGTCATGGCACTTTTCAATGATCCGGTGCGCCTTGAACGGATGGGCATCGCGGCGGCTACCGTTGGTATTACAGACGCGGCGCAGACCATGGCGGCCACCATCGTCGACATCGCTGCTGACCACGCATCTAAATAATCATTCGAGGCCGTGACTCCACCGGTAAAGGTGGTGCTGGCCGTAAGTGGAGGAACCACACCATGACTGCATCGGGTTCTGATGCCCGCTCTGAAGGCCGAAGTATCGAGGATCTGAGTCTGCGTGACTTGGGTCCGGTGCATTTCTTGGGCATCGGGGGTGTTGGGGTTTCCGCGGTCGCGCGGCTGTACCTTGCGGCCGGTGTGGAGGTTTCCGGTACCGATGCGAAGGACCTCCCTGTTTTGCGTGAGCTTGAGGCGGCTGGCGCGCGGACGTTTGTTGGTTTCAAGCCTCGGCACGTCGAGGGTGCGGAGACGATCGTGATGTCGTCCGCGATCCGGGACGATAACCCTGAGCTGGTCGAGGCCCGTGAGCGTGGTCTGCGGGTTCTGCATCGGTCCGAGGGGCTTGCGTTGCTCATGAAGGGCCGTAGCTCGGTTACTGTTGCCGGTACGCACGGCAAAACAACCACGAGCTCGATGATCACGACGATGCTGACCAAGTTGGGCGCGGATCCGTCGTTTGCGGTCGGCGCGACGGTGGGTGGTCTGGGCACGAACGCGGCCGCTGGTGGCGGCGATGTTTTCGTTGCCGAGGCCGATGAGTCGGACGGTTCGTTCTTGAACTATGAGCCGAACATCGCAGTGGTGACCAACATCGAGCCGGACCACCTGGACCACTACGGGACGCCCGAGGCCGTTGCCGAGGCGTTCGAAAAGCATGTGCAGCGCGTCCCGGAGGACGGCGCTGTGGTGGTGTGCCTGGATGACGCGGGTGCAGCCGAGCTTGCCCAGAAGGTTTCCGCGTACGGCCATGGCCCGAGGGTGGTCGGCTATGGTTTCACCCCTGATGCGGATGTGCGGGTGTCTCGCATGCAACCGCAGGGCACAGGCATGACGGCTAAGGTCACGACCCGTAAGGGCGTAGCTCAGCTGAGCCTGCCGTTCCCTGGCGCGCACAATGTCTTGAACGCGAGCGCCGCTATTGCGGTGGGTGTCCTGCTCGGTTTCGATCCGCAAGAGTGCGCCGATGCGCTGGCTGATTTCAAGGGCGCCTCGCGACGTTTCGATTTCAAGGGTGAGGCGCGCGGCGTGCGTGTCTATGACGACTATGCGCACCATCCAACCGAGGTTACGGCGGCGCTGGGTGCTGCTCGCGACGTCGCGGAGGAAGGACGCGTGCACGCCGTATTCCAGCCGCATTTGTTCTCCCGTACGCGGGATTTCGCACACGGTTTCGCTGACGCCGTTTCGCTCGCTGACACTGTGACGTTGCTGCCGATCTACCCGGCCCGCGAGGATCCGATCCCGGGGGTTACTACGCAGCTGATCGCGGACCACGTGGGTGTTGAACACGCCCTGGTTGACGCCGAAGACGTTCCTGCACGGATGGCTGAGCTTGCCCGCCCAGGGGACGTGATCCTGACGCTAGGTGCAGGCGATGTGACTGCGTTGGGTCCGCAGATCGTCGACGAGATTGCTGAGCACGGCTTTGACGATGCCGAAAGCGGTGAAAGCTACAACGGATGAGTTCTGACGACGAGTTTGAGTTCAGCGCTGTAGCTCACCCACGGAAGCCAGCGGCTGGTAACGCCGGTGCTGACGCTGGTGACTCTGCCGCTGGTGACTTTGCCGCGAATGGTGCTGCTGATGCCAGCACCGGCGATGCTGAGCCTACGCCGATCCGCCCGCACAAGAAGGATCGTGCACGGCGCCGCAAGATTCTGCGCTTCAGTATTGGCGCGGGCGTATTCGTGTTGGTTGTGGGCGGCTTGGTGGGTCTTTCGCTCAGCCCGCTCGCAGCGGTTAAGAACGTGAGCGTTTCAGGTGCTCAACTCGCGGATACCGACAAGCTCGTCGAGGCGCTCGAACCTCTCAAAGGCAAAGCCGTAGGTAGCCTCAACAACAAGGAAATCTATCGGCTGCTAAAGAAGTTCGCAGCGGTTCAGGACGTCCGGATCCAGCTGGATGGGCCGCGCGATGTGCGCGTTGAGATCGTGGAGCACCGACAGGTTGCTGTCATGGAACGTGACGGTAAGCGGTGGGTCGTGGGTGACAACGGTGTTCCGCTTAAGGTCGTATCCGGTAAGGAAGGCGAGAAGCTTCCGCTGGTCCGGGTTCCGGAGAAGGACCCAGGGCATCAGATTTTCGATGGCCTGGTTGAATCGCTCTCTGAGCTTCCGTCTGGAGTGCTCGGATCGCTTAAGGAAGCGGAAGCGAAATCCGTGGACACCATCACGTTCACGCTGAGGGATGGCCGGAAGATCGTATGGGGAAGCGCTACCGAGGGCCCTATGAAAGCCGCGCTAGTTGAGACGTTCCTGAAGCAAAAAGACATCAAGGACAAAGTCTTTGATGTCTCGACGCCTCAGCGTCCAGTAACGCGTAATAAGTAGGTGACCTGGCTCGGAGTCTCAACCGCCAGACTCTCAACCAACGGTTGAAAGATCGGGCTCAGAAAACCGTCGAATCTGCCGCAAGAGGGTCGAAAACATTCACAGCGCAACGACACGCCGAACGCAAGGTTTGAAGCAACCTAGCGCGGGCGGTTTACTCAATACATAGGCTCGGAGATCGCTTCAGCACCATGCCTATACATGGATCGCATGATGCTCCGGCGTCAGCTTAACTTTTACGAGCAAACAACTACGAGCAGGGGACCCGAAACGTGGCAGTTGGACAAGAAAACATCGCCGTCATCAAGGTGGTTGGTGTTGGCGGCGGTGGCATCAACGCAGTCAATCGAATGATCGAAGAAGGCCTCCGTGGCGTCGAGTTCATTGCGATCAACACAGACCTTCAGGCCCTCATGTTGTCAGAAGCGGATGTCACGCTTGAGATCGGCCGTGAACTGACCCGTGGCCTCGGCGCCGGCGCCAACCCAGACGTTGGCCGCCAGGCAGCAGAAGACCACGAAGACGAAATCAGCGACCTCCTCAGCGGCGCGGACATGGTCTTCGTGACCGCAGGTGAAGGTGGCGGTACCGGTACCGGCGCAGCACCAGTCGTCGCCCGCATCGCCCGCTCGCTCGGCGCACTCACCATCGGTGTTGTGACCCGTCCGTTCACGTTCGAAGGCCGCCGCCGCGCTAACTCGGCAGAGTCCGGCATCGACGCGTTGCGCGACGAAGTTGACACGCTCATCGTGATTCCAAACGACCGCTTGCTTGCGATCTCCGACGAGCGCATCACGATGATGGACGCGTTCAAGGCCGCCGACCAGGTTCTGCTTTCCGGTGTTCAGGGCATCACCGACCTCATCACGACCCCGGGTGTTATCAACCTCGACTTCGCGGACGTCAAGACCGTCATGGAAGGCGCAGGTTCCGCTCTCATGGGTATCGGTGCCGCAAGCGGCGAAAACCGTGCGCTTGACGCGGCCGAACAGGCCATCGCGTCGCCACTTCTGGAAGCATCCATCGAAGGCGCGCAGGGCGTTCTGCTGTCCTTCCAGGGTGGCTCGGACCTCGGCCTGTTCGAGATCAACGACGCCGCACGCCTCGTGCAGGAAGTCGTCCACCCAGAGGCCAACATCATCCTCGGTTCCGCAATCGACGAATCGATGGGCGATCAGATCCGCATCACCGTCATCGCAGCCGGTTTCGACCAGGTCGACAAGACCTCCCGCCCAGCGCAGAGCGCCCAGGCTGGCCAGCAGTCAGTCCCTTCCCGCGTAGACGAGCAGGGCGCTGCAAGCAAGGAAGCTGCGCCGGCCGCATCCCAGCACCAGGCGCAGGATCAGGGTCAGCAGATTCCAGACAGCATCGAGGAAGACGCGGACAGCGATGTCCCAGAGGTCGTTGAGCCGGTCATGCCACCGGGACGCGATTCCCTCGACGTTCCGGACTTCTTGAAGTAATCCGATGCGCTGCGAAACGTTCACGCTTCACCCGAACGTTGGCTTAGCATTCACAGGTTGCACGGAGGGGAACCTCGCCGTACATACGGTGGAGGGCCCCTCCGTTGCACATGTGATGCGGGCCCGCGAACGGGTAGCGGCAGAGCTTGGAATCGACCCGGCGGCGCTCGCGTTCATGTCGCAAGTGCACAGCGCCACGGTTGCGGTCATCGATTCCGATGGCGCATGGGCTGATGCGTGTGAACGCGTGCATGATGTGCCAACAGCCGATGCGCTGGTTGACGCAAGCGGAAGCTATGCCCCGGCCGTGTTGACAGCAGACTGCGTCCCCATTGCGATCGCGGCGAGCCTCCCGGCTGGTCGGATTGTGACTGCCGTGATCCATGCAGGCCGGAAAGGCCTGCTCACCGGGGTCATCCACAACACGCTCGCTGAACTTAAACGACAGCACGCTACCAACCTTGAGGCGTGGATCGGGCCAGCTATCTGCGGGCGCTGCTACGAAGTACCCGAACACATGGTCACCGAAGCGGCGGCAACCATGCCAGGGACAGCATCGGACGCCATCGCCTCCACAACCAGCTGGGGCACCCCATCGCTAGACCTACCGCGAGCAACCCGCGCGGTCCTCGAAGAGCACGGCGCCCTCGTCCACGAAACCGGGGAGTGCACCCTGGAAAACTCCGCGTGGTACTCGTACCGCGGAGCAGACCAGCGAGACCGCAACGCGACCATCATCTATCAGCGCAACAACTGAAAGAGGAACACAGTGAGCAACCAGGACAACCAAGCCCAGGACCTGCAAACACCAAGCCTCAACGCAACAGTGGAACGGCGCGAAGAACTCGCCGCCCGCCTCAGCGCTGTTAAAGAACGCATCACCAAAGCAACCCAAGCTGCGGGCCGCGCGGAAGAGCCCACGCTGATCGTCGTGACCAAGTTCTTCCCACCATCGGACGCCGCTGCCCTCTATGACCTCGGCATGCGCGACATGGGCGAAAACCGCGAACAAGAAGCGACCCCTAAAGCCGCCGCGCTCAGCGAATACGCGCCTGATCTGCGCTGGCACTTCATCGGCCAGCTACAGAGCAATAAGGTTAACCGCGTGGTTCGCTACGCGCACGAAATCCACTCCGTCGACCGCGCATCGCTGGTCAAAGCGCTCGCACGTGCAGGGCAGCGCCGCGCCGACGAAGGCCTCGACCCACTCGGCTGCTACGTCCAGGTGGATGTCCGCGAAAGCCAACCCGACGACGGCCGCGGCGGCGTCAGCATCAACGGTGCGCAAGCGGTAGCCGACAGCATCGCGGAAAGCCCCGGGCTCGCTCTGCGCGGAGTCATGACCGTGGCCCCACTAGATGAAGATCCGGCCGCAGCTTTCGAGCGTTTAGGTGAACTTTCACAACGAATTCGCCAAACACACCCCCAAGCAACTGGAATCTCGGCCGGGATGAGCCATGATCTAGAACAAGCGATCGCCGCAGGAGCGACACACCTACGCATCGGATCGGATGTCCTGGGTTCTCGCCCCGCGGTGGGTTAACTTTGAAAGGTGCCTGCACGTTAAGGCACCCACGCATCGACTAAAGGAGTATCCGATGGCAGGAGCCCTCCGCAAGACCATGATCTACCTTGGCCTGGCTGAGGCGGAGGACGACGACGTCAAACGCCAGGAACCGGCGAAGGACGTCAAACCCGCCGCTTCGGAACAGGTGCGCCACGAGGTAAAGCCTGAACCAGCAGCAGAACAGCCTCAGAAGGCTAAGCCGCAGCTGGTCGAAGTTGCACAGCCAGAAACCGAACCGAAAGTTGCGGAAGACTTCCGCGCTCCGGTGACGCCTATCAAGCGCGCGGCGTCCGCGCCGGAGGAGGACACTGAGTTGCGTCAGATTACGACTGTTCACCCGCGCTCTTACAACGACGCGAAGACGATCGGTGAGAGCTTCCGCGACGGCATCCCAGTGATCATGAACGTCACTGACATGGGAGAGTCTGAAGCCAAGCGCCTCGTCGACTTCTCGGCCGGCCTCGTGTTCGCGTTGCGTGGCAACATCGAGCGCGTAACCAACAAGGTCTTCCTGCTTACCCCACATGGCGTCGAGATCCTGGGTGAAGAGCTCACTGGCGACGACCAGTCCGCATTCTTCAACCAGAGCTAACTCTTCCGCGTTGCGCTGCGGGTCATAACATTTCCGAGACGTAGAAACTCACCACACGGATAGGGCCAGGGATACATGGGTGCAAACGGCATGATTTTCGGTGCGATCTACCTTGCGCTGAGCCTGTTCATGTACTTGCTGATGGCCCGCATCGTTGTGAGCTTCATCGACTCATTCGTTCGTGACTGGCGGCCACGCGGTGCCGCGCTTGTCTTCGCAAGCACGGTCAACCGCACCACGGAGCCACTGCTCGGCTGGGTCCGAAAAGTGATTCCGCCCGTGAATTTCGGAGGAGTCCAACTGGACCTTTCGTTCATTCTGGTGTTCTTCGTGGTGTCCATCCTCAAGAGCTTCGTATTCCGCATGGGCGTTGGATTGGTGTGAGCTAAGCGGTGTCTTACAGCCAGCGCATCGCGAAAAACCGAAGCATGTTATAGAGTCGTAATCAGGCATTCGTCTAGCGGGGCTTCAGCGCGGGCGTTTCAAAGTCACTAATTGTCGTGACCAGCGAAAGAATCGCTGGTGACCGTACCCGAGTAATCGAGGAGATCAGATGGCACTGACGCCGGATGATGTAGTCAACAAGCGCTTCCAGCCTACGAAGTTCCGCGAAGGCTACGACCAGGACGAAGTCGATGACTTCCTTGATGAGGTTGTTGAGGAACTTCGTCGCTTGAACGACGAGAACGCTGAACTGCGTCGCCAGCTGGCTGAATGCCAGGAAGGCAACGTTGTTCCAGCTCCAGTTTCCGCAACCTCAGAAACCGCTGAGGCAGAGGTTGAAGCTCCAGAGGCTGAAACCCCAGAGGTTGAAGAGACCGTCGAGGCTGCTCCGGTTGAGGAGACCCCAGAGGTTGAACAGCCTGCTGTTCCAGTTGCAGCAGCAGCTGAGACCTCGGCGCCAGTTGCTCCAGCCGCATCGACCGGTTCCGCAGACCAGGCTGCAGGCGTCCTGCAGATGGCACAGCGCCTCCACGACGAGTACGTGACCCAGGGTGCTAACGAGCGCGACCGCATCATCTCCGAGGCACAGGCCAAGGCACAGTCCCTCGTTTCCGACGCTGAAGCGGCAGCGAAGAAGACCACCGAGGACGCTGAAGACACCAAGCGCCGCACCCTCGATGACTTGGCTGAGAAGAAGACCAAGCTCGAAGGCGAAATCGAGGACCTCAAGTCCTTCGAGACCAGCTACCGCGAGCGCCTGCGCGCCTACATCGCAGACCAGCTGTCTGACCTCGACGGTCAGACCCCGGTTGCGGAGCAGATCTAATCTAGCTCTGCGCCAGCAGGCTCGCTTTTCCAAGCCGGCCTGCAGCGACAAGCCGGTGCGTCGCTTCAGAACACCACTGAAGTGAATAGCTAAGGTGCTTAGCTCAGTTCAAGGCGGTGACCCGCGGGGTCGCCGCCTTGAACTATCTCCACAGCCATTCACGCCGGACCAGATAGATCCGCTACCCATCCATATCCGCTCGGAACACGGCACCAGAAGGGTATCTATGACAACGCCGAAGACCACCGCATCACGTGGAAGCCTCGCGAGCATCGCGGGCATCATTTTGGTGATCGGGTACGGCTTTGATCAACTGACCAAGTACTGGGTTGAGACCTCAATGAAGGTTGGCGAGATCCGCTGGGTTATCGAGCCGTGGTTCAAGTGGTATTCGATCCGTAACCCGGGGGCCGCGTTCTCGATGGGTGAGAACTTCACGTGGGTCTTCGCGGTGTTCATGGCTGTGGTCGCCGTAGCTGTGGTTGTCCTGATGCTGACGAAGGCTCGTTCGCGGTTGTGGATGGCCGCGCTGGCGGCTCTGCTGGCAGGCACACTCGGTAACCTGACCGACCGTCTGTTCCGCCCGCCCGCATTCGGGCACGGCCACGTGGTCGACTTCATATCGGTCGGCGACTTCGCGATCTTCAACATCGCCGACTCCCTGATTACGTGTAGCGTCGTGGCGGTGGTCTTGCTCATTTGGTGCAACGTCCCACTCGCTGGGGGTCCCCGCGTTACCGGGCGGCACAAGGACCAGCTGACTGAGGAGAACGCATGAGCACCGAGCCTGCTGAACAGCTCATCACGGTTCCGGGGACGGGTCAGCGGCTCGACGTCGTGGTCGCCAAGGCCGCGGACGTTTCCCGGACCGTTGCCGCGCAGATGATTCAGGACGGCCTCGTGAGCGTCGACGGGCAACCCGGTTTGAAGTCGATGCGCCCGGACGCCGAGTCGCAGATCACCGTCAAGGTCGTAGCGGCCGAAGAAGTGGAGGAACCCGTGCAAGACATCCCGATTGTGTATGAAGACGCGGACCTCGTGGTCATCAACAAGCCGGTCGGTGTCGCAGCGCATCCTTCCCCAGGTTGGGCAGGGCCGACCGTCACGGGGCAGCTCGCGCGCCAAGGCATCGCGATCGCAACCTCAGGCGCGCAAGAGCGTGCAGGTATCGTCCAGCGGCTCGACGTCGGGACTTCGGGCCTTATGGTCGTCGCGAAGTCCGAACCCGCCTACGCAGGCCTCAAGCAAGCGTTCAAAGACCGCACGCCAACCAAGATCTACCACGCCGTCGTCCAGGGGCTACCAGACCCCATGGAAGGCACCATCGACGCGCCTATCGGCCGGCATCCTAACGCAACCTGGCGTTTCGCCGTCGTGACGGATGGCCGCAACGCGGTGACCCACTACAAGCTCGAAGAAGCGTTCGGGACCGTATCGATGATGCGGGTCAAACTCGAAACCGGGAGAACGCACCAGATCCGTGTGCACTTCTCCGCGATGGGCCACCCGCTGGTGGGCGACCAACAGTACGGCGCAGACCCAACGCTCGCGGCACAGCTCGGGCTCACACGCCAGTGGTTGCACGCCAAGGAGTTAGGTTTCACACATCCGGTAACTGGGGAAGAGATATACCTCGAGGCCCCATATCCGCAAGACCTTGTGGATTCGCTCTCGCTACTGCGCGAAGAGTAACCCGCCGCAGTGCCGCCATACGTCGCGGCCGCAGCCCGCATCAGTGCTTCCATATCCGTGACTCCGTGCAGGCCACGCCGCCCACGGCATCATCCACGCCGACGGCGCGGCTGGCTAACATGGTCATGTGGCTGGAAGTCTTGACGATGGTTTTGTTCACCTGCACACCCACACCGAGTACTCGATGCTGGACGGTGCGGCCCGTGTCGCTGACCTTTTCGATGAAGCCCAACGCTTGGGCATGGATTCGATGGCGATCACCGATCACGGGTACCTTTTCGGTGCCTACGATTTCTATCGGAAAGCTAAAGACAAAGGCATCAACCCCATCCTGGGTGTTGAAGCGTATGTGACCCCCGGGACCGCCCGCTCCGACCGCACACGCGTGCAGTGGGGCACACGCGACCAAAAAGGCGACGACGTCTCCGGTGGTGGCGCCTACACCCACATGACCCTGTGGGCCGAGAACAACGAAGGCTGGCACAATCTCAACCAAGCGGTGTCCAAGGCATCGCTCGACCAGGTCTTTTCGCGCTGGCCGCGCCTCGACCGCGAACTCATTTCGCAACACTCCAAGGGCGTCATCGCAACCACCGGCTGCCCTTCCGGTGAGATCCAGACCCGCTTGCGCCTAGGCCAATACGACGAGGCGCTGCGTGCCGCAGGCGAATACAAAGACATCTTCGGCGAGGGCAACTACTTCCTCGAGCTCATGGACCACGAGCTTGAGATCGAGCATCGGGTGCGCGGCGACCTCATGCGCATCGCGAAAGACCTCAACCTGCCGCTCGTTGCGACCAACGACCTGCACTACACGCACGAAGAAGACGCGAAGGCGCACGAAGCGCTTTTGGCAATCCAGTCCGGTTCAACGCTGCTCGAGCCGTCCTACGATCAGGGCGGTAAGCGCTTCGCTTTCAACGGCAGCAGCTACTACTTGAAGTCCCCACGCGAGATGCGTGAACTGTTCAAGGAACTGCCTGAAGCATGCGATAACACGTTGCTGATCGCTGAGCGGTGCAAGGTCGATTTCGAGGCATCGATCGGTAAATACATGCCGGAGTTTCCCGTGCCTGAAGGGGAGACGGAGAGCACGTGGCTCGTCAAGGAAGTGCAGCGTGGCCTGCACTACCGTTACCCGGACGGCATCCCGGAGGAATCCCAAAAGCAGGCCGAATACGAGCTCGACGTTATTGAACGCATGGGCTTCCCGGGCTACTTCCTCGTGGTTGCGGACTTCATCAACTGGTCCAAAGACAACGACATCCGCGTCGGCCCTGGGCGTGGTTCAGGTGCCGGCTCGATGGTCGCGTACGCGCTACGTATTACGGACCTCGATCCGCTCGAACACGGCCTGATCTTTGAACGCTTCCTCAACCCAGAACGTGTTTCGATGCCGGACTTCGACGTCGACTTTGACGATCGTCGCCGCGGCGAAACCATCCAGTACGTGATCGAGAAGTACGGGGCCGACAAGGTCTCGATGATCGTGACGTACGGTTCGATCAAAACCAAGCAGGCACTCAAGGACGCGTCCCGCGTGCTCGGCCACCCGTTCGCGATGGGTGAGACCCTGACTAAGGCGCTGCCGCCAGCCGTCATGGCTAAAGACATTTCGTTGTGGGACGTCGAAAACCCTGACGCCCCGCGCTACGGCGAAGCTGGCGAGTTCCGCGAACTGCTCGAGACCGACCCCGAAGCCCGCAAGGTCTTCGAAACCGCGAAGGGCCTCGAAGGCCTCAAGCGCCAATGGGGTGTTCACGCGGCCGGCGTCATCATGTCCTCTGACCCGATCATCGACGTCGTCCCGATCATGCGTCGCCTCCAGGACGGCCAGGTCATCACCCAATGGGACTACCCGATTTGTGAATCGCTCGGCCTCATCAAGATGGACTTCTTGGGCCTGCGTAACCTCACGATCATTTCTGACGCGGTCGAGAACATCCGTCTCAACGGGGGAGAGATCCCGGACCTCGAACGTCTCGAAACCAACGATCCCGCCGCATACGAACTCCTGGCTCGCGGCGACACCCTCGGCGTGTTCCAGCTCGATGGTGGCCCGATGCGCTCGCTACTGCGCCTCATGCGCCCGGACAACTTCGAAGACATCTCCGCTGTCATCGCGCTGTACCGTCCGGGCCCGATGGGCGCTAACTCCCACACGAACTACGCGCTGCGTAAAAACGGTCAGCAGGAGATCACCCCGATCCACCCTGAGCTCGCTGAACCGCTCGCCGAAATCCTGGATACGACGTACGGTCTGATCGTCTACCAGGAGCAGGTTATGGCGATCGCACAGAAAGTCGCCGGCTATTCGCTTGGCCAGGCAGACCTTTTGCGCCGCGCGATGGGTAAAAAGAAGAAAGAAGAGCTGGACCGCCAGTATCAGGGCTTCCACGACGGCATGGTTGAGCGTGGCTTCTCCGAAGAAGCGATCACTTCCCTGTGGAACATCCTGCTCCCGTTCTCCGACTACGCGTTCAACAAGGCGCACTCGGCCGCCTATGGCCTCGTTTCCTACTGGACCGCGTATTTCAAAGCCAACTATCCGGCCGAATACATGGCCGCGCTTCTGACCTCGGTCGGAACCGATAAAGACAAGATGGCGCTCTACCTCAACGAATGCCACCGCATGGGCATCAAGGTTCTGCAGCCGGACGTCAACGAATCCCAAAACAACTTCGCTCCAGTCGGCAAAGACATTCGCTTCGGTCTCGGAGCGGTTCGCAACGTCGGCGCCCACGTCGTCGAAGCTATCGTTGAAGCCCGCGAAGAAAAGGGACGCTTCGAATCCTTCTCCGACTTCCTCAACAAAGTCGGCCCACAAGCGCTCAACAAGCGCACCATCGAATCCCTCATCAAATCCGGCGCATTCGACGAGCTGGGCCACCATCGTCGTGCGCTCACCGCTATCCACGAAGACGCTGTGGACCAAGCGATGGCCCTCAAACGGCACGAGGCCGCGCACCAGTTCGACCTGTTCAGCATGTCCGGGGACGAAAGCCTCGCGAACGCGCTCGACGTTGAAATCCCGGACATCCCGGAATGGGATAAGAAGGAAAAGCTCAGCCTCGAACGTGAAATGTTGGGCCTCTACGTCTCCGACCACCCGCTCCAGGGGCTAGGGGATGCGCTCGGCAGGCTAGCCGACATGCCGATCGCCCAGGTCGTGTCCGACCGCGGTCCGCAAGACGGTCACACCGTCACGATCGCGGGCATGATCACAAACCTCGAACGCCGCGTTGCCAAGAACTCCGGTAATCCGTACGCGAAATGCGAGATCGAAGACCTCTCCGGCTCGATCGAAGTCATGTTCTTTGGGCAGGCGTATCAGCCGATCGCGACCCTGCTCGCCGAAGACCTCATCGTGACCGTCAAGGGACGCTTCCAGCGCCGCGACGACGGGGCGATCTCGATCTCTGCGCAAGAGCTCAAGATCCCAGACATCACCGCAGACGGCGGGGCAGGGCCGCTCCTGGTCCAGATCCCAACGCACCAAGCGACCGAACCCATCGTGCGGCAGCTTGGTGACGTCCTGCGCACCCACCCGGGCAAGTCCGAGGTGCGCATCAGGCTCATCGGCAGTTCGACCATCGAGACCATGAGCCTCGGAGCGCAATACGCGGTCACCCCGAACGCAGCACTTTTCGGCGACCTCAAAGTGCTGCTCGGGCCGGACTGCCTCGTCTAGGTCGCGCTCGCGTAGGTCGCTGAGCTGCCTCGTCCCATGCTGTGACGCTGAGCTACCTTGTCACATGCTGTGACGCATGGCGGTTTGGCGAGCCGCGGCTCCTAGACTGGAAGAGTGAGCAACGTAGCAGAAACTGATGTCCTCCCGCTGATCGACCTGCGTGGCGCCGACGACGCCGCCCTCCGCGCAGGCTTGCCACGCCTGCAAGCGAGCACGAGCACCGAGCATCAGAACGTTGTCGCAAACATCCTCAAGATGGTCCGTGAAGGCGGGGCGACCGCCGTGACCGCGTTGACCGAACAGTTCGACGGCGTTGCAGTGCCGTCCCTGCGCGTGCCAGCAGCCGCGCTGGCTGAAGCGCTTGAAGGGCTCGATGCGGATGTTCGCCGTGGCCTCGAAGTCGCGATCGAACGCGCCCGCACCTTCGCTGCCGACCACAAACCAGGCCCTACCACAACCACCTTCGGCCCTGGCGCCAGCGTAACGATGCGCTGGGAGCCGATTCGCCGCGTCGGGCTGTATGTGCCCGGAGGGCTGGCCGTGTATCCGTCCTCCGTCGTCATGAACGTTGTACCTGCGCAGGAAGCCGGGGTGGGATCGATCGCACTCGTGAGCCCGCCAGCCAAAGACGGCTCCGGACTACCGCATCCAACCATCCTCGCCGCCGCGCAGCTGCTCGGGGTTGATGAGGTCTACGCGGTAGGTGGCGCGCAAGCGATCGGTGCGTTGGCCTATGGCCTCGACGCCGATGCCGACGCTGGCCTGGACACTGCACTTGAGCCGGTCGATCTGATCACGGGGCCAGGTAACGTATTCGTGGCCACCGCGAAGGCCATGGTTAAGGGTGAGGTCGGTATCGATTCTGAAGCCGGTCCGACCGAGATCGCGATCGTCGCTGATGCCACGGTTGACCCGAAGATCGTGGCAGCTGATGCGATCTCTCAGGCCGAACACGACCCGAACGCCGCGAGCGTTATCATCACGTGGGACGAAGCGCTCGTTGACGTGTTTCGTTCTGCAACGTGGGAACGCGCACATCACACCAAGCACTCCGAGCGCGTGCTGACGGCCCTGTCTGGGCCGCAGTCCGGCATCGTGCTCGTTGACGACCACGATGCGGCGATCGCGGCAGCGAACCACTACGCCGCCGAGCACCTCGAGCTGCTCACGGAAGACTCTGAGGCCGACGCGCAACTCATCACCCAAGCCGGTGCCGTGTTCCTCGGGCCATATTCGCCAGTGAGCTTGGGCGACTATGTAGCTGGCTCGAATCACGTTCTTCCAACCATGGGCACCGCACGGTACGCATCCGGTCTCAACGTCACAACCTTCCTGAAAGCCGTTCAGGAGATCCGCTATGACCGCGCGGCGCTCGCCGAGGTGGCTGAGCATGTTGTTGCGTTGTCTTCGGCAGAGGACCTTCCGGCTCACGGCGAGGCCGTGACCGCGCGAGACATCTGAACCCATTGCGGGGCTGGTTGTGGCGAGCGGTGTACTAGCACCTTTGCCGACGACCCCTATGTGTAGTGGATGTCGGGGTGTTGTGTCACTAGATGTAGTAATTACATGTTTGTGATTCATGTGGCGCCCGGTTATGATTGTGATGCACGTTGCGTGTGTTAAAAGAGTGACGACGTTGTAAAGGGAGGTCAGCTGCGTGTTTTGTCCGTTCTGCAGGCATGCCGAATCGCGTGTTGTTGACTCCCGCGCAACCGAAGACGGCTATTCGATCCGTCGCCGCCGTCAATGCAGCTCCTGCGGTCGCCGCTTTACAACGATCGAAACCGCGAGCCTTTCGGTGGTCAAGCGCTCCGGCGTGGCCGAACCGTTCAGCCGCTCAAAAATCATTTCCGGCGTCTCGAAGGCCTGCCAAGGTCGTCCCGTTTCAGAAGACGACCTCGCGATGCTCGCGCAGGAAGTCGAAGAAACCATCCGCGCTGAAGGCCGCGCTGAAGTCGACGCGCACCAAGTGGGTCTAGCAATCCTGCGCCCGTTGCGCCGCCTCGACCAGGTCGCCTACCTCCGCTTCGCATCGGTATACCAAGGCTTCGAAACCCTCGAAGACTTCGAAGACGCGATCAAAGCGCTACGCGAAAACCCTGAAACAACTCTGCCACCACATCAACGCACACTGTCAGCGACCTAGCCCCGCGCATCGGACACTGGAAGCCAGGGCACAACGCAACACTGCAAGTGACGGATGTGCGCATAAAACTCCGGCGGTGGTTCGGGAGGGGAAGCCCGAACCACCGCCGGTTCTTTATATCTCAGACGCCTCTGAAGCGTAGCGTCTGCTTATGCACCTTGAGTCTTGTTTAGATTGGACCCGTGGTCGAGGTGAAGGTCATCGACTTCTGAGCTGGAGCCTCAAGGAACTCCGCGTAACGGGTGTCGCCGTCAACGAAGTACTTCAGGAACGCAAGGTTGCGGGCCTGCAACTTAGGATCATCGACGATGCCAGCCCAGTGCGTGCCAGCAAGGTGCGTGTGAAGCGCCTTATACGGTGCGCCCTGGATACCCGCGTAGATCGGGCCGGTGTACTGAGCCATGTCAGCAACGAAGTCCAGCAGACCGCCGTTGACCATCACAGGAACCTTGACGTTGAAGATGGGGCGCTTAGCCCATGGGTGCAGCGAAATCACGGCACGCAGCTGAGGGTTGCGCTCGGCCGCAATCAGAACGCCGCCGCCACCCATCGAGTGACCGATCAGCGCCAGACGCTCCGGATCCAGGATCTCGCTAGCCTTGTGATCGCCGCGCGTCAATCGCTTCATAGCGTTCTCAACGGCACGGGAACGAACGTTCGGCTCATCGAACGGTGTGAGGGATTCGGCACGCAGAACCACGAAGCCATGGGAAGCCATACGCTTGCCGAAGAACTCCATAGCGATGCCAGGCTCGGTGAAGCCAGGCATGGTCACGATGCCGCCGAACTTCTCGCCCTTCTTAGCGACAGGGTAGTAGAGGGTGCCGCCATAGAATCCGGTGCGCAGATCCACAGGAAGCTTCTGTGTCTTGTATTCGTAAGGGCCCTGCTTGGTCAGCATCTCTGCCGTTGGCTTTGGGCCGTGGACCTCGCCAGGTTTAGGCTTAGGAAGCTTGGCTGGATCCGCTGGGCCAAATGGAGCTAGATGGCTCGATGCGACGGCCGGGGCCGCCTGGGCTGGGGCTGGCGTAGGGGCAGCGTTGGCGGCAGGTGCGCCGAGGCTCAAGCCGACGCCGAGTGCGGCTACTGCTGCGATGCTGCGCATGGAGTTCTTTTTCATGGTGTTCCTATCCTCAAAGGGGAGTTCCTCAAGGGAAGTGATCATCATCAAGCTCGCGAAGCTTGTTACATATCGCACACCAAGTTCGCCACTAAGGGAATATCCAGAAAGATTTTCATAAAATCTCCACAGCAAAGCCATGGCGATTCCTGGGATTCAGGCACGACGAATCAGCTTCAAAGAAACTCAAAGGGGGCTTCTCGATGCTAAATAGCATCGAGAAGCCCCCTCTTTATATGTCCGGTACCCCGGATGAAAACGCTTAGAAGTTTACACGCCAGTAGCTCAAGAGCTCGGCAACGTGAGGATATCTGCGCCATTCTCAGTCACAACCAACGTGTGCTCAAACTGAGCCGTACGCTTCCGGTCAGCGGTCACCACAGTCCAGCCGTCATCCCACTGTTCCCACCGGTGAGTACCCAGCGCGAGCATCGGCTCGATCGTGATGACCATACCAGGCACCATCTCCGTGTCATAAGCGGGCGCCGCATCGTAATGCGGAACAATCAAACCCGAGTGGAACGCACCGCCAACACCATGGCCAGTGAAGTCACGAATCACGCCGAGACCGAAGCGCTTCGCATACACCTCGATCGTCCGGCCAATCACATTGATCTGACGACCAGGCTTGACCGCGCGAATACCGCGCATCATCGCCTCATGCGTGCGCTCAACCAGATCGCGGGACTCCTGATCGACATCGCCCACAAGGAACGTCGCGTTCGTATCGCCGTGCATGCCGTCCTTATACGCGGTGATATCCACGTTGAGGATGTCGCCATCCTGGATCACCGTGTCATCCGGGATGCCGTGGCAAATGACCTCATTGAGCGAGGTGCACGTCGACTTCGGGAAGCCCTGATACTCAAGCGTCGAAGGATACGCGCCGTTCTTTACCAGGAATTCGTGACCGATCGCATCCACTTCATCCGTGGTCATGCCCGGCTTGACCGTCTCACCGATCAGCTGCAACGCATCGGCAGCAATTCGTCCCGCCGCGCGAATCCGTTCGACCTCCTCAGGGGAGTAAACATCCCCGCCCTCCCATTTTTCTGGCCCAGGCTTGCCAACATAAGGCGGACGCTGAATATCGGCAGGAACCTTACGCAAAGGAGATACGCGGCCCTTAGTCAGGGTCCCGATAGGGGCGGTTGCTTTCGAATATGAAGCAGAAGAATCAGTCATGCCCCCAGTTTAGGACCCACCTGCGAGGCATAAACGCGTAATGTGAAGAAGAGAAGAATGATGCTGTGCCGACGATGGGGCAGCAGCCCATAAGCAGGCCAATAAGCAAGCCCACAGAAAGGGGCCCGCCATGACTGATAAAGCACCCGAAGGCGAGTACTGGTTCAACACCTCAACCGGCGAGGTCGAGAAGGGTCCGCAGTCTGTAGGTTCGCACCGCATGGGACCGTACCGTACTGCGGAAGAAGCCTCCCGCGCCTACGAGATCGCTGCGGAACGCACCCGCAAGTGGGACGAAGAAGACGAAGACTAAGCGGCCGCAAGCCGAGCACACCGCGCATCAATCCCGTCGCCAGCACACCCAGCCAGTCATACACGCCGCCCCGCAACCAACTCTGTTAAGGAGCATTGAGTGAACCGTCAACAAGACTTCGTTCTCAGGACTATCGAGGAACGCGACGTCCGCTTTGTGCGTTTGTGGTTCACCGACGTCGTGGGCTCGCTTAAATCTGTCGCGCTCGCGCCTGCGGAAGTTGAAGGTGCTTTCCGTGAGGGCCTCGGTTTCGACGGCTCCTCGATCGAAGGTCTCTCCCGTATCTTCGAATCCGATATGCTCTTGCAACCCGACGCATCGACGTTCCAGCTACTGCCGTGGCGAGGCAACATCGAACCGACCTCCCGCATGTTCTGTGACATCCTGACCCCCGATGGCGAACCATCGATGGCAGACCCACGTCACGTTTTGAAGCGGCAGGTTGAAGAAGCCGCCGACATGGGATTCACGTGCTACACGCATCCAGAAGTTGAGTTCTATCTGCTGCGTAGCGACGAGATGGACGCCAACGGCCACCCGCAACCCGTGGATTCGGCGAGCTATTTCGACCACGTGCCCGGCGGCATCGCCCAGGACTTCCGCCGCAAAGCCGTGACCTCGCTCGAGGAAGTCGGCATCTCCGTCGAGTTCTCGCACCACGAATCCGGTCCGGGACAAAATGAGATCGACCTGCGCTACGCCGACGTTCTGGCTACTGCGGACAACCTCATGACGTTCCGCACCATCATCAAAGAAGTAGCGCTCTTGCAGGGCATTTACGCGACGTTCATGCCGAAACCTTTCTCACACCATCCCGGTTCCGGGATGCACACGCACTTCTCGCTGTTCGAAGGGGAACGAAACGCGTTCTTCGAAGGCGGCCAGGAATATCAGCTCTCCACAACGGCGCGCCAGTTCATCGCAGGCGTCCTGACGCATGCGCCGGAGTTCACCGCGGTAACCAACCAGTTTGTGAACTCGTACAAGCGTTTGTGGGGCGGGGGAGAAGCGCCAAGCCACATCTCGTGGGGCCACAACAACCGTTCCGCCCTCGTGCGCGTACCGCTCTACAAGCCAGAAAAGGGGCAGTCCGCCCGCGTCGAGTACCGCGGCATCGACTCCGCCGCCAACCCGTACCTCGCCTACGCATGCATCCTGGGCGCCGGGCTCAAAGGCATCCGCGAACGTTACGACCTCGGTGACCCAACCGAAGAAGACATTTTCTCGCTCACAAGTCGTGAACGCCGCGTGCTGGGCCTCGACCCGCTGCCGTCCACGCTGCACGAAGCGATCAACGTCATGGAGAACTCCGAACTCGTCGCCGACATCCTGGGCGAATGGGTTTTCGACGCTTTCCTCCGCAATAAACGAGCCGAATGGGACGAATACCGTCAAGATATCTCCCCGTTCGAGCTACGCCGCTACCTTGGGATGCTCTAGAAGGGTGCTGTAGAAGAAATCCATGACATCCCAGCAAGACGAAAAATCGCTCAAAAGCACAGAGGGTTCATCCTCCACGATCGACCGCGCTGTACGAGCCGCGGGGTTCAACGACCCGCGGCGTGCCCGCACCCTGCTGAGGTCAAAGGAGCTCGCCCAGGTCGATCACGTGACGGTGCTCGAGGCTTTGCGTGCCACAGCCGACCCGGACATGGCTCTGCTCAACGTGATTCGCTGGCTCGAGCGGATCCCGTCGCTCGCCGGCCCCGTCCAAGACCCGAGCTGCAACCAACCGCTGTTCATGCTCGCAGGTGCGTCAGAGGCGCTCGTGGACTTCGTGCTGCGGCACCCGGATCAAGCCGATGCGCTCACCGTTGAACGGCCGAACGAATACGATCCATCCGACCCGAGTGGTCTGCGCGCCAAAATGCTCACCGCCGTGGGCGCAGACCCGGAAGCTGACGTCCCCATCGCGGCATCAGCCGAGGACGCCACGGTAGCCGCGCTTCGGGTCGCCTACCGCGCCGAGCTCCTGGACACCGCGATGAAAGATGTGTGCGCCGATGAGGCCTCGGACTCGGTACGCATGGTTGCCGCTGAGCTTGCAGACCTAGCCGCAGCCGCCGTCGACGGGGCGCTAGCGATCGCCTACCGGCACGTCGCCGACACCTATCCGGACACCGACGTGACCCAAGTCCGGCTCGCGGTCATCGGCATGGGCAAGTGCGGCGCGAGGGAACTGAATTATGTTTCCGACGTCGACGTGATCTATGTGCACTCCGTCGCCGAGGGCACGGACGAGCAGACAGCCGACCGCGCCGAAGACATCGCCGCGAGCCTCACGAAAGCCATGGGGCACATCGTAGGTTCTACCGGCAAAGAACCGGCCCTCTGGGAGCTAGACGCGAACCTGCGGCCTGAAGGCCAAGACGGCGCGATGTCCCGCACGCTCGCATCACACATCCAGTACTACAAACGCTGGGCGGACCACTGGGAGTTCCAAGCACTGCTCAAGGCGCGGCCCATCGCAGGTGACGCCGCGCTGGGCACGGAATATATCGAGGCGATCTGGCCCATGGTGTGGGAGGCTTCCCGCCGCGATGGCTTCGTTGAAGCGGTGCAGAAGATGCGTCAGCGCGTCACCGACAACATCCCGCCTGCGGAGGTCGAACGGCAGATCAAGCTCGGCCCGGGTGGGCTCCGCGACGTCGAGTTCACAGTCCAGTTGTTACAGCTGGTTCACGGTCGTGTGGATGATGGCCTGCGGGTCCGCGGAACGCTGGAAGCGCTCGATGCGTTGGCGAGTGCCGCGTATATCTCGCGTGATGATGCCCGCCAGTTCAGTGCGGACTACCGTTACCTGCGCAGCCTCGAGCACCGCATCCAGCTGGTGCGGTTGCGGCGCACGCACGCGATGCCTAAATCGGAGGCCGAGCAGCGGGCGCTTGCGCGTGGTGTTGCGGCGCCCGGTGAGCGGCAGGTCGCTACCGCCGAGCACATGCTCAAGGCGTGGAAGAAGATCAAGAACCGCGTGCGAGGTTTGCACCAGAAGATCTTCTTCCGGCCGCTGTTGGCCGCGGCAGCTGGCCTGCAAGACGACGAGGTTCGGCTGACCCCTGGGGCAGCTGAGGCACGTTTGAAGGTTTTGGGTTATGCCGACCCGAAGCAGGCGATGCGCCACATCGAAGCGCTGACGGGCGGGATTTCGCGTACCGCGGCTTTGCAACGGCACCTGTTGCCGGTCATGTTGGAGTGGTTTGCGGACGGCGTGAGCCCTGACGCTGGGCTGTTGGGTTTCCGGCGGCTTTCGGATTCCTTGGGATCGACCCCGTGGTTCATGTCGATGCTGCGTGATTCTGCGGCGGGTGCGGAACGGTTGTGCCGTATTTTGTCGACCTCGCGCATGGTTGTCGATCTGCTTGAGGTTTCGCCTGAGGCCACCGCGTGGCTGGGCAATGATGCTGATCTGAAGCCTCGCCGCTGGGAGAAGCTGTGGAAACAGGTTTCGGCCAAGCTTGACCGGCATGAGGACGCCGCCGACGGTGGCATGCAGTTGGTGCGGACCGCGCGGCGCCGCGAGACGTTGCGCGTTGCGTTGGCGCACGGTTCTGGGCTGATCGATGTTGAGGAGCTGGGCCGAGCGCTGTCAAACGTGGACCAGGCTGCGGTCATGGGCGCGTGGCATGTTGCCCGGCATCAGGAGGTCGCGGAACACGGTGAGCTGGCTCGGTTCGCTGTGATTGCGATGGGCCGGCAGGGTGGTGCTGAGATCGGTTACGGCTCTGATCTGGATGCGATGTATGTGTATGAGCCGGTCGAAGGCGTTGACCCGGAAGCGGCGAAGCAGCAAGCCAACCGAATGGCCTCTGCATTGGGGCATCTGCTGTCGGGTTCGTTGACGCCTCCGATTCTGGCGGAGCACCGGTTGAAGATCGATGTCGACTTGCGTCCCGAGGGCAAGAACGGGCCGTTGGTACGTTCGCTGGAGTCTTATGCGGACTATTACGAGCGGTGGGCTGAGACGTGGGAGCGTCAGGCGTTACTGCGTGCCCGCCCGTTTGCTGGCGATGAGGAAGTCGGGCAGAAATTCATCGAGCTGATCGACCCGGTGCGGTATCAGCACGGCCTTTCGGATAAAGAGCTTCAGGAGATCCGTCGGGTCAAGGCTCGGGTTGAGGGGGAGCGGTTGCCACGCGGCGTGAACCCGAGACGGCACGTGAAGCTCGGGCCCGGTGGCTTGAGCGATGTCGAGTGGCTGGTTCAATCGATGCAGCTGCGTTTCGCTAAGCGGCACCCGGGTTTGCAGACCACGAACACCCTCGAGGCATTGCGCGCCGGGCATCATGCTGGGTTGATTAGCCAGGAGGACGCCGAGAGCCTCGAGACGGCGTGGAAGCTGGCGACCGATGTGCGTGCCGCGAACATGGCGTGCACGGGGCGGGCGTCGGATTCGTTCCCGTCGAGCCGCTCGGAGATTTCGGCGGTCGCGACGTGGATCGGCTGGGGTAAAGACGCCGGACCGGAGCTGGAAGAAGCGTGGCTTCGTGTCGCGCGGCGTTCGCGGCAGGTGTTCGAGGAACTGTTCTACGGCGAGCAACCGCGGTAGTCGTCGCGGCTGTCCTAGCTGATCTGTAACGCTCAAAGTCGGAGGGGCTGGGAACCGTGTGGTTCCCAGCCCCTCCGACTGTATGGTTTAGTGTGCTCAGCTAGCCCGCGGCTTAGAGCGAGTAGTAGAGCTCGTATTCCAGTGCGGTGACAGCGGCCATCATCGGGCGCACTTCGTTCTCGTACTTGTCCTCGATCCAGGTTTCGATGAGGTCTTCGGTGAACACGTCGCCTGCGAGCAGGAACTCGTGATCCTCACGCAGCGCCTCGAGCGCCTCGGAGAGGGTTTCTGGCGCCTTCTGAATGTCTGCGGCTTCCTCTGGTGGGAGCTCGTAGAGGTCCTTATCGATCGGGTCTGCCGGTTCGATGCGGTTGCGGATGCCGTCCAAGCCCGCCATGAGCTGTGCAGCGAACGCGAGATATGGGTTCGATGAGCCGTCAGGTGCGCGGAACTCGAGGCGCTTAGCCTTCGGATTGGAGCCGGTGATCGGGATACGAATGCCGGCCGAGCGGTTGCCCTGCGAGTACACCATGTTGACTGGTGCTTCGAAGCCCTTGACGAGGCGGCGGTAGGAGTTCACGGTCGGGTTGGTGAACGCCATGACAGCCGATGCGTGGTGTAGCAGGCCGCCGATGTACCAGCGGGCGGTGTCGGACAGGTTCGCGTAGCCGAGCTCGTCGTAGAACAGTGGCTTGCCGTCGTTCCAGAGGGACTGGTGGCAGTGCATACCGGAGCCGTTGTCGTTCTGGAGCGGCTTCGGCATGAAGGTTGCGGACTTGCCCCATTCTTCGGCGACGTTCTTGACGACGTACTTGAACTTCATGAGGTCGTCAGCCGCGTGCACGAGCGTGTTGAACTCGTAGTTGATTTCCGCCTGACCGGCTGCACCAACTTCGTGGTGCGCACGCTCGACCTTCAGGCCAACCTCGGTCAACCGCAGAGAGATGTCGTCGCGAAGGTCTGCCTGCTTGTCGTTAGGGGAGACCGGGAAGTAGCCGCCCTTGAGGCGCATCTTATGGCCCAGGTTGCCTGCAACCTCGATCGCGGAGGTGTTCCATGGGGCTTCGACGGAGTCGACGCTGAAACCGCTGTTGTGTGGCTCGGTCGAGTAGGTCACGTCGTCGAAGATAAAGAATTCGGCTTCAGATGCGAAGAAAGCCGTGTCAGCGATGCCGGTCGATGCAAGGTAGGCCTCGGCGCGTTCCGCTACGCCGCGTGGGTCACGGCCGTATGGCTCGCCCGTACGAGGGTTGACCACGGAGAACGTCATGACGAGGGTCTTCGCTGCGCGGAACGGGTCAACGAAAGCCGTCTTGATGTCCGGGATAAGCTGCATGTCGGAGTTAGCGATGCCCTCGAAACCGCGGATCGAGGAAGCGTCGAACAGCTGGCCGTTGACGAAGAAATCCTCGTCGACCGTCGAGGCTGGCACGTTGAAGTGGTGCTGCATGCCAGGCAAGTCAGTGAACCGAATGTCGACGAACTGCACCTCCTCTTTTTCGATGAAGGACAGTACTTCTTCCGGTGACGTAAACACGTCTGTAGCCTCCTAGGCATGGTGTGTGGCCCGTTGAGATACGGCGGGCCTTGCGTTCTAGTTTAGTCAAAAAGTTCCCAAGCATGTTGGTTTTTGTCTGCGCTGTGTTCGTCTTCTTTAGATGCATTGCGTTCGCATTCTTTAGAAGCACTGTTCTTGTCTGGTTGAGAAACTGCGTGCCGTACAGAAAAAGTCTCGGCCGGCTCCCCACGTAGAATGAGGCTCATGGCCCAAAAACGTGA
Organism: Pseudoglutamicibacter cumminsii; assembly: GCF_016907775.1. Lineage (NCBI taxonomy): Bacteria > Bacillati > Actinomycetota > Actinomycetes > Micrococcales > Micrococcaceae > Pseudoglutamicibacter > Pseudoglutamicibacter cumminsii. Next base: position 80,948 of record NZ_JAFBCO010000001.1, on the reverse strand, counting down.
CAACGAGCGCGAGACACGCGTCACACGAGCCGATATTGGCTCGTGGATTAGCGGACCTCCTCAAACCCATAACATCGAATATCCCGGTGCGGGACTCGGCCGCCCAGAGTCTGGGCCGGGATCAGTGGGCCGTATGGGCCCACGTATCTTGGCGTTGCTGATCGACTGGGGTCTCGCGATGGGTGTTTCGTGGCTCATCAGTCGGGACGTGCTGCCGTGGCTTAACCTCGTAGCGTTCGCAGTGATGACACTCGTGATGTTGACGATCTTCGGTCGCACGATCGGCCACTGGATCCTAGGCCTGCAGGTTCAGCGTTTAGACGGCAGCCCGATCTCGCCACTCGACGCTTTGATCCGCACCGTCCTCCTGTTGCTCGTGATCCCGCCTGTTGTGATGGACGCCGATCAGCGCGGTGTCCACGACCGTCTCCGCGGCCTCGTGCTGACAGTGGTTCGCGGCGGAGCCAGCGGTCGCATCGTCCGCAAATAACAGCCCTCAACTGACTATAAAGACGCCGATGGCGGTGGAGACATGATCTCCACCGCCATCGGCGTATCTAACGAAAAGCGCTACTAGTTACCGCGGAGCGCACGGCGCGACATGCGTGGCGGGCGGTTAGGGTCCATGCCCTTAGGGATCGGCGGCTTGGACAAACGCAGAGTCGAAAGGCGCTGGTCCACGGCGCGGACTTCCTGACGTGAAATCGCCTTCGGCAGGCTCTTCATCGTCTTGGAGACCTCAGGCAGAGGGGTCTGGTTCTTGCCGGAGCCAGCGTTGATGATCGTTACCGGAACGCCGCGAACTGCACGCTCGACGTCGCGGCGAACGCCTTCAACCAGGGAACGGACACGACCGTTAGGGCCCTCAGTGACCAGAACTACACCAGGACGACCAATGGCCATGAACACGAGGTCCTGAGTGCGAGGGGAAACCGCAACAGGCTCTTCCTTGAGGATCCAGCCACGGCGCAGAATCGACATCGCGGCACCGGCTGCACCTGGGCGGCCCTCAATCTTCTGGAACGCGACCTTCTCACCGCTACGCGACATGTAGAGCATCGCGAGCATGAGGCCGACGACGAGGCCGATGATGAGGAACGTGATCCAGTTCTTCAGCAACCAACCGATACCGAAACCAAGCGCACCCGAACCGAGCACGATACCCAGCATGATCCATGGCAGCGCTGGTTTCGCTTCGCGGGTCATGCGGAAGATTTCACGGATCTGTCCGCCGCGTCCGTTCTCTTTCTTTGCGGCACGCGCACGTTTCTTGGCGTCTTTTTGAGCCTGCTTTTCCGCTTTTTGTTGTTCACGCAGCTTCGCGATTTGTTCGCGGGCGTTCTGATCAAGTCTGGCCATAATGAACCATTCTAGACGGTCGAGCTGAGGATGCTGGAGCTAGCGACGAAACGGGACGTTACCGCTCGCTGTCCTGCTTAGTCACTGTTCTGTTTAGCTACTGTCCCGTTCGGTCACTGTCCTGTTCAGCCTCCGGTGTGGGCTGATCATGGGCGAAGCGTATTCTGGCGGACTCGACGTATTCAGGGAAGCTGTTTTTCCCTGGGTCTTTCATCGCTGGGCGATGCACATGCATCCATAGCAATGCGCCATCGACGCCTTCTGGCTTCTCAGATTCGGGTTTCTCCGGGTTGAGGTTTTTGACCTGGTACAGGCACCAACCCGTGACAGGGGTTCTGGATTCAGTGACCGAGAGGGGACTGATACCTAGTTCTTTGTATTCATCAACGTTGTTGAGGGCCTCGGCATAGTTGGCGATGACCTGGTGGGAGGCTTCCGGTGAGTAGCTTGAGTCTCGTGAAACCTGGATGAAGGAACACCGTGGCTCGTTCATCGTGGAAGCCCCTGCAGTGACCTCGACTTGGGCGAGTAGCCACCCGGTTTTCTCAGGCGGATCTGGCAAACCTTTTGGGTTCACGAGGACCTGCTTCACCGTGAAGCTGTGCTCAAGCACCGGGTCCTTGAGGGTTTTCACAGTCACTGGGGTGAGGTCGTTTGGCCACGCGTCGATGTCGGTGCCGGGTTCTTTTGGATCGGGTTCCTCTGTTGGTGAGGGGCTCGTCGTTTCGGTGGGGCTAACCGACGGGGCAGGGTCACTTGGCTCTGGCGTCTTGCCGTCGCCGCATGCGCTCAACGTTGCGAGGGCGAGCATGCTTACCGCAGCGGCAATTATTGCCCGCGGTTTGCGCTGTGTTCTCGGTTTGTGAGGCATGGCTGTATCCACCCCGTCGGTAGGCCTGTTAGACGAGGGACGCCGCTTCTTGACGTGCGGAGCCGCTGTCGTCGATGTGGCTGAGGTGGGCTGGGATTTCCCGGCCCGTGTTCTTCATTGCACGTGCCCACAAACGGCCCGAACGGTAGGACGAGCGAACCAGAGGGCCAGCCATGACGGCGCCGAAACCGATCTCTTCTGCTTCTTCGCTGAGCTCAACGAACTCCGCTGGGGTGACCCAGCGATCAACTGGCAAGTGAAGCTGCGTTGGGCGCAGGTACTGGGTCAGCGTGATGATGTCGGTGCCTGCCTCGTGCAGGTCACGCAGCGCCTCCGAGATTTCTTCACGGGTTTCACCCATGCCGAGGATCAGGTTGGACTTGGTGATGAGCCCGCGATCCTTCGCGTAACGGATCACTTCGAGGGAACGCTCGTAACGGAAAGCCGGGCGGATGCGCTTGAAGATGCGTGGAACGGTCTCCACGTTGTGCGCGTAGACCTCTGGCGCCGATTCAACGATCTGGTCAAGCGCATCTGGATCGCCGTTGAAGTCTGGGATGAGAAGCTCGATGCCGGTGTTCGGGTTGAGCTCGTGAACCTTGCGGACGGTCTCGGCGTAGAGCCATGCACCGCCGTCTTCGAGGTCGTCGCGTGCAACACCCGTGACGGTTGCGTAACGCAACTGCATTTCGCGGATGGATTCTGCAACCTTGAGAGGCTCGGTTGGGTCGAGCGGCTGTGGCTTACCGGTGTCGATCTGGCAGAAGTCGCAACGGCGGGTGCACTGGGAACCGCCGATCAGGAACGATGCTTCGCGGTCTTCCCAGCATTCAAAGATGTTGGGGCAACCGGCTTCTTCACACACCGTGTGAAGGCCTTTCGCATGCACATCTTTCTTGAGGCTGACGTATTCCGGGCCGATGTTGAGTTCGGCGCGAATCCACTCAGGCTTCCGGTCCACAGGGACTGCTGCGTTGCGTGCCTCGACGCGCAAAAGTCGGCGGCCTTCAGGTGCTGGGGCGCTCATGCTCGGGTCTTCTCCTTGGTGTTCTGATTCGCGGAAAAGTTTTCTGGGGTCGCGATGACGGGCGCAAGCTCTTCCAGGAGGTGCTTACGTAAAGACTCAACAACATCGGTCACTGTAATGTTCCGTCCGGTCTGCAACGTCATCGTAGTGACTCCGGCATCCTGGATGCCACACGGGACGATCACGTTGTAGGGGTCTAGGCTGTTGTTGACGTTGAGCGCGAGTCCGTGCATCGAGACACCGTTTTCGATGTGCAGGCCGATCGCCGCGATCTTCTCGTCTTGCACGCCTTCCTTGATGACCCAGACTCCCGCGCGCTTATCCACGCGCTGCGCGGTGATCCCGTAGTCGGCCACAGTTTTGATGATGGCCTCTTCAAGCGCCCATACGAAAGGTTTGATGGCGGCGCGGTCCTTAAGCGGAACGATGGGGTAGGCCACAAGCTGGCCGGGACCGTGCCAGGTGAGGAGCCCGCCGCGGTCGACGTCAATGACGGGGGTTCCGTCGGTTGGACGATCGGAGTCCTGTGTGCGACGGCCGGCCGTATAAGTTGGCGGGTGCTCGAGGAGGATCAACGTTGGTTGGGCGTTGCCTTCCACAACGTCGTCATGGATGCGTTGCTGGAGGCTCCATGCCTCCATATATTCGACGGCCTCTGAGCCGTATCCAGGTTGCAGCACGGTGATGTCCATGCGTAACAGCATAGTGTCCGCATGCGATGAAGAGTGCTCTGTTGACAGCCGTTGGGGAAAGCTCACCCATAAGAGGTTGCTGTGAATAACGGAATATTTGCGCTGGCAAGGGCTACCTGTGGACAACTCAGCGGCAGCGGCGCTGAATATTGCACACTGATTTTCAGAACGTCCACGTATTGAGTTTTGTGACTCGAGGGAGCGAGAGTCGGATGCCTTACGAACCTGAAGATCAGCAACCCGAAGTTCTGGAGAAGGATGTGAGCCGTGATATCCGGAGCTATTTGCGCTCAGGCGGGGAAGCGGATGTGCATTTTGAAACTCGAGGTGGGCATCCGGTAGCCGTGCGGCGTAGTCGGCAACCGAGTCAAGAATGCGCGCAGTCCGTACCAGCAGCCTGGGATCATCCGCACCTCGTGAAAATCTATTCAGGGGAACTGTCCGGTATTCGGGAAACTGATGACCCGACATTCGAGGCCGAGGACGCGCGGCAGCTTGTTATGGAGGCTGTCCCGGGCGGTTCCGCGGCAGGCCTTCTGGAAGCGCGCGGTGTGCTTCCGGTAGGTGAAGCTGTGACGTTGCTCGTGCCGATCGCGCAAGCCTTGGCGCATCTTCACGCCCACGGGGCGGTGCACGGGGACGTGAGCCCGCAGAACGTCATGTTTAGGGCCGACGGCGCTCCCGTGTTGATCGACCCTGGGAATGCCCGCGCATTAGGCGCGGCTCCCGGGACCAGTATGACGGCCGGGTTTGCGCCGGTTGAAGAGGAATCAACGCAGTCCCGTGACGTGTGGGGGTGGGGTGCGCTCGCATGGTTTGTTCTGACGGGTGAGTCGCCAGGGGAAGCTAAGAGCCGAATACCGTTGCCGCTATTGGTGGAGGGCATCGATGAGCGCTTCGCTCAGCTGATCGATGACTGTCTAGCAGCGGATCCGGGGGAGCGGCCGGAGGCTGCTGACATCGCAGCTGAGGTATTAGCTGTGCAGGAGCCCGAACCGCTGAACATCGATCAAGCGATTCGTGCCGAGGGTCGGGCCTTGATGTTGACCCAACATCGCCCAGCGAAGGCTGCGAGCCGGAGGCGACAATCAAGGAGAGCTTCGAAGCGCGGCCGGGAACGGCCACGTTTTCTGCTGGGAACATTGCTGAACTCGGTGAGGGTCACGCCGCAATTCATGATTGTCACTGTGGCTGTTTTGGGGATGCTCACGGTTGCGAGCCTCCTGCTTTTCCTCTCGCCTCGTTCGCAGGGTGAGGCTCAGGCTTCACGTATCGATGAACCAACGCAACCTACAACGTCTGTGAAGGAATCTGGCCCGGCGTCCCCGCCATCGTCTGAAGCATCTCGGCAGGGAAAGCTGAGCGAGAAAGAAGTTGAACGGCAGCTCGAATCACGGATCGATGCGCTTAACCGACGTGATGCCGTTGCGCTCGAGAAGGTCTATACGGAGCACGCTGAAGCGCTGAAAAGTGACCGGACGATGATCGAGAACATGCGTTCTCAGAAGCACAGGTTCTCAGGGGTTGAAATGCGCCTGCAACGCGTCGGCATCCGAACCGGGCAGTCGGACGCTGGATCCGCGACAGCGACTGTCGAGTTGACTTTGAATGCCCACACGGTTGAAACGGAGTCCGGACGTGTCGTGGCGCGTGAGCCTGAGCGCACGGAGGCTCTCGAGGTTGGGTTTAAACGCGTTGGCCGCAGCTGGAAGATAGACACTATCTCAGCTGCGGCCAAGCAGAAAGGGTAGTGGTTAGCGACCCAATACGGCGAAGAAGATCGTGAGGAAGCCGAGGCCACCTACACCGTGGGCTAGACCAGTTGGAACTTCCTGGCCCTTCTTAGCCTTGCTGTAGCCGATGAGCGCGCAGACCAGGATGATGAGACCCAGTGCGAACTTGATGCCGAACCACATGTGGTTGATCTGACCGCCGGAGGCCATCGTTGTTCCGAACATGCCGAGGCCGGTGACTACCTGGATGATCGCGCCGTAAACCTGCCAAACGGTCACGGTTGCTGGCTTGAAATGAGTGAGCCAGCCACCGACGATCGCGGCGAGGCCAACCATGTGCAGGCCCAAGAGAATATCTTGCAGTATGTTCATGAAAAGGTCCTTGTTATTTTGGGCGTAAATGAAATCTGGTGTCTACAGCGTCCGCTGCAGATGATCCGCTGCACATGGCTCCGGGGCCGCTACCTCACGGTTGCGGCCCCGGACCTATGCATATGTGCGTCGAGCAGCTGTCTTAGAGGCCGAGCTCAGAAGCGAACTCCGCGTTCTCGAGCTGCGCCTTGACGGTCTGCAGGAAGCGACCTGCATCAGCGCCGTCAACCAGTCGGTGATCGTAGGTCAGCGACAGGTACATCATGTGGCGGATAGCGATCGCGTCGTTACCGAATTCGTCGGTCACAACGCGTGGACGCTTCTCGATGATGCCCGTACCCAAGATGCCGACGTTCGGCTGGTTGATGATCGGGGTATCGAACAGCGCGCCAACCGAACCGATGTTGGTGATCGAGAAGGTCGAACCGGACAAGTCAGACGGGCTGAGCTTGTTGGTGCGTGCCTTGTCAGCGGCTTCCGCGATCTTCTTAGCAACGCCAGCCAGCGACAAGTCGCCAGCATCCGAGATCACCGGTACCAGCAGGCCGCGCTCAGTGTCGACAGCCATGCCGATGTGCTCGGCGTCGTGGTAGGTGATCTCCTGCTTCTCTTCATCGTAGGAGGCGTTGAACGCAGGGATCTGAGTCAGAGCGTGCGTAACGGCCTTAGTGATGAACGGCAGGTAGGTCAGGTTGACGCCGTGGGTCTGCTGGAAGGAGGCCTTAGCCTGCTTGCGCAGCGCGACGATGCGGGTCATGTCGACTTCCTGAACCTGGGTCAGCTGGGTCGAGATGTCCAGCGACTCACGCATGCGGGAAGCGATGACCTGGCGGATGCGTGGAGCCTTGACGGTCGTGCCACGAACCTTGAGAGCCTCAGGCGACGGAACGTTCGAAGGCGCCTTCGCAGCTGGTGCGGACGAGGCAGGTGCCGATGCGGCAGCTGGCTGGGAAGCGGAAGCGGACTTCTGCTTCTCAATAGCGGCCTCGACGTCCTGCTTACGGATGCGGCCTCCAACGCCGGTGCCTTCGATCGAGTTCAAGTCAACGCCGTTGTCGTTAGCGAGCTTGCGGACGATCGGGGTCACGTAGCCAGCGGCAGACTTATCTGCACCGGCAGATGCGGACTCTGCCTTTGGAGCAGGCTCCGACTTAGCCTCTTCCTTAGGCTCTTCCTTTGGCTCTGGCTTGGACTCTTCAGCCGGTTCCTCAGTTGGCTCCTCGGCTGGGGCCTCTTCCTTAGTTTCTTCCTTCGGCTCTTCCTTTGGTGCCTCGGAAGAAGAGGATGCGGAACCCGAGCCGACGATAGCCAAGACCTGGCCGACCTCGACGTCTTCGTCTTCCTCAACCTTGATCTCAAGCAGAGTACCAGCGACAGGGGATGGGACCTCGGTGTCGACCTTGTCGGTCGAAACCTCGATGAGTGGCTCGTCAACATCGACGGAATCGCCGACTTCCTTGAGCCAGCGGGTCACGGTGCCTTCGGTAACGGATTCGCCGAGCTCAGGCAACTTGATCTCGGTTTTCTCGCCCGAGTCGTCCGAACCGGAATCCGACGCGCCGGAGTCCTCAGAACCCGATTCCTCGGAACCGGAGTCCTGGCTTTCTTCAGCTTCAGCGGTCTCTTCGGCAGCCTCTTCAGCTGGGGCTTCTTCCTCTTCAGCTTCGTCAGCGGAATCATCAGAGCCACCATCGGAGCTACCGGAGCCGTCGCCGATGACGACCAGCGGAGCGCCAACTTCGATGTCTTCGTCTTCGTCGACGAGGATCTCCTCGATGACGCCGGCGACAGGCGATGGGATTTCGGTGTCGACCTTATCGGTGGACACTTCCACCAACGGTTCGTCGACTTCTACCGAATCGCCGACGGACTTGAGCCAGCGGGTCACGGTTCCTTCGGTAACTGATTCGCCCAGTTCGGGCAGGTTCACGGTCTCAGACATCGGAACTCACTCCTGTTCTTTGCCCCGCTAATTCTGCAACCGGCGGAGCTGTCTTCCTCACGTTACCCAAGAAACTGTGATGTCCCCGGGCCGTTAATGCTTGTAGTGATAACGCTATTACGTATAAGCCTAAGACGCCGGCGAGCTCGAACGCACCTGCGATGTGCTCATGTGTTCGAACTCACCGGCGGCTTATCGATAAGAGTTAGCCGTGGAGAGGCTTGCCGGCCAGTGCCAGAGCAACCTCGCCCAGGGACTCATTCTGGGTTGGGTGGGCGTGGACGAGGTGTGCGACGTCTTCTGGGTATGCTTCCCAGTTCACAATCAGCTGTGCCTCACCGATCTGCTCGCCGAAGCGGCCGCCGATGCCGGTGACGCCTACGATCGGGCCTTCCTTGACGCGGATCATCTTGACGATGCCGCCGGTGCCGAGGATCGAGGACTTACCGTTGCCGGCGAGGTTGTATTCAGCGACCTCGATGTTGTCCTTACCGAACTTCTCTTCAGCCTTTGGCTGCGAGTAGCCCACGGACATGATCTCTGGCTCGCAGAAGGTGACCTTCGGAATGTTGATGTCTTCAACGATGACCGGGTTCTTGCCAGCGATCTCTTCTGCGACGAAGATGCCGTGCTGGTAGCCGCGGTGTGCGAGCTGAACGCCTGGGACGATGTCGCCGATCGCGTAGATGTTGCCCACGCCGGTGTGGAGACGCTCGTTCGTGATGACGAAGCCGCGGTCAACTTCGATGCCCTGCTCTTCGTAGCCGAAGCCTTCGGTGACAGGTGCGCGACCAACAGCGACCAGCACGAGGTCTGCTTCGAGCGAGGTGCCGTCGGCAAGCTTCACGGTTGCCTTGTCGTTGTCCTGGGTGACTTCTTCGAAGAAGACGCCGGTCTTGGACTTGATGCCCTTCTTCTTGAACTCGCGCTCAAGGACCTTGATGATCGATGGGTCCTCGTTTGGAACCAGCGATGGCAGGCCTTCAACGACGGTCACGTCAACGCCGAAGGAGTTCCACATGGATGCGAACTCGACGCCGATGACACCGCCGCCGAGAACGATCGCGGACTCAGGCAGGTAGTCCATTTCGAGGGCTTCGGTCGAGGTGATGACTCGGCCGGTGATGTCGATGCCCATGGTCTTGGTCTTGGAACCGGTAGCCAGGACGATGTTCTTGCCCTTGTACTCGGTGCCGTCCACAGTCACGGTGTCAGGGCCGGTGAGCTTACCTTCACCTTCGATGACCTCGATCTTGCGCATCTTGATCAGGCCGGACAAGCCACGGAACTTGCCCTGGACGATGGTGTCTTTGTTCTTCTTGACGGCAGCCATGTCGATGGAGTCAAGAGTCGTGTTGACTCCGTACTTGGATGCGGTGCGTGCTTCGTCTGCGAGCTCTGCGGAGTGCAGGTACGCCTTGGTTGGAATACAGCCGGTGTGCAGGCAGGTGCCGCCCAGCTTGCTGCGCTCAACCAGGCCAACCTTCATGCCCAGCTGTGCGGAGCGAAGAGCCGCTGAGTAGCCGGCGGAACCTCCGCCGAGGACCAACACGTCAAATTCTGTCGTTGCCGATTCGGCCACGGAATGCTCCCTTAGGTCGGTGTTGAGATGCTTCTCTTTATGTTAGCCCCTGCGGGCGGGTTTGTGGACAGCAGAGGGCCTGGCGGCCGTCGAAATCAGCAATGAGCCGATTTCTAGACGATCATGAGCCGATTTTGTGCCGTTGCCAGACCGTTCCCAGACTGGTTTCGGCGGGTTGTGGCCGCCAGGCCCTCTGCGTTGTTCGGTTGTCTAAGCCCTCAGCTTTTGGCTAGGGCATGTGTTTTAGTTGTCGCCGAGGTTGGCTGCGACTTCAACGAGCGTGCGCAGTGCGTAGCCGGTGCCTTCCTTTGGAGTGTGGCCCCACGGTGCGCTGTTGTTGAAGGACGGACCTGCGATGTCGATGTGGCCCCAGGTTGGCTTGTTGTCGTCGTCCTTGGTGCCAACGAATTCGCGCAGGAATGCAGCGGCCTTCAGCATGCCGCCGTTGCGGTCGCCCGAGTTGCGCAGGTCTGCGGTCACGGAGTCGAGGTCCTTGCGGATCTCTTCTGGGATCGGCATGCTCCACAGCAGTTCGCCGGTGGTTTCTGCCGCGGCCTCGATCGCGGCGGTGGCTTCGTCGTCGCCCATGATGCCTGCGGTGCGGGCACCCAACGCAACGAGCTGCGCACCGGTCAGGGTTGCGATGTCGAGAAGCAGGTCTGGGTCTTCTTCCGAGGCCTTGGTAAGGCCGTCACCCAGGACCAAGCGACCTTCGGCGTCGGTGTTGGTGACCTCGACGGTCGTGCCCTTGTACATGGTCAGGACGTCGCCTGGGCGGGTTGCGGAACCGGATGGCATGTTCTCTGCGAGGCACAGCCAGCCGGTGACGCGGGTGTTGAGGCCGAGCTCAGCGGCAGCCAACACGGCGTGTAGAGTCGTGGCTGCACCTGTCATGTCGGACTTCATTTCTTCCATGCCGCCAGCTGGCTTGAGCGAGATACCGCCGGTGTCGAACGTGATGCCCTTACCGACGATCGAGAGGTGCTTAGCCTTCTTGGATGGCTCGTAGGAGAGCTTGACCAGACGCGGGCCGCGTTCAGAACCGCGACCAACGCCGATGATGCCGCCAAAGCCTTCCTTAGCGAGGCGCTTTTCGTCCCACACCTCAACCTTGACCTTGGTTCCGGAGGCCTGCTCCTGTGCGTATTCTGCGAAGGTCTCTGGGAACAGGTCAGCTGGGGAGGTGTTGACGAGTGCACGGACCTGCTTGGCGTGGCGGGTCACGATGGCTGCGTGCTCAACGATCTGTTTTGTTGCTTTGTCCTTGGCGAGACCCGTTGCTACGACGGCCTGCTCAAGCGGGTTGCCCTTGGCTGGCTTGGAGGACTTGTAAGCACGGAAAGCCCACGCACCGAGCGACGCACCTTCAAGCGTTGCGCTCAAAAGCTCTGGCTCTTCAGTTGGGAAGCGCAGCAGCGCGGTTTCACGGCCAGCGAGGGCGCGGGTTGCAACGCCTGCTGCACGGCGCAGATCTTCTGGCGTTGGGTCAACAACCGAACCCAAGCCCACAACGACGGCGAGCGATCCGTTGTCGCCCGCGCCCGGAACCTGCGCGATCTGGCCGGCATCGGCGCCAAAAGCCAAGCCTTCAAGAGCTTCAGCGAGACCCTCTGGAGCGTCACCGAGAACTACTGCCGCATCGTTCTCAGCGCGTGCAACCCAAACGGTTGCGTCAGGCTTGAGGCCGGACTCGTCAGGGGCAATGACGGAAAGGGTGAATTCATCAATGGCGTGCACTGGCGTGAAATCTCCTTGTACTAATCGAGTACGAATCGAACTTGTACGAATCGAAGAGGCCGAAGAATATCGGCCGCGATACAGCCGCGCGTGAGCGAGGCCACTATCTCCAAGCATATGCGCACCCTCTGTGGAACGGACTGGACAAAACTGTGGAACAGACCGGATCAAGCTGCGGAACGGACGGGAACAAATGGTGTTCTAACTGTGTTATAGAAGCAGTTACACGTGTGAGCGGAGCGGCAATACGCGATCAAGCGGCATGGAAGGAGCGTCTGACCACGGTGTTGGGAGATGACATCATCGATGTGCACGGGAGAGCGCAACGGCAGATCGCAGAAGCGAACCTGCCCGTTGTTGTTCTTGTGGATGGTGCCTTCGATGCGGGATCAGGCGTGCGCATGATGCGCCGCGCTATCCGCGGCGAGATGACGCTGAAACCGTTGGCGGAGTTCGACTCCGACCTCCTAATCGACCACCGTGCTCGCCGCCCACGCATCACGTTCGAAGACGGGACGTTCAAGGATTACCGTGCGCCGCGTCTGGGAGCCGACATCGTCACGGATGAGCTCGGGAACCAGGCGATCCTCGTGTCTGGTGCCGAGCCGGTGATCGCGTGGGAGCGCATCGTGATGGCGGTGACCGAGCTACTGGACTCGGTGGGCTCGAACGAGGTTTCCATTGTTCATTCGATGCCGCTTCCGGTTCCGCATACGCGCCCGATCGTGGTGCGCGAACACGGTGACTCTGGTGGCCTGGAAAGTGGGCCGTTCAACTTGCCGGCCTCGTTCTCGCATTTGCTTGAGGCCCGGCTCACTGAACACGGCTTTAACGTGACTGGCATGACGGTCCAAGTTCCGCACTACATCGCGGACTCCGACTATCCAGCGGCGGCTGTTGCAGGTTTGGACGCGATCGCCGCGCATGCCGGTATCTCCGTTCCGAGCGAGCAGCTGCGCGAACTCGGCCGGGCCGTGGACGCCCAGATTGAGGAGCAACTTCAGTCGACCCCTGAAGCGGCTTCGATGCTTGAAGGTCTTGAGAAGCGCTACGACATGGAAACCCCGCTATTGCGTTCGTCTGCTGCGCTCGCCGACGATGAATCCGAACTGCCCGATGGTGAGCAGATCGCGGCCGCTGCACAAAAGTTTTTGAGCAACGTATCTGATACGTTCGCTGAGGATGCCGAAATGTGGGGCCAGATTGAGGCCAAGCCACAGGTTGAAGGCGATCAAGCAGACGAACGAGACGATGAAGAATAAAGCTAATGACAAATAAAACGAGCCGCGGCGCGTGGCTCGTGTGGGGCGTCGCCGTATTCGCGTACATGGTTTCGGTGACGCAACGTACCTCATTCGGTGTTGCCGGTCTGGAAGCTACCGAGCGTTTCAACGCAACGGCGGCAGTGCTGGGCACGTTCGGCGTCGTGCAGTTGGTCGTGTACGCGGCGCTCCAGATTCCGGTGGGGACGCTTGTGGACCGGATCGGTTCGCGGTGGATGATCGCGATCGGTGCGGTTCTGATGGCCGCGGGGCAATTCGTTTTGGCGCTAGCCGGCGATGTGGTCCAGGGCTATGTGGGACGCGTCCTGGTGGGTGCTGGCGATGCGATGACGTTCGTGTCCGTGATGCGGCTGGTTCCCGCGTGGTTTGCGCCGCGTCTGAACCCTGTGATGTCGCAGCTGACGGGAACGTTGGGGCAAGTTGGTCAGCTGATGTCGCTGTTCCCCGTTGCGTGGCTTTTGGGTTGGCGCGGCTGGACGACAACGTTCGTTTCTTTGGCGGCGATGAGCGTTTTGGCGTTCGCGCTCACCGTTATTGCGGTCAAGGATTTCCCGGGCGGTAAACGGCCGTCGCATTCTGGCGGGCAGCGGTTGTCGTTGCTGAGCCAGATCAAGGCGGTTGGCGTGAGCCCGGGTACGTGGCTTGGGTTTTGGACGCACTGGTTGGGTGCGTTTTCCGTCAACGTGTATCTGCTCGTGTGGGGGTACCCGTACCTTGTTTCGGGCATGGGTTACGCACCGGCTCGAGCGAGTGTGTTGATGAGCATGTTCGTGTTCGTTGCGATGGTTTTCGGCCCTATTTTGGGTGTTTTGGTCGCACGCTACCCGTACCGGCGTTCCCTTTTGGTGATCCTGGTTTCGATGGCTGGGCTGGCCTGTTGGGTCGCGTTGGTTGTGTGGCCGGGCGGGGCTCCGTTGTGGATGAACTTCGTGGCCGTCACGGTTTTGGCGTGCGGTGGCCCCGCATCGATGATCGCGTTCGATTTCACTCGCACCGAGAACCCTCCGCATCTTGCTGGCACTGCGACCGGTGTTGCGAACGTGGGTTCGTTCTCCGGCGGCTTGATCGCGATCGGCGGCGTGGGGTTTGTGCTCGATGCGGTGGCTGGGCACCCGAGCGCAGGTGCGGCGACGTCTGGCGGGGCTTTGTATACGTTGGAAGGCTTCCAGCTTGCATTCACCGTCGTGCTGGCGATGTATGTGATCGGTTACATCGGGTTCTTCGTCTCACTGCGGCTCGTACGCAAGCGGTATCCGGATTACGCGCCGCTCAGGCATGTTTTCATGCAACAGATTCGTGCTCGCCGCAGGGTCAAATAGAGGCCGGTTCGGGAATCCACAGCCGGGTGATCCACGGCTTGATATCCACTATTTCTTGTGAGGCCCACCGAGGCGTTCTTTGACCGGATGAAATCGGTCTATGAGCATCTCTGAACTTTCTCCAGATCCCACCGGCCGTAGTGACCACAGTGGACCAAACAAATTCCGTGGACCAAACAGCGTTAGCCACAAGCGCATCGGACATTTCCGGCATGTACTTCGTTACGTAGAGCAACATTGCGAACAGCAGCCGCACCACGCGGTAGTTCTCATCCTGACCGATGAGAACGATGTATGGACAGGAACGGTTCGGTGTGACGCCTGGACCCAGCAGGACCTCAAACAGTGTGAACGCGTTGTAGAGCGGAGTGCACGTGAATCGCACCGGGTCATCGTGGGGCTCTACGACACCGGCGTTGCAGGACGCCGTTGGGTTGAGACGTGTGCGCAGCGGTGGCCCAACATTGTCATGGCGTACGCGGTTGAAGAGTCTAGATGGTTCTCCAACGCCACCATCCACGAAGGCGGCGAGTGGGCCACTCACCACAGCAACGTGCGCTCAAGCGAACCGGCGCGCCTAGGGGAGGGTCTGCCACGTAACCATCATCAATCAATACCTGAGTGCGCGCAGGAGCTTTTCCATGCCGCATATGACTCGGCGCAACGGGAACGTGACCGGGCGCTGGTCAACAACGGTTTATGGCACATGGTCGATGTTTGGGAGTGGGTTCTCAGACAGCATGAGCTTCACGAGTCGGAGCCTGGGCCGCATACACACACGAGTAATCAGTATGTTGGCCCCTGGACTCATTCTCTTGTTCACGTCGTGGCGGCGGTATGCGCACAGTTGAACATCGCAACTGAACGCGAACGAATGATTCAACAGATCACTGTCCCTTGCAGACTCGCCTCGACAGTCGAGTACAGAGAAGTTTTTACAGGCGAGTGGGGTGGCCCAATGTCAGTAGATGGTCTGAGAGCTCACCGAAACATCACTGAATACGCGTGTGCGATGACCCAAGCAGCGGGGAAAGGTCCGCACTCAACGGCGCGGGCAATGCTCGCGTGGATTGAGTGGGCGATGGGAAACCGTGAACAAGCCGAACAAGGAATCGAACAAGCGCTCCTACTGGAAAAAGAAGAGTTCGCCGATATCGAGGCGCGCGAAGCCGGCTTCAATGTGGACGACCCAAAGCCTTTGAACACGTTTGCCACGCAGGTCAAGGAAGTGTTGGACACGCGGCCTTACCCCCGGTGGGTTGAAGTCCCTAAAAGATGAAGAAAAATTTTTCAGGAGATTGGGAACAAAAGCGATCGTTACGTCGTTGAACCTTAACGACCCTTCAAACTCAGGGGCACAAAAGCACGACGCGTGTGCCGATTCACCTGGGACTTGACAGGGTCATAGTAGCGTGAGCATCCCTTAGCCACGCTCGGATTTTGCTGACCAGAAAGGGAACTCGTGCCAGCGAAGACCTCCTCGAAGTCGAAGGACACCGCAGTAGCGGAGCCAAAGGCGACCACCTCGACCGCGGCAAAGAAGGCACCTGCCAAGAAGGCCGCATCGAAGACGACCGCCACCAAGGCCGCTACCACCAAGGCGAGCGCATCAAAGAGTGCGACCGCCAAGAGCGCTGCGTCCAAGACTGCAACGAAGAAGACCGCAACCACTAAGAGCACTGCGGCTAAGTCAAGCGCGGCAACGAAGTCCACGACTGCGAAGAAGACCACGTCAACCAAGACCGCCGCAGCCAAGAAGACTACGGCTACCAAGTCGACCGCAGCGAAGAGCACCACTGCTGCAAAGAAGACTACTGCCACGAAGAAGACTACGGCTGCGAAGAGCACCGCCGCTAAGGCGACCGCAACGGCTAAGAAGACCTCGACCGCTGCCAAGAGCAAGGCAGCAGCCGAGGAAGCAACCGCAGAGGCAGAAGAGACTGAGGAAGGAGCGGCTCCGGCCGCTAAGAAGGCGACTGCCAAGAAGACGACCACGCGCAAGCCTGCGGCTAAGAAGGCAACGACTGCAGCCGCGGCGAAGAAGTCTGCCAAGCCAAAAGACGAAGACGAAGAAGAGCCAGACGAGTTCGAAGACGAAGATCTCGAGGACGTCGACGAGGACGAAGACGACGACCGCGAAGATCGCGACGACGTCGACGACGAAGACGAAGACGACGAGCCTGAACAGCGTCACGGCCAGGAGAAGCAAGGCGAATCCAAGTCCGGTAAGAAGGAAAGCGACGAGTCCAAGGGCTTTACTCTTTCCACGAACGACGAAGACGACGCTCCACAGCAGCAGGTTACTGTCGCCGGGGCGACCGCTGACCCGGTCAAGGACTACCTTAAGCAGATCGGTAAAGTCGCGCTGCTCACCGCTGCAGAAGAGGTCGACCTTGCGCTCCGCATCGAAGCGGGCCTTTTCGCCCAGCACAAGCTCGAAGAAGCGAAAGAAAAAGGCAAGCGCATGGACAGGCGCCTGCGCTACGACTACGAACAGATCGTTCACGACGGCCGCATCGCCAAGAACCACCTTCTGGAAGCGAACCTCCGCCTCGTCGTATCGCTCGCTAAACGCTACACAGGCCGCGGAATGCTGTTCCTTGACCTCATCCAGGAAGGCAACCTCGGTCTAATCCGTGCGGTCGAAAAGTTCGACTACACCAAGGGCTTCAAATTCTCGACCTACGCAACATGGTGGATCCGCCAGGCCATCACCCGCGCCATGGCAGACCAGGCCCGCACCATCCGTATTCCAGTGCACATGGTCGAAGTCATCAACAAGCTCGCACGCGTACAGCGTCAGATGTTGCAAGACCTTGGTCGCGAACCAACCCCGGAAGAGCTCGCTAAAGAACTCGACATGACGCCCGAACGCGTCGTTGAAGTTCAGAAGTACGGTCGCGAACCGATCTCGCTCCACACGCCACTCGGCGAAGACGGCGACTCCGAATTCGGTGACCTCATCGAAGACTCGGAAGCGATCGTCCCAGCCGACGCCGTATCGTTCACCCTGCTCCAAGAGCAGCTCCACACGGTGCTCGACACGCTCTCCGAACGCGAAGCAGGCGTTGTTGCAATGCGTTTTGGTCTCACCGACGGCCAGCCGAAAACCCTCGACGAAATCGGCAAGGTCTACGGCGTGACCCGCGAACGCATCCGCCAGATTGAGTCCAAGACCATGTCCAAGCTACGTCACCCATCGCGCTCCCAGGTGCTGCGCGACTACCTCGACTAAGCGACAGACAGAAGAAACGTTTCGGGGCGGGCATCCAACAGGATGCCCGCCCCGAATGCGAGTAAAGAGTCAATAACTATCCTGCGTTACGTTCATGCTCCGGATACTGCGCTTCACGGCCGTGAATGAAACGCCACAAATGGCCAGTCACAACCTTCTCCAAGCGTTCAAGCGTCTCCTCGCTCGACGCGTTGTGAGTCACCGCAACGCCGCGCTCCGGTTCACACACAAGAAGCGTGTAATTCGACTCATCCGGGGTCGTACCGTCATCAGTGAAAGCCAGCTGCGTGCCAGCCTCGACATCGGAACTTACGAAACGAGCGCGATCCGGCCCGCCCTCAGGATCAGGCTTGACCCGAGTCAAATGGGACAGAAGCTGTTTCACATAACGCTCAGGACGTTCAGTCTCAACGAACAAAGAAGACGTCACCACGGATATCACCTCACAGGGAGAAAACGGTTAGGCGTTAAGAGTCAGCTGGTCCGACTCATCCAGCCATTCGCTGGTTTGCGGACGAAGCGACCCTTCAACGGCGCGCGCGTGGTGCGCGCAGAACAAAAGCTGCCCACCAGAAGTCAATGTAGCGCGGACATACGCCTGAGCGCCACACTTATCGCAGCGATCAGCTGCAGTCAGCTCACGAGTAGCAGTCGCGTTCATGAGATCCTCCTATACCTAACGCAGAATCTGTAGCTATCAATGTAACCACGCGCGCGAGCCACACAGTCCCGAGACGCCCCCAATTTCACCACCGGCGTACGTCAATGCGGAATGTGACATGGCCTTGAAAGCCTGGTTCCGCATCTTTAACGCAGGTGAACCCTATTCTTAAGGGAAGAGCTTCACTCAATCGAAGCCCAGAAAACGTCTGCTACATAGATCGAAACATCAGCGCAGATCCCTCAGAAAGGCATCACCGTGTCCAAGCGATCCGAGTATTCGGCCCGCCACTTGTCTGTCCTTGAAGGACTTGAGGCGGTTCGTAAACGCCCGGGTATGTATATCGGCTCAACCGATTCGCGGGGCCTCATGCACTGCCTGTGGGAGATCATCGACAACTCGGTCGACGAAGCCCTCGCTGATTACGCCTCGACTATCACCATCACGATGCACTCCGACGGTTCGGTCGAAGTGTCCGATGACGGCCGCGGCATCCCGGTCGACGTCGAGCCTCGCACGGGGCTCTCCGGCCTCGAAGTCGTGTTCACCAAGCTGCACGCGGGCGGTAAGTTCGGTGGCGGCTCCTATACGGCATCCGGTGGTCTGCACGGCGTCGGCGCGTCCGTCGTCAACGCTCTTTCGTCCCGCCTAGACGTCGAAGTTGACCGCGGCGGCAAGACATACCGTATGCAGTTCCGCCGCGGCGAACCCGGAACCTTCACCGATAAGGGCCAGCCGAAGCCAGACGCCGCATTCAGCGCATATAAAGAGCCGCAGCAGCCGGAAGTGATCGGCAAAGCTAAGCGGGGCGTCACCGGAACCCGCGTCCGCTACTGGGCTGACCCACAAATCTTCACGCCGGACGCCCAATTCGACGCGACCGCCCTGGAACGCCGCGCCCGCCAGACCGCGTTCCTGGTTCCTGGCCTGCGCATCGTGGTCCGTGACGAACGCCGCCTCAAGCAAGCAGACGGAACCCGCGCGGAAATCACAGAAGAGGTCATGCAGTATGACGGCGGGCTCACCGAGTTCGTCGACCACCTGGCCCTCGACGCGTCCGTGACCGACACGTGGAAGCTGCAGGGGAGCGGAACCTTCACCGAATCCGTTCCGGTGCTGGACGATCAAGGGCACGCGACCATGCAAGACGTCGAGCGGACTTGTGACGTCGACATCGCCCTGCGCTGGGGCATCGGCTACGACACCACGGTGCGTTCCTTCGTGAACATCATCGCGACCCCTAAAGGCGGTACGCACCTGGCCGGCTTCGAAAACGGCCTCACACGCGCCGTGCGCGACGCGATCAAAGCCAACGCGCGCCGCCTGAAAGCGGGCGAAGATAAGCCGGAAAAGGACGACGTCATGGCCGGCCTGACGGCGGTCGTGACGGTCCGCTTGGCTGAGCCACAGTTTGAAGGCCAGACCAAGGAAGTGCTCGGCACGTCTGCGGTGCGTCAGATTGTTTCGCGCGTGGTGACCCAGGGGATCAAGGATAAGCTTTCTGCGCGCGGCCGCCAGGACAAGGCGCAAGCGACCGCCGTGATGGAAAAGATCGTCAACGAGATGAAGTCCCGCATCTCGGCGCGTAAGCACAAGGAAACCCAACGCCGGAAAACCGCGCTGGAGTCCTCGGCCCTGCCAGCCAAACTCCTGGACTGCCGGACCAAGGAAGTTGACCGTTCCGAGCTGTTCATCGTCGAGGGTGACTCCGCGCTCGGTACCGCGCGCCTGGCGCGTTCCTCCGAGTTCCAGGCTCTGTTGCCGATCCGCGGCAAGATCCTCAACGTTCAGAAGGCCTCGGTCGCGGACATGCTGTCTAACGCCGAGTGCGCCGCGATCATCCAGGTTGTCGGGGCGGGTTCGGGCCGCACGTTCGAGCTCGACCAGGCCCGCTATCAGAAGGTCATCATCATGACGGATGCCGACGTCGATGGCGCCCACATCCGCACGTTGCTGTTGACGCTGTTCTACCGTTACATGCGCCCGATGGTCGAGGACGGCCGTGTGTACGCTGCGGTTCCGCCGCTGCACCGGATCGAGATTGTGCACCGCGGTTCAAAACCGAATGAGGTGCTCTACACCTATTCGGAAGCTGAACTGCACCAGGTTTTGAAGCGCATCGAAGAAGAGGGCCTGTCCTATAAGGAACCAATCCAGCGTTATAAGGGTCTCGGTGAGATGGATGCTGAACAGCTCGCTGAGACGACGATGGACCGTCAGACCCGCACTCTGCGCCGGGTCCGCCTCGAAGAGGCTTCCTCGGCCGAGCGGATTTTTGATCTGCTCATGGGCTCTGATGTTGCGCCGCGCAAGGAATTTTTGATTGAGTCGGCAGACCGACTCGAGAAGGAGCAGATCGACGCATGAACCCTTTGGGTACGTTTTTTGGCAAGCTCTTGAAGAGAGAGGAAGAGCCAAAACAGGAACCGTTGACTCCGAACGGCGTTCTTCCGGAGGGTGAGTACTACACGGTTCTGTGGGGGATTGCAGATTCCTATGGCGGCATGACGACCGTCTCGCTTGAACGTACGAGCGCGTTCGCACGTCAAGATAACCGTTACGTCACGATTCTGACGTTTGACCCCAAGCTGGATCCGGAAGAACGCGGCGAACGTTTGCGTTCCCAGGGGTTCCTGGATGAGCGTGTCCAGATCCGTAACGTGTGGCATGACCTGCGCGCCTGGCCAGATGCGATGCTGCAACGGATGGCCGGTAAGCAGAAACCGGACCAAGCAAGTGCATCGGACATTCTGGAAGCGCCTGCTAAAAAGCGTGGCCGACGCGGTATTAAGTTGGAGCGCCGCAACGCTGAGGGGAAGCTGCTACAACGCGACTTCTATTCCGAGCAGGGCAATATTGTGCTCAGTGACCGCCTCGATATGAAAGTGAAGGGCGAGCCAGCCGGCAGGCGCCTCGCCCTGTTCAACAGCAACGGCGAGGTCATCGCTCAGTGGGCTTCCGCGACCAGCATGTATATGGCCTGGATGGACGTCGTACTTGATGGCAAACGCAGCTACATCAACGTGGATTCGGCATTCGCCGCTAACCTATTCCACCGCTACCGCCGCAAGAATGTGGTTGTGACGAGCGTTCTGCACAACAACCACTTGACGCGTGATCCCAAAGTGGAAGGGGAGTTGTATAGGAGCAAGTTCCCGCTGTTCAAAAACATCGGCGCCTACGATGCTTTGATCACGCTGACACAGAATCAACGCCGCGATCTGATTGAGATCGGCTTTCCGGCCGGGAACTTGCACCGCATCTCAAACCCCACCGAAGACCTCGACGGGGATACCGAAAAGCCTCGTGATCCGCGGTTCGGGGCGACGCTGGCGCGGCTGGTTTCGGTTAAACGCGTGGACCACAGCATCAAGGCGGTAGCGCTTGCAGGCCGCGACGTCCCGGGACTCAAGCTGGATATCTACGGTGAGGGCGATGAACACGATTCTCTGGCTGAGCTGATCGAAGAGTCAGGTACGTCGGCAACGATCACGTTGAAGGGGCACGATCAGAAAGCCAAGAAGGTTTATCTGGATGCCTCGTTCAGTCTCTTGACGAGTGTTTTCGAAGGTCAAGGGCTCGTCGTGCTCGAAAGCATGTCTGCCGGGTGTATCCCGATCGTCTATGACATCAAATACGGGCCAGCCGAAATCATTACCGACGGTGTGGACGGTTTCCTAGTCCCGCCCGGCGATGTTGAGGCATTGGCTCAAACGGTGGCCAAGGTGGCAACCATGAGCCATGAAGAACTCACCACGATGAGGAGGGCGGCTCGCAAGCGTGCCGCAGACTTCTTCGAGCCAAACATTGTGCGCGAATGGGGTCGTGTGCTCGGCGAACTTGAATTCGGGGAGATCAGCCGGGCCTCGTTTAGAGCTCATGCCGTATCCGCTGAGTTCCGTAACGACGCTGGGAAAGGACCCGATGGAACGCTAGAGCTAAAGGTCAAGCTGGAGGCTGCTGAGAAGGGCGAATCCATCGAGCTACCGCAGCTGCAGGACCTCTCACTCGCATGGACTTTGAGGGGTACATCGCTCTACCGCCGCGTTCCGGCACGTCTCGAAGGCGACACCGTCATCGCAACGATCCCAGGGGGAACGTTCGCGGACTTGCCGAAAGGCTTCGTTGACTTTAGTCTCGCGTTCCGTTCAGGACGCCGCTTCTACCAGCCGCGCATCGCGGTGGGGGAAACCGAGCTTCCGGTCCAGTTGGGACACACACGCGTGTACTCAACGGCACATGGAAATCTGAGCTTGCAGACCCAAGCTGCAGAGCCGAAGTCGACCGAGACTACAGGGCCAACAGAACCTACGGACTTAGGAGCCTAAGACAGGGCTAGACCGTCCAGGACTTGAGCCGTTTACCCGTCGAGGCCGCGGTGGACCAGTGGCCTAGAAGTTGATCGTTGATCGCATCCCACGTGCGGCCCGTGACCGCTTTAGCGCCGGCTTCTGCGATTTTCGCGGCCCACTCGGGGCGAGCCAAAAGCTCTTCGACGTGATGCCGTAGTTGCTGCAGATTTCCTTGCTCATACAGTAGGCCGGTGATTCCGTCCTCGATCAGATCGAGCGGGCCACCAGCGGCAACTGAAACGACCGGAACCCCGGCCGCCTGACCCTCCTGGACCACCTGACAATAGGTTTCATGCGGGCCTGTGTGGACCAGCACATCGAGCCCTGCAATAGCGGCACCAACCGTGGGTGCTTGCCGCAGGCCCATCATGTGCGCGCCCGGCAGGGCAGCTGTAACCGAAGCGCGAGCCGGACCGTCACCGATGACCGCAACATCCGCATCGACCGCTGGAAGTCCGTGCCCGCCGCCAAGAAGAACCGAGAGGTCTTCAACCTGCTTCTCGGGGGCAAGCCGCCCCACGAAACCCACAATGCGGCGCCCGCCAACACCGACGCCGTGGCTGTTCCACCACGCGCGCCCTTCAGCGCGGCGAGCAGGGGAGAAGTTCGCGTGATCGACCCCGCGACCCCACATACGCAAGCGGCCGACGCCGAGATCGCTCAGTTGCTGAGCCGAGACCGAACTCGGCACAAGGTTCGTGTGCGCACGCGAATGAATACGACGCAACTGCGCCAAAGCTAGCGTGCGTAACGCATCGACCCCGTAGCGGCCGACGTAGGCCGGAATGTCAGTTTGATAAGCCGCGACGATAGGGATCCCCAGGCTCTTGGCCGCCGACGTTCCAGCGTGCCCAAGCCACAGCGGGGAGGCGGCGTGGATCACGTCCGGGTTGTAACCGGAAATGATGGGCCTCAGCGAGAGGTACGTGACGGTCGATGCGGTGAAGCTGCTGTAGCCAGGGACGGCGAGTGCGGGGACCTGGTACACATCGATGCCTTCGATGCGGGTGTATCTGCCGATCCATGCCGGCTGAGGTGATGGTGCAATCACGAGGACGTCGTGGCCGGCGTTGCGAGCGTGGTGGGCCGCTCGTCTGGCTGTGTTTGATACGCCGTTGACGTGGGGTGGATAGGACTCGGTGATGATACAAATCCGCACGTTTTTAATGTTTGCGGAGATAGGTTTCGAGCGTCTCAGATCGGTGTGAAAGGTGCGTGAACTTTTCGCTTTGGAAGGCCACGGAACACGCGTTTTATGTGGCATACATCACGACTGTTCGAGAGCCTTGCCGTAACGCGACAGAAGCTGAGAAAAACCATATAATTAGCTATTAATAGTGCGTCCAGCGCGACCCGTTGGCTGTGGTTCTACAACTTGTAGAAATCAACGGTGGTCATTAGCGTGGAAGTGTCTGGATGAACAGGTTTTTCTATGAGTTAAAACCGCACCTTCATGCGAGAGGACGGGCTCCGCTATGGACCCAGTATTAGACCCGGTCTTGATTGGCCGGTGGCAATTCGGTATCACCACCGTTTATCACTTCTTGATGGTTCCTCTGACCATTGGTTTGGGTGTTCTTGTCGCAACGCTTCAAACCCTCTGGTACAAGACAGGCAAGGAACAGTACCTGCGCTCCACGAAGTTCTGGGGCAAGCTGTTCCTCATTAACTTCATCATGGGTGTCGTCACCGGTATCGTTCAGGAATTCCAGTTCGGTATGGCGTGGAGTGAATACTCCAAGTTCGTGGGTGACGTATTCGGTGCACCTCTCGCCATGGAAGCCTTGCTGGCGTTCTTCGTTGAATCCACGTTCCTTGGCTTGTGGATTTTCGGTTGGAAGCGTTTGCCAAAGGGCTTCCACCTCGCGACCATCTGGATCGCAGCCCTCGCAACGTGGCTGTCCGCTTACTTCATCCTCGTCGCAAACTCCTTCATGCAGCACCCGGTTGGCGTCGAGCTGATCGATGGCCGCGCAGTCATGACGGACCCACTCGCGGTCTTCACGAATAACACCGCGATCGTGACTCTGATCCACACGATCTTCGGTTCGCTCGCAGTAGCCGGTGGCTTCCTGCTCGGTATCTCGTGGTTCCACCTCTACCGTCGCCGTCGTGACGGCATCGACACCGTGGACGCGAAGGGTTACGTCGTGGTTGGTGAAGACCCTGCCAAGGGTGCTGGCCGCGATAAGACCGACTACAAAGTATGGCGCGGCTCCTTCCGCCTCGGCGGCTGGGTTGCTCTCGTCGCCTTCTTGGGTGTCGCGTTCTCGGGCCACGCTCAAGCACAGCTCATGATCTACCAGCAGCCAATGAAGATGGCTTCCGCGGAAGCGGCGTGCCACGACGGCACCGGCTTCTCCGTGTTGTCCTTCGGTGACCTGCGTTCGGGCGGCAAGACGACGTGTGACAACGTCACCACGACCCTCGAAATCCCTGGCCTGCTGTCCTTCCTGGCACACGACAACTTCACGACCCCGGTCAAGGGCGTGAACACGTTGATCCCTGAATACCAGGAGAAGTACGGAACCCACTTGCCGGATGACCCTATGTACGGCAAGTACGCAGGCAGCGAGATCGACTACCAGCCGATCATGGCCGTGACCTACTGGGGCTTCCGCCTCATGATCACCTTCGGTGGTCTTGCGGCACTCGCCGCTGCGATTGGCCTGTTTGTTGGCCGCAAGGGAACTGTGCCGGACAACAAGTGGCTCTCGCGCCTCGCTGTGCTGTCCATCGGTGCTCCGTTCGCTGCAAACAGCGCGGGCTGGATCTTCACCGAGATGGGTCGCCAACCGTTCGTTGTGGCTCCAGCCCCAGACGGTAATGACGGGGTGTTCATGTTCACCGCTGCCGCGCTGTCGCCAGGTGTGAGCGGGGGCGAGCTCTTGACATCGACGATCCTGCTGACCGCCGTCTACGGTGTGCTCGCGGTCGTTGAATGTGTGTTCCTGTTCCGTTACGCGCGCGGCGGTACACCGTCCGCGATGCCGGAAAACGACCACAACTACGATCCGAATGACGACGAGCACGATGGCAACGGCGACGCATCGAAGCGCAACGCTGACGACGACGTCCTCGCGTTCGCGTACTGATCACTAGGACACTGAGGAATAAACACCATGGAATTTTTACCAACTCTCTGGTTCATCCTGATTGCGGTCCTATGGATCGGTTACCTGTTCCTTGAAGGCTTCGACCTTGGCGTCGGTATGCTCTTCAAGTCCTTCGCTAAGAACGAGCGCGACCGCCGCGTGATGCTCAACACGATTGGCCCCGTGTGGGACGGTAACGAAGTGTGGCTGCTGACTGCTGGTGGCGCGACCTTCGCGGCGTTCCCGAACTGGTACGCGGCACTGTTCTCTGGTCTTTACCTGCCTCTGACGCTGGCGTTGCTCGCGCTGATTCTGCGCGGTGTTTCGATCGAATACCGCGGTAAGACGAATTCGGCCAGCGGCCGTGCGTTCTGGGACTGGTGCATGGCTGGCGGCTCGCTCCTCGCAGCGTTCTGTGTTGGTGCGATGCTCGCGCTGACCTCGACTGGCCTGCCACTCGATGCCCAGGGCAACCGTGTGGGCCACGCATTCGTATGGCTCAACTGGTACGCCGTGCTCGGCGGTATTGCAGTGGTTCTGTTCTCCTACGTCCACGGCTTGACCTTCGTTGCACTCAAGACGGATGGCGACATCCGCCGCCGTGCAGAAGAGCGTCTTGCACGCATGCTTCCATGGGCTTTGATCCCGGTGGCTGCATGGGCCGTCGTTGTTGTGATCGGCACCGGCACCACCTGGGCTTGGGCTCCGCTGGTGCTCGCGGTTGTGGCTGCACTTGCCGCAACGTACTTTGCGCTCAAGCGTCGCGAAGGTTGGACGTTCATCGCGCTTGGCTTGACGTTGGTAACGGGTGTTGCCGCGATCTTCGGCAGCATGTTCCCGAACGTCTTGCCATCCACGATCGATTCGGCATTCAACCTCACGATCTACAACGCATCGTCCACTGAGAACACGCTGCTGATCATGTCGATTGTCGCAGCGATCGGTGTTCCGATCACGCTCGCGTACCAGAGCTACACCTACTGGGTGTTCCGCAAGCGTATCTCGGCGCACCACATTCCGCCTCAGCACTTTGTGACGAGCGTGGTGTGATTCTTGCGCCCTGAATTGCCTCAAGGTACCTCTCGCGGTGCTCTTCTGGCGCTCGGGGCCGTAGCAGCGGCTCGTGCCGTTGGGTTGATTGCGTTGATGTCCGCGCTCGCGGCGGGCATCGCGCAGGTGGCCGCAGGCCAGCAACTCGACAGCACGAGCCTTCTGCTTTACGGCGTCGGCGGCGTTATCGTGCGCGCGGTAGCGACGTGGGCCTCCCGCGTCATTGCAGTGCGTGCATCAGTGGATGTCAAAGAGTCGCTGCGTGCACGGCTTGTCGAGCACCATCTGAGTAACGCGGGAGCAAGCGGCGCGGACTCAGCTGTAACACACAGCGAGTCCTCTGCGACCGTCGTCGCTTCGCGCGGCCTAGACGGTCTCGACGCATTCTTCCGCGACTATCTGCCCGCCCTCGTCTCAACTGCGGTGATCCCGCTGGCGGTGCTCGCGCGAGTGCTGTGGGCGGACTGGGTTTCTGCGCTCATTATCGTTTTGACGATCCCGCTCGTGCCGGTGTTCATGGCGCTTATCGGGTGGCACACCGAAGAACGCATCCAGGAGGCTCAAGAGGGCCTTGACCGGTTGTCGCATCATTTAAGCGAACTTGCGCGCGGCCTGCCGGTGCTCGTGGGGTTGCGGCGGGCTGATGCTCAGCGGCGTGCGTTGTTCGACGTATCGGAGAAGTACCGACTCAGCACGGCGAAGACGTTGCGGGCGGCCTTCATGTCCTCGTTCGCGCTCGAGTTGATCGCGACGATCTCCGTCGCGTTGGTCGCGGTGTTCATCGGCGTGCGCCTCGTGTGGGGGCAACTGAGTCTTGAGGACGGGCTGATCGCCTTGATGCTCGCGCCGGAGGCCTACATGGCTTTGCGTGCTGTGGGTGCTGGCTTCCACGCATCCGAAGACGGTGTAGCGGCGCTCAAGCGGGTCAACGCGATCCTCGACGCGGATTCCGATGATGCTAATGCGGCTGAGGCGCCTCGCAGCCTAGACAGCGTGCCGGCGCCTTTCGATGCGGGCGTTGCGGTGGCCGATGTGTACGTGACGCGCGGTGGTGGCCGCGAGTCGGTGGGTCCTGTGACGTTCGAGGCTCTACCGGGCACGGTGACTGCGCTAGCCGGGCCTTCTGGTTGCGGTAAGTCGTCCGTGCTTGCGGTTTTGGCTGGGGTTGCTCATGCACAACCGGCTACGACCATCGCAGGAACCGTGGCGGGTCTCTCGGTAGCGGACACAAGGGACTCCGCCGAGCAGGGCGCGGCGGCTCACGATGCAGTGGGGTCCAACACGGAAGCGCCGCGGCCGCGTGGTGTTGCGTTTCAGGCCCCGAACTTCTCGCAAGAGACTCCGCGGGCTGAGCTTGCTTTGGCCGCGGATGCTGGAGACCTTCGGAAGCTCTCGGTCGCAGACGAGGTTGCGGCTCTTTTGCCGGAGGAAGCGTGGGATCGTTCGATCTCTGAGCTCTCACCGGGGGAGAAGCGACGGCTCGCGATCATGCGCGCCGTGACGAACCTAAGGGCGGCTCGCGCCACTGCAAACGAAAGCACAACCGCCGCCGCGGGCCTGCTTGTCTTGGATGAGCCGACGGCCCACCTTGACCCGGTTTCGGCTCAGCGCGTGCGCGAGTTGATCCGTGCCGAGGCCGATAGCGGCAGCATCGTGGTCATTGCGACACACGACCCTGAGCTGGCAGAGATCTGCGATGCGTTCGTCGTGTGGGAAGGCGCGGGGCAAGCGCCGAAGCACACGACGTCCCGCCCGGACACCGTTCTTCCGCAACGCACCGTTCCGAGCCGTACCGCCGCTGTCGAAGCCAATTCAGCCCAGGCTGAACCGGAGCCAAGCGAAACAACCCAGGCCGGCCAACACGAACATCGGGCCGCTCGCTCATTCCGTAAGCTTCCGTGGCGGATTCTGCCGTGGGGTAAGGCGGCACTGTGGGGTGCGGCGGCGCTCGGTGCGCTATCAGTGCTCTCGGGCGGAGCGCTCACCGCGGTCTCGGGCTGGCTCATCGTCTACGCGTCCGAACAGCCGCCGATGATGTACCTCATGGTCGCGATCGTGGGCGTGCGGTTCTTCGGACTGTTGCGTTCGACCCTCCGCTATGCGGAACGGAATGTGACCCACAATGCGGTGCTCGCGTGGGCGTCGCGGTTGCGTGTCGCGGTGTGGGACGCCTTGGGGTCCAACATCTTGGGGTGGCAGAAACTCAACCGGCCGGGTGGCGCGGCAGGAACGTTGATCGCGGAGGTCGATGAGGTCCGCGATACCGTTCCGCGCGTCATCGTGCCGATTCCCGCAGCGATTGCGGCCGTGCTTGCGACGTGCGTGGTTTCGTGGATTTTCATTCCGTCGCTCGGCTGGATGCTCATCGCGCTCATGGTTCTGGGCCTCGTGGTTGCACCGCTCATCACGCTTGCCGTGGAGCAGCGCGCTACGGCCGTCATGGCCGAGCATCGGGTTCAGGTCGCTGAGCAGACGGGCCGCGTCATGGGCGCCGCCCCGGACATCGCGGCTCACAACGCGGTAGCTCGCCACGTTGCGTGGTTCAAGAACAGCGACGGCGTGGTCAGCCGTGCTGTACGCCGAGAAGCGCTGGGTTCCGGTGTGGGGGAGGGGCTCGCGTCGCTTCTCGGTGGGGCGGCCGCGCTTGCCGCGCTGGTTCTGGGTGCAGCGGCGGGGGTTGATCCGCGTCTGCTTGCTCTTGCCGTTCTGTTGCTCCTTGCGGTGGATGAGCCGCTCGGCCAGCTCGCTGGCGCGTTGCGGCAGGTTCCGGTTTTGAGCTCGATGCTCGCCTCCGTTGCGCCGTACCTTGAGAACCGCTCGGTCTCTGAGATTGAGTTCGAGTCACCCGGTGCTGACGATGCTTCCGCGGATGTTCAATCAGATGCTGCGCCGTTGCAGGTCGACGGCGTGCGTGTGCACGAGCTGAGCGCGGCCTACGCGCCGGAGGCCCCGACGGTCTTCGGGCCGGTCAGCGGTGAGGTTGAGCAGGGTGAGATGTGGGCGGTCACGGGGCCGTCTGGTTCCGGTAAGTCCACGATGATCGCCGTGATGCTCGGATTCCTCACCCCGCTCGAGGGGTCGGTCCAGGTACGCGCGGATGGTACGTGGGTCACTGTGGCAAAAGTGCCCGATGCGGAGGCTGGGATGGCCGGGCACGAGTCGGCTGATGTCGAAGCGGCTCAATCCGCGGCGGCTTTGGCTGGTCTCGCATGGTGCCCGCAAGATGGTTACGTGTTCGATTCGACGGTTCGGGGCAACCTCGCACTCGGCCGCGATAAGAACAACCCGGTGACCGAAGAAGAGATGTATGCCGCGCTGGATCGCGTGGGGCTCGGCCCGTGGGCGGCGCAGCTACCGGAGGGTTTGGACACTCGCACGGGCGCTGGTGGCAGGTTCATGTCTGGTGGACAACGTCAGCGACTCGCGGTGGCACGTACGCTGCTCGCAGGGGCACGTGCGATCATCCTCGACGAACCAACCGCGCACCTCGGTGCAGATGAAGGCCAAGACCTCATCGATGACGTCCGCTCGGGTGCCCAGGATGTCGCCTTGGTACTGGTGACGCACGATCAAGAGCTCGCGGCCCAAGCCGACAGCATCACGCGACTTTAGCGAGCACACATAGTTCTGGGGCCTGCCAACACGTGAGTGCTGGCAGGCCCCAGAATCGTTTCAACGCGGATGCGCTACTTCTTGTCCTTGCCTCGAAGGTCGACCCGGTTGCCGGGTTCGATCGAGACCGCGTCGTCATCGAACGGCAAAGAATCCATTTCTGGCTGGACCGGAGCACGACGCTGTGAGGCGGCGGGCTTCGGTGGCGCTTGTGTCGCTGACATAGCGGTCGCAGTCTTAGCCTCCACAACGTCAGCCGCCGCGGTACCAGCTGGGGTTTCAGCGCCGGCCGCACCAGCATCGTCGGCTTGCTTCAGGGCAGCTACGGAACCGGCAGGGCCCATGATCTCGACCGCCTGGGTCAATGGGACGCCGGAGCCGTCTCGGCGGCCGTATTCCAGCGGCAGCGCCCGGGCCATGCCGCCCTTCGACGCGCCACGAGCCGGGCCGGCACCAACCCACGCGGCTACGAGGTGATCTTCGCCCTTCAAGAAACGATGCGCGCGAACACCCATCGTGCCGCGGCCCTTCGCAGGGAACTCAGCCAGCGGCGTGACCTTCGCGGAACCACCCTCAGCACCAGGAAGAGGCTCGGGGCCGTCAGCGATCGTGACAGCCACCGCATCGGCCTCATTCAAGACAACGCCGAAGAACACCACCGCGTCTTTCGCTCCCAGCTTGATGCCAGCAATGCCGCCACCTGTACGACCCTGAGGGCGCACCTTATCGGCGCCGAAACGCAACAGCTGAGCCTCACGCGAAACGAACACAAGCTCCGCAGAGTCAGGGCACGTGGCGGCGCCAACCACCTCATCGCCGGCTTTCAGAGTGATGGCTGGCCACTCATCGGTCGTGACCGGATAATCCGGGTTCAGGCGCTTCACCACGCCCTGGGCCGTACCCACAGCGAAAGCCTCGTCCAGCGGAACCGCTGCGATGATCCGCTCGCGGCGCTCGACCGGCATGAACTCGGTCGCAGCCACGCCATCGCCCAACGGAACACCGTTCGAACCCGGCAGAACCTGCGGAATCTCGACCACGCTAATGCGTGCCATGCGTCCTGTGTTCGTGAGCAAACCGATGTAGCCGCGAGCCGTCGTCGGAACAATCGAGGCGATCACGTCATGGCGGGAACGCCGCTCACCCAAAACCTCATCCCGGCCATGCGTGCGCACAAGCTTGCCCGTAGCGGACAACACAACGAAGCATTCGGTGTCAGCAACCTGCATCGACATAGGCTTCTTCGCCGAACCCGCGCCCGCATCCGGCTCAGGCATCACAGTGCCGGCCAGCGGGACGTCCTTCGGCTTAGCCATCAAATCCGTACGACGAGGGGAATGGTGCCGCTCAGCAACCTCCGCCAGCTCGCTCGAAACCAGTTCACGTAGCTTCGCATCCGAGCCCAGGATCCCCTCGAGGTAAGCGATGTCCTCTTCGAGGTTCTTCTTCTCTGCCTCAAGCTCAACCTGCGAGAACTTGGTCAGCTGACGCAGACGCAGTTCGAGGATGTGATCAGCCTGCGGTTCAGAAAGCGAGAACCGCTCACGCAACGCGGCCCGCGCCGTCGCAGTGTCCTCCGAATCACGCACAATACGGATGACCTCATCGATGTCGAGGATCGCAATCAGCAAACCCTCAACCAGGTGCAGACGGTCCTTGCGCTTACCGTGGCGGAACTGCGTACGGCGGCGAACCACATCCAAACGGTGATCCACATACACCTGCAGCATCTCAAGCAAACCGAGCTGTTGCGGCCGGCCATCCACCAAAGCGACATTATTGATCCCGAAAGAGTCCTCCATCGGCGTGTGCTTATACAAAGCCGCAAGCACCGCGTTCGGATTGAAACCAGTCTTGAGCTCAATCACCAGCCGCAAACCGTGGTGGCGGTCCGTCAGATCAACAACATCGGAAACGCCCGTGAGCTTCTTCGCGTCCGCAGCGTCCTTGATCTTCTCGATGACCTTCTCAGGCCCCACGCCATACGGGAGCTCTGTGACCACCAAGGCCTGCTTGCGCGCGGTCACCTTCTCAAGCTCAACCTTGGCGCGGGTCCGGAACACGCCGCGGCCCGTCTCATAGGCCTTCTTCACACCATCCAAGCCCACGATGGTGCCACCAGATGGCAGGTCAGGGCCAGGGATGAACTTCATGATGTCTTTGAGGGACGCATCCGGGTTCTCGATCAAATGCCGAGCACCAGCGATCACCTCGCCCGGGTTGTGCGGGGCGATGTTGGTTGCCATACCCACCGCAATACCCGAAGACCCATTGACCAAAAGGTTCGGGAACGCGGCCGGCAAAACCTCAGGCTGCAGAAGCCGCGAATCATAGTTCGGAACAAAATCGACGACGTCCTCATCGAGGTCATCCGTCATATCAATCGCAGAATCAGCGAGACGCGCCTCCGTATAACGCGCCGCCGCAGGGCCGTCATCGAGCGAACCGAAGTTGCCGTGCCCATCAACCAGCGGCAAACGCAACGAGAACGACTGCGCCATACGCACCATCGCATCGTAAATCGCGGCATCACCGTGCGGGTGCAGCTTACCCATGACCTCACCGGTCACACGCGCACTCTTGACGTGCCCCTTATTCGGCGCCAACCCCATCTGCCGCATCATGTACAGAATGCGGCGCTGAACCGGCTTGAGACCATCGCGCGCATCCGGCAACGCACGCGAATAAATCACCGAATACGCGTACTCAAGGAAGGACGCCTCCATCTCACTGGTGACATCCACATCGATGATGTGTTCCTCAACGTCCTCCCAAGCCACCGGTGCCTTAGCAACTACTGTGCCTTTGGAACCCGCGGTGCTTTTGGAACCCTTCGACGAGGTCGTCATGCTGTCCTTCACTCAACGTTTCTTGTCTCGAATACTTGCGCGCAATCCTGAAGCATGAGTGCGGCCCCGTATCAAGAGGAAACCTTCACCCAACATTCAGGTGATCGCGCTATATTCACTTTATGGCCTCCTTAGCGCAGAATCCGGGATCTGACACTCCGTCGACGTATCCATCGCATTGGGAAGCCGATGTGGTGCTCCGCGATGGCTCGACCGCTCACGTGCGTCCAGTGACACCCGCGGATGCCGACGGCCTGCAGAAAATGCACTCGCAGCAGTCGGAACGTTCGATCTATCTGCGGTACTTCACGTATAAGTCGAAGCTCACCGATAAAGAGTTGCGGAACTTCACGGAAGTCGATCACCAGAACCGTGTGTGCCTCGTGGTGGAGCGGCGCAACGAGATTGTGGGCATTGGCCGTTTTGATCGGCTCGGTGGAAAGTTTGGCGGCAGCGATACGGAGGCTGAGGTCGCGTTCAACATCCGCGACGACTTCCACGGGCGTGGCTTGGGCTCGATTCTGCTTGAGCACCTTGTGACCGCTGGCCGGGAGCTAGGCATTGAGCGTTTCACGGCCGAGGTTCTACCTGAGAACCGTGCGATGCTCACGGTGTTCCAGCTGGCAGGTTTCGATGTTTCGCGCCGCTTTGAAGACGGGGTTGTGATGGTTGATTTCCCGATTGACCCAACCGACCGTTCGCGTGAGGTCATGGAGGCTCGCGAGCATCGTGCCGAGGCGTTGTCGCTGGCTGCGCTGATGCGGGCTGAGTCGGTTGCCGTGGTGGGAGCGATCAACAAGCCGGGCTCGGTGGCCGGCGCGGTGGTTAAAAACATCCGTGCCGCTGGTTTCACTGGGACGCTGCATTGCGTTGATCCGTATCTTGAGAAGCTCAGCGCGGAGGATGCCGAGGCTTCGGGCTGTGTCGCGTCGCTGCGTGAGGTCGGGGATTCGATCGATGTGGTGGTTGCGGTGCAGCGCCCGGCCGATGTCATAAAGACGGCGGATGACGCCGCGGTGGTGAACGCTCGCGGTCTTGTGGTGATTTCCTCTGGCTTCGACACGCCAGAGGCCTTTGCGATTCAGCGCCAGCTGGTCCAGAGAGCCCGCAATTACGGTATGCGTGTGATCGGCCCGGCATCGCTCGGTTACGGCAACAATGCGGCCGATGTGCGCCTGCACGCCTCTGTTTCCGCAGAGACCTCTCCGGCTGGTGGCGTCGGCTTGTTCAGCCATTCTGCGGCGTCTGGCATCATGCTTGAAGCGGCGGCACAGCGCCGCGGTGTCGGTATTTCTTCATGGGTCAACTCCGGTAACCGCGCGGATGTTTCAGGTAACGACCTGATGCAGTACTGGGAAGACGACGAGGCCACGAGCGTGGTCGCGATGTACCTCGAGAGCTTCGGTAATCCGCGTAAGTTCACGCGTCTGGCTCGCCGCCTTTCGGCTTCGAAGCCGGTGATTGTGGCGAAGTCGGAGACGATGGGCCTGGTCCTTCCTCCGGGGCATGCTGTGCGCCAGTTGGGCGCACCGGTTGGCGTGGTGGATGCGATGTTGCGCCAGGCTGGCGTGGTGCGCGTTTCGACGCAGGACGAGCTCATGGACACGGCGCTGTTGTTTTCGACGGCGGGGGTTCCGCAGGGCCCTAAGGTCGCGCTGGTCTCTAATTCCTCGGCACTTGCGATGACGGCCGCTGATCTGGCCACCCAGAACGGCCTGGAAGCTGTGAGCACGGATTCTTCGCTTCTGCTGGCGGGGACTGAGGACCCTGCGGCGATCGTGACGGACGCGGTCACGAAAGCCCTGGAGAACGACGAGGCGGATGCCGTGTCTGTCGTGTTGCTTCCCGCTGTTGGCGTTGACCACGAGGTGCTTGCTGAGCAGGTTGCGGAGCGTCTCGGGGCGACGGAGAAGCCTGTGGTTGCGTGCCTCGTGGGTGTTTCTGGCGCGGAGACCCCGGGTACTGACCGGGGCGGACGCGTCACGGTTTTCGCGACGTTGTCCACGATGTTCCGCGCGCTGGGGCACGGCGCTGAGTATGCCGCATGGCAGCAGCGTGACTGGGGTGTCCCGGAGCCTCCAGAGGGCATCGACGTTGCTGCGGCCCGCGCACTGGTTGAGAAGGCTGTCGAGGGCATCGAAGGAACCGGAATGGGCCGGCTTTCGCAGGAACAGACTGCCGAACTGCTGGGCCATTACGGTCTGACGGTGGTTCCGTCGACGACCTTCGAGGACGTTGAGGACGCCGTTGCCGCCGCCAACGAGTACGGCTATCCGGTCGCGTTGAAGGTTGCCTCGGGGCACTTGCGCCACCGCATGGACATGGGTGGCGTCCGCCTCGGCATCGGTTCCGAGGAGGAACTGCGGCAGGCGATCGGGCAGATGCGTGAAGATGTGGCCCTTTCACGTGAGACGCGGCTTGACATCCAGCCGATGGTGGACCGCGGCCAGGCGTGCACCGTGATTTCGATCGAGGACCCGCTCATGGGCCCGGTCGTGTCATTCGGTTTGAGTGGGGATGCCGTGGATTTGCTTGATGACTGGGCGCACGCGACCCCTCCGCTTTCACCAGGGATCCTCGAAGACATGATTTCGCGCCCCAAGACGGCGCAGAAACTCACGGGCTATCACGGCCTCCCGCATTTCGATACCGAAGCGCTCAAGGACGTTCTGCACCGCATCTCTGAGTTGAAGGAACAGCATCCAGAGGTTGTTCGGATGGAGTTCATCCCGCTCCAGGTCATGGAACAGGGCGTCGCGGTGCTCTCGGCGGCGATCTATGTGGGGAACCCGGATCAGCGCACGGACTCGGCTCGCCGTTCCATGAGTATCCCCCAACGTTAGCAGCGGTGGCCGCATCCGATGCGGCCGAACGCTAGATTCCCAGCCCGGCACTACTTTTCTAGCCTGGCACTAGACTGGACGGTATGTCTGAAACTTCGTCTACACCGTCGGCAGCGCACGCGTTGCGTCTTGAGCTCGAGCGCGCAGGGTTCTATCCGGACCTGACTTTGGACATCCTCAACGAGGAGCTCGAGGGCACCGTGCCGCGTCGTCATTATCTGCATCTTGAGACGCACGTTGAGGCGGTTGAGGTTCACCGGCATGCGATCGTTTTGGTGCTGACTGACGCGGAGCTCATTATTTTGCACATCGATGACGCGCAGTACGCGGCTGACGGCCAGCCGATCGCGACGTTCTCCGTCGAATCGGTGCCTCTGCAGCGTTTGCACACTGTGGTGCTTTCGGGCGTTGTTGCGCGGCCTGCCGAGTATAAGCCGGGGCAGTCGCCGCGGGAGCTCACGTTCTCGCTGTCGTGGTCGGGGAGCGCCCGCGCTGAGTTCGCGC
Source organism: Pseudoglutamicibacter cumminsii (assembly GCF_016907775.1). Taxonomy (NCBI): domain Bacteria; kingdom Bacillati; phylum Actinomycetota; class Actinomycetes; order Micrococcales; family Micrococcaceae; genus Pseudoglutamicibacter; species Pseudoglutamicibacter cumminsii. The sequence goes on along the minus strand of NZ_JAFBCO010000001.1, from coordinate 44,830 downwards.
CGGCGCAGTGTGGTGACCCTGAATGTATCGCTGACCATGGGCTCACTGGTCAGGTGAGCAAGGAGGACCTTGCGATGCGTGTTTCAGCGGACGCGGACGGCCAGAAAGCGCTCGATGCGGCACGCCAGTTCGCTCGGGATGTTCGGCGGGCGTGCTCTGCCGCGGCAGACGGGCGGGCGTGGTAGGCACTATGACCGAGTTTTCGATGCCTCAGTTTGGTTTCCGTGCAGATGCCGAAAGCCCGGCCGCACCAGGGCTTGGCGACGGCGCGGCTGGCGCTGAGTTGCCGGCGGCTCCGGATTATGACCGAGGCACGCTAAACATGGTGGTTCCGACGCTTGATGCGGCGCTCGCTGAGTGGCACGGCGTCGCGCCTGTGTGCTCGGGGCCGGGCACGGGGATCGATGCGGCTGAGCTCATCCCGGGGATTGAACCAGCTCGGCGAGCAGTCATGGTCATGGTGGATGGTTTGGGCTCCGAGCTGATCGAGCGTTACGGCGGGCATGCGCCGGTGATCCGCCAGGCGATGCAAGACAAAAACTCTCAGGTCCTCTCCACGGTGTTCCCGACAACCACAGCCGCCGCCCTGACAGCGATGGGTACGGGTCTTGCGCCGGCTGAGCACGGCATCGTTGGCTATGACGCTGTGGCACCGGACCCTGCCGGCGGCCGCCGCATGGTCAATCAGCTCGGCAGCTGGCCGAGTGACCTTGACCCGCGTGAGTGGCAACCGAACCTGACGTGCTTTGAACGCATGGAGGCGGTGCGGCGGGTGGTCACGGTGTCGCGGGATAAGTTCGAGGACTCAGCCCTGACCCGTTCAAGCTTGCGTGGCGGTGAGTTCGTGGGGGTCACCACGCCACATGCGCGAGTGGGTGCGACGCTCACCGAGCTCAAGCACAAAGATGTGTTTGTGTACCTGTACTGGGACGACCTGGATAAAGCCGGGCACGCGCACGGTGTTGCGTCAAAGCAGTGGTTGCACGAGCTTGAAGAACTCGACGCCGCGATGGGCCGGCTCATCGCTAAGCTTCCGCCGGACACGGTGGTGGTTTTGACTGCTGATCACGGGATGGTTGACATCCCACGTGAGGGGCGGATCGACTATTCGCAGTTCCCTGAGCTGATTGACGGCGTCGAGCTCACGGCGGGGGAGCCGCGGGCTGTTCAGTTGCACTTTGCCGCGGATGTGCCACAGTCACAGCGCGATGCGGTGGTTGCGGCATGGAAAGAACGCTTCGGGGCGGACGCGTGGATTCTCACGCGCGAGGAGTACGTGGAGCTCGGTTGGTTTGGTGCGTCGTTCCGCGACGGCGTGCTCGAGCGTGCTGGGGACGTGGTGATTGCCGCGCACGGCCCGATTGCGTTGTATGACGGTCGCCGGGTTTCTCCTCACGCTTTCGAGATGATCGGACAGCACGGCTCGCTGACCGAGGCCGAGAGGCGGATCCCGTTCGCCGTGCTCGCACAGGCCTAGCGTGTAGCCTTAGCGCGCAGCCGCACTACACAGCCCTAGTACACGGCCCTAGCGAGGTGCCGTCTTATTCGTCGTCGGGGTGGCGGGCGCCGCGGCCGAACACGATTTCGTCCCAGGACGGCATCTTGGAGCGGCGCTTCTTATGGTTCGATTCACCGTCGTTCTCGTGCTCAGAACCAGCATGGCGGCCGTGGTTGGAGCCGGATTCGGTTTCTCGGTCAGAGTTATGCGAGTCACCCCAGAGTGGCTGGGGGGCGTTGTCGCGGCCCTTGCGGTCGTCTTCGTCGTTTCCGGTGTGGGAGCTGGCCGGGATTGGGTCTGGGACGCGGCGCAGGGGCGGGAACGAGACGTTCTGGACGTCTGGCAGGTGCTGGCCGTCGGTACGGTCGGGAGCTTCTGTGTTCGCGCCGGAGCGTTCGCGATCCTGGTGGCTTTGCGCGATCAGGTGGGCGAGCGCATCGTCACCTTCGGCGTCTTCACCTACGCGGGTTCCGCGGCGGCGGGTCAGAACATCAAGCAGTTCGTGGTCCGCGTCATCGTGCTCCGGCTCGTTGACAGGCGCGGAATCTGCGGGCCCAGTGTTGCCGTGTTCGCCGCCGTCTTCGACGTTGAACGGCTGGTCAGGTTCATCAGCGACAGGGACAAGGCGGCGTGGTGGCGCAGAGAAGTCCCACGGCTCCCACTCGGAGAGCACCTGAGCCCAACGGTTGCGGTTTTCGAGGTGGCGGCGGGTTGGGTGGAACGTCCATTCCGCTGGTGGTTCGCCACCAACCGTGACGGCACCTTCTGGAAGTTCGAAGTCTGCGATGACGGTCCACGCGCCGGCGTTGACCTTCCATGAATCCCAGCGCAGGGTTTCGAGATCTACACCGTTGGCGCGCAAGCGGGCGCGGACCATGTCGCCGAGGTTGGCGGGGTTATCGCCGAATGCGGCGCGGTAGCCTTCGTTGTTTTGTGGCGAGGAGACTTCGATGTTTTGGGCCTGCTGTGCACGGTAGTGGCGCTCAGCAAGGATGGGGCCCTCGTAGCTTTGAATAAGTTTGAGGTCGGTCCCGGTTTCTTCGACGAGCTGCTGCGCTGTAGCGCCTTCGCGGATGCGGGCCTGGATTTCGCGCGGCTTAAGTGGCCGTCCCTGCGGTGTAGGGCGCGATGCGGTGGCTGCGGGGTCCTCGCTCGCCTGCCGCACGGCCTGAGCCTGCTTGTCTCCGCGTCCAGCTTCGCCAGCGCTTTCGGAGGCGTTGCTGTTGTCAGCGTCAGGTGAGGTGAGCTCAGTGACAGCGTTGAGAAGTTCGTCGTCAACGGGGAGGCTGTACTCGCGTCCGTCGGAGTCGCTGAGATACAGGGTCGCGCTCGTTTCATCAACGCGAATCACGCGAAGGTTACGCATGTTTCCTCCCGGTCGGTGCCCGTCGAGCCGATCATAAACCGATTGTTCGAACCGAGTTTTACCTCAGTCAGCTCTTATTTAGGGTGAGCCTTGTCTCGGCCTAGTCTTTCATGTCTCAGCTACAATGCCGCCATATTGCGTTGCGGCGCGCCGCTTTGTAGGGTGCTGTCGCAACGTGTTTGGCACCGTCCCAGTAGCAGGTGTTGCCAAGAGGGGGTCTCATGGTGTTAGATACGTGCGAAGTAGGAGATGCACAGATCCTCTGTATATCGGCTCATATGTCGCTGCCAGATACCCCTCCGAGAATTAAGGTGAGAAGTGGCCACTGATTACGATGCACCTCGTAAGAACGAAGAAGGCAACCGCGAGGATTCCATTGAGGAACTCAAGGGTCGCCGTAATGACAGCCAGTCGGCGGTAGTTGACGAGGACGAGACCGAAGCGGCGGAAGGATTTGAGCTTCCGGGTGCCGACCTTTCAGATGAAGAGCTCAACGTGACGGTTCTCCCGGCTCAGTCGGACGAGTTCACGTGTAGCTCGTGCTTCTTGGTGCGCCACCGTTCCCAGATTGCCGAGGAAGAAGACGGCCTGCTGTATTGCAAGGATTGCGCGGGCTAAACGTTCAAGCTTTAACGCGTGTGGGGAGCAGTTCACAACTGTGAACTGCTCCCCACACGTGGTTAAGGGCAATCCCGGAACCGGCCCAGTTTTTGACGCCTAGATCTCTGGTGCGTCGTCGCCGGCCATCGAACCGCCCAGCGCTTCTACGAGTTCCTCGGGGCGCTTGGTGGAAAACAGCCAGTAGGGGGTTCGGTCGCGTTCGTCCGTGATGATGACCTTGATGACCGGGTCAACCCATCCGCGGAAGCTCATGTATGCCAGCCCGTTGAGCCCTGGGCCGCGCTGATAGCGAGCCTTGTAGCCGCGGTAGCCGGTGACTTCACCGAGGTAACGACGTTCGATTGCGGCGCGCCCCACGCGCAGAACGTCATCGGTGACGACCGTTTTAGGGGTTGTGCTGATCATGAGTACAGCCGCGATAACGAAGATGATCACCGCGATGAGGGCGAGTAGCCCCATGTTGGTCGGCGAAAGCGTCAAGCCGACTGCTACAGAGAACGCGGCGGCCACGATCCACATCCACCATGGATAGGGAAGCTTTTCTTCGAAGATTGGTTTGCCTGCTACGGCCGATGCGGTGCTTGCCGATGCAGTGTCGGCCGGGGCTGCGCTCGCGGCAGGGTCGTGTGGTTCGGAAGGAACAGACTGGGACATGCTGACATTCTATCGAGCGGCACCGGTGGAGGTGCGTCGGGGGCGCTGGCTGGCGCGCGCCGTCTAGAATGTGACTGATTCGACGATGTCACCGAGTGTTGTGGGAGTTTTCGTGGAGCAGAATCAGGTCAGCTCTGAAGATGTACATGGGGACGGTGTTGATCGCCCTGTTGTGAAGATCAAGCGCCTAGACCCTTCGGCCGTGTTGCCAACGTATGCACATCATGACGATGCGGGGGCTGATGTTGCCGCGTCGGAGACGGTTACGCTGCAGCCTGGTGAGCGCAGGCTTGTGTCTACGGGGGTCGCGATCGAACTGCCACAAGGCTATGCATGCTTTGTCCACCCGCGTTCCGGGTTGGCTCATAAGCATGGTGTGAGCATCGTGAACGCGCCAGGAACGATCGATGCTGGCTATCGCGGTGAGATCAAAGTGAACCTCATCAACCTTGACCCAACGAACGCCGTGACCGTGAACCCGGGGGATCGGATTGGCCAGTTGGTCATCCAGCAGGTGAGCCACGCCCGTTTCGTTGAGGCGGATGAGCTGAGCGAATCGGAGCGCGGCGTGGGAGGTCACGGAAGCACAGGCGGCTTGCGCGCCTAATGTTCCGGGCTAGAGCCGCAAGGTTCTGGTTTGTGTGGCCTACGGCATTAGACTCGGTGTAGAGCTCGATGTGATCGACGATAGGTCGCTGGCCGCGCAAAGGTCAGTGACGTGGAAGGACGTGTATTTCGATGGGTCTGTTTTCCCGCCGCAAGCGTAGGAAACAGGAGGCTGAAGCCGCAGCGGAACAGGAAGCTGTAGCTGAGTCGACTCCGGAGGTTCCTGAGGGTAAGCCTGAACGCCCCGAGGGTCCCTTCGATATTTCGGAGCGCACCCCAACAGAGTCCTATATTGACCTTGGGTCGTTGAAGATCCCTGCGATCCAGGGCATGAGCCTCAACCTCGAGGTTGAGGAAAGCTCCGGCACCGTAGTTTCGGCAGCCGTTGAGCACGGCGAATCGCGCGTCCAGTTGCAGGCTTTCGCCGCATCGAAATCTGGAAGCCTGTGGGATGGCATCTCGTCAGAGATCGACGATGCGATCACCCAGCAGGGTGGCCGCACCGACCGCCGTGATGGTCGTTTTGGTCCGGAGCTTTTGGCGCGCGTACAGGCTACTGGCCCGAACGGTGAGCAGGGCCACATGGTGGCTCGCTTCGTAGGTATCGACGGCCCGCGCTGGTTCCTGCGCGCGGTCTTTGGTGGCCCGGCAGCGATCAATGACGAAGCCGCGCAGGAGCTCGAAGCGTTCGTCGCGGGTGTCATTGTGGATCGCGGCACGGGGCCGATGTCGCCAACGGAGCTTTTGCCGTTGCGTGTCCCGGAAGGTTCGGAGACGGCGGCTGAGTCTGCGCAGGCGCAGCATGATGCGGGAGCTAATAAAGACAACCACGACCCTCGTCGTGGCCCTGAAATCACCCAGGTCGGCTAAAGAGTGCCCACAAGCCAACGCCAAGCTGGTGCCCAATGGCCGCAGCGGGTCACTGGTCAGCACATCCAATTGACTGGATGGATCACAGCAACCACACGCCCGGCGCCCGGCCATTCTGCGAGCTTTGAGGCGGTTGTCGTTCCGGAACGGCCGAGCCCGGGGCAGCGTCTGGAGTCGTCTAAAGCCGGTGAGCTCGTTGTCTTGATCTGGCTCGGCCAGCACCGTGTAGCTGGAATACACCCGGGCGCGATTCTGCGGTTTTCTGGGCCAGTGAGCCGGCGCGAGGGACGAGACGTGATTTTCAACCCGAGGTATGAAGTCATCGAGGCGGCTCCGGACCGGTCAGATAAGGATTCCTAGGCATGTCCAGCACTAACCCAGAGAAACCTGAACCGATGTCCGCTACCTCTGAGCCCTCAGATTCTGCGGAGGAAGCTACCGGCCGGAAGCAGGCGGCGGCAGCCGTTGCGGGATCGTTGGGTAGTTCGATCAAGCGTAAAGACGACGGGAACATCGACCCGTTAGCTTCGATCGGCGGCATCCGCGGTTTAGCGGAATCCACGGTTCCGGGATTCTTGTTCATGATGATCTTCGCGTTCACGCAACAGCTCGACACCGCGTTGATCGCCTCACTCGCGGCTGGGCTCGTGTTCATCGTGGCCCGCGTCGTGACGCGCTCCCAAGTCACGCCAGCGGTAACGGGTTTGCTGGGTATTGCGCTGTGCGCGGTGTTCGCTAAAGCGGGCGGCAACGCACGCGACTATTACGTCCCAGGGTTTATCACCAACATTGTTTCGGCGTTGGTGCTTGGTATTTCGGCTCTCGTGCGTTGGCCGCTGGTCGGCGTCGTGTTTGGTTTCCTCCATGGTGAGGAGACCCGCTGGCGTGCGAGCCGTCCCCGCATGCGGGTGTACCAAGTAGCTAACCTTTTGGTTCTCGGCCTGTTCATTTTCCGTCTCGCGGTTCAGGTTCCGCTCTACTTTACGGACCAGGTCAACGCACTCGGCGCCGCGCGGCTCGTGATGGGTGTCCCGCTCTACGTGGGTGTGCTCGTTTTGGCGTGGCTCATGACGCGACCACGCGGCAACGTCGCACAGCAGCAGCAAAACGTCGCACAGCAGCAGCAAAGCGTCGCACAGCAATCGCAGGACGCCGCGGATCAGACGGAGGAACCCTAAGCAGGAGGCCCCTCAGTAGGGGCCTAAGCAGGGGACTCGGCTTGGTCCCAGCCTTCCCGCAACAACGTCCGAAGCTCACCTTCGGCAGCAGGCGCGGCGAGGAAGATCACCTCATCGGCGGCTTCGAGAGTGTCGTCAGCCGTTGGCGCCATCGGAGCATCATCGCGTAGCAACGCCACCGGAACTGTACGCAAAGGCCACGGAACCTCCGCGAAACGCAAGCCCACCATCGGCGAATCCGCGGGCACTGTGAACGCGACGATATCCGCGGAATCCGAACGCAAAGACATGAGCCGTACGAGGTCGCCCTCTTCAACGGCTTCCTCAACCAGAGCCGTGAGCAAACGTGGCGTCGAAACCGCAACGTCCACACCCCACGCCTGAGTGAACATCCACTCGTTGCGCGGATTATTTACGCGCCCCACGGTACGCAAGACACCGAACTCAGATTTCGCGAGTAGCGACACCACGAGGTTCGCTTTGTCGTCGCCGGTAGCGGAAACCACCACATCGGCGGTTTCTGGCCGGGCGCGGCGCAACGTCGAAAGTTCGCACGCGTCCCCGATGAGCCATTCGACCCCATCGAGCGCGCCTGAAGTTACGGCTTCGCGGTTGTCGGGGTCTTCGTCGATGATGCACACCTGGTGGTGGCGGCCTAACAGTTCGGACGCGATCGACTGACCAACCGACCCTCCGCCGGCGATGATGACTCTCATTCCTCTACCTCGTCCGTGACGTCTTCAGTGAGTTCTTCGGCAAGTTTTTCAGCCCGTTGCGGGGTCTCCGACAAGATCCGGTCGACGTCCGCCACGGCATCGACGCGCATCGTCGCGTGTAACGTATCGGTTTCTTGGAACAGCATCCCGGGGTTCGGGATGATGCTTTCCCCGAAGCGGGTGATGTAGGCGATGCGCACGCCGGCGAGTTCTTCGATGCGGGCGAGCGGCTGGCCACGCCATGCCGGGGCGACGTTGAGTTCGCGCAGCATGATGGTGCCGGTTGAATCGCGGTAGTCGCCGTAGAGCGTGTGGGAGGGGAGGATACGGCGCAAGACTTGGTCTGCGCTCCAGCGCACGCTCGCGACAGTGGGGATGCCGAGGCGCTGGAACACTTCGGCGCGGCCTGGGTCATAGATGCGAGCCACTACGTGGGGGACGTTGAACTCTTCGCGTGCAACACGGGTTGCGAGCATGTTCGAGTTATCGCCTGAAGATACCGCGGCGAACGCATAGGCCTCTGAGACCCGGGCTTCTTTGAGGACTTCCAGGTCAAAGCCGACGCCGGTGATGCGCTCGCCGCTGAAGCCGACAGGGAGCCGGCGGAACGCGTTAGGGTTCTTGTCGATCACAGCCACGGAATGGCCGCCGTCTTCAAGCGTTTGGGCTAGGAGGGCGCCAACGCGCCCGCAACCCATGATGACAAAGTGAGCCATGGTTTGAGTGCCTCGTTTCTTGACTCATCTCAGTGTGCCACGTTCGGGGCTACTCTGGATGGGTGACGTTTTTTGATGCGGTGAAACGCGCCTTCGTTGGGCAGGCAGTTGCGACGGGTAAAAGCCCGGAGACTCGCCTTGCCCCGAAGGATGCTGTGCCTGCGCTTTCCACTAATGCGATCTCGTCTTTGGCGTATGCGCCGGATGAGATTCTTTTCACATTGGCTGCTGGCGGTGTCGCGGCGCTCGTGTTCGCTCCGTGGGTGGGCATCGCGGTTGCTTTGCTCACGCTGATTCTGGTCGCGGCGTATCGGATGACGGTTCGCAGGGCTCCGGGGCAGGGCGATTATCAGATTGCACGCACCGAGCTTGGAATGCGCGCGGGTGCCGCGGTGGGTGCTGCGTTGCTCTTGGACTTGACGTTGACTGTTGCGGTTTCGATGGCGGTCGCTGCGAGCTATGTTGTGATCGCGTTCCCGTCGCTTGAACCGGTTCAGCCGTGGATCGCGTTGGGTGGAATTGTCCTCTTGACGCTCCTGAGCCTGCGTGGGTGGGCACGCTCGGTCCGGGTCCGCATCGTCAGCGTGTACCTGTTTCTTGCGATGCTGTTGCTGATCCTGGTGGCAGGCGGCGTCATGGTCATGGTTTCAGGCCATCTGGAGCCGTTCGAGGGCGCGTCGGCGGCTAACGCGCAAGCTCGCGTACCGGCACCAGCTGAAGGCTGGGCTGCCGTGATTTTGGTTTTGCGTGCGTTCTCTACGGGCTCGGCTGCCGTGACTGGTCTTGAGACTCCGGTTACGAATGCGTCCTCGATCCGCTCGCCTCGAGCTAAGACCGCGGGCCGAACGCTGTTGTTCATCGGTGTGGTTTCGGCGCTGGGAATGGTGGGGATACTGGTGCTCGCCCACATTTCGGGCCTCGCGCCAGCGGCGAGCGGGCTGACTGGTTCAGGAACGGATGCCCAGCGAGCTGTTGAGCCGGGCACATGGCCAACCCCGGTTACAGTTTTGCTTTCGCAGTCCATCATCGGGGCTCACTGGCCGGCGATCGTCGTGGCGGTTGTGACGTTCATGATCCTGCTGGGTGCGGGCATGTCCGCGTTCGCGTCTTTCCCGCGTCTTGCATATCAACTTGCCCAAGATGACCTGCTGCCACGCCAGATGCGTACCCGCGGCGAGCGCTTGGTGTTTTCTAACGGGATTCTGTTGCTCGGCGGTTTTGCGGGCATTCTGGTGGTCGCGTTTGGTTCGCGTGTCACGGATCTGATTCAGCTCTACGTCGTGGGTATTTTCATGGCGTTTGGGGTCGGCCAGTTGGGGCTTGCGCGGCGTGCGAATAAGCATCGCCGCCACGCGGTGCGCGCTACCCGACGTCGTGATGTTCGGCACTTGCTGTTGGCCGGTTTTACGTCGGGGCTGTCTTTCCTGGTGCTGATCAGCATTGTTGCGACGCGCCTGGCGTATGGCGCGTTCATAGCTTTCCTCTTGATTGCTCTGGGTGCTGCCTTGATGCTTTCGATACGCAGGCACTATCGGCATGTTGACCGGCGGCTGAAGGCTCCGCAACACACGCCTGGGGAGCTTGCCTGCGCGGACGATGTTTTGCCGAGCCGCGTTCATGCGTTGGTTCTGGCGTCGAATACCAACCGGCCCGTGCGTCGCGCGATTGCGTATGCGCGAGGGATGCGGCCAGCACGGCTCGAGTGTGTTCTGGTAGACACGGAACCTGAGCGCACCTCCCGGTTCTTGAACAGTTGGGACGAAGCTCAGCTTCCTGTTCCGTTGACAGTTCTGGCTTCGCCATACCGTGACGTCGCGGGTCCGCTCGTGGACCACATCCGGCGGATCAGGGCCGAGAAGCCTCGCGAGATCGTCGCGGTGTTCGTTCCGGAATACGTTGTTGAGCACGCGTGGGAGCGGCTCGTTCACAACCAGGTGGTTGCGAGACTGCATTCGCATCTGAGGCTTGAGCCGGGGATTGTGATCGCTACCGTTCCGTGGCAGATCGGTTTGGAACAAGACATCGATGATTCGAACGCGGGTGGGGCCGACGCGGCAGAGGGTCATGGTTCACAGGGTGATCGTGTTTCACAGGAAGGTTCGTAAACGTGACTCAAACTGACAACGTGCTGACACCCGTGGAGCTTGAGCTGCAGCTAACCGGGATCGCCCACGGCGGTGAATCTGTTGGCAGGGCCGAGGACGGCCGCGTCGTGTTTGCCCGCTACGGCATCCCAGGGGAGCGGGTCACGGTGCGTGTGGATGATCCCGCGCCGGATGCGCGGATGTGGCGAGGCGACGTCATCGCAGTCCGCGAAGCATCTCCACATCGCGTTCCGCATGTGTGGGACAGCGCAGATCCACTGAAACACGGTCAGGAAGTGCCGGGTGGAGCGGACTTCGGGCACATCGAGCTGACCCACCAACGAGAACTGAAGACCCGCATCGTAGCGGAACAGCTAGCCCGCATCGGCGGCATCGACGTCAACGAAACCGACTATCGCGGCGTCCTGCCACCGCTGACGGACACCGACGGTGGGCTCGGCTGGCGAACCCGCATGGCGTACGCGATCGATGAACAGGGCCGGATCGCGATGCGTCAGGCCCGCAGCCACACACTCATCCCAACCCCACGCATGCCGCTGCAACATCACCGGCTTGAAGCACTACGGCTCGGTGAGGTTGATTTGGCAGGCCTCGAGAAGATCGAACTCGCGGTCTCTAACACCGACGAGCCGCCGCTGCTCCTCGCGGTCCCGACCGTGACCGGAACCGGAGAAGCGACGCGTGCGGCACGCGGAGCAATCAAACGGCTCAGCCAACATGTCGAAGGCCTCACCCGCAATGATGGTCCGGCCAACGATGCGCCAGCCGCCTCGATCGCGATCCTTAACCAAATTAGCGGGGCGGCCAGCGACGGCCTCGGCCGCGTCGAACGCGTCACCGGGCGAACATGGCTGACACAAACCGCTAGCAGCTATCGCTATCGGGTTACAGGCGAAGGCTTCTGGCAGATCCACAGTTCAGCGCCAGAAACCCTCATGCACGACGTCATGACCTACGCCGAGGTCCAGCCCAGCCAACGCTGGCTCGACCTCTACGCAGGCGCCGGACTGTTCACGGCGGCGCTCGCCGACGCCGTGGGGGAGAGCGGCGAAGTCATCTCGATCGAAGGGGCGCCGGGAACCCACCGCGACGCAAAACGCAACCTTAAAGACGCGCCGCAAGCCCGTATCGTGCAAGACCGAGTCGAGCGTGCGCTCGCACAACTGGTCCACAAACCACGCAGTGCACGAAACCGAAACCAACGCGACGCCGCCATCGACGGCATCGTGCTCGACCCACCCCGCGCAGGAGCAGGGAAGGTAGCAATCAACCGCATCGTGAGCCTCGCACCGAACCGCATCGTCTACGTTGCATGCGACCCCGCCGCGTTCGCCCGCGACGCCCGCCAACTCGTGGGTAGCGGCTACCAACTCACATCACTCACCGGGCGCGATCTCTACCCCCACACCCACCACATCGAAACCATCGCGCTCTTCACGCCAAAGCCACAAAACAAGCCGTAAACGTGGGATTCGCCACCCGGTCTGCTTGTGTCATAGACGCCAAACAGTCGGAGGTACCCGGTAGGATTAGACATAACTGCGCTGAGCCAAACGGCGCCGACACCAGCGTCGCTGCTCAGGACAGATCACTTGCGAGAGGAGATCCATGACAACCGTGGACAGCTTCGGCGCTAAGGACGTACTCAACGTCAAGGGCACCGAATATGAAATTTTTCGCCTGGACGCCGTAAAGGGCTCCGAGCGTCTTCCATTTAGCCTCAAGGTGCTGCTCGAGAACCTGCTGCGCACCGAAGACGGCGCCAACATCACCAAGGAGCACATCGAGGCCCTTGGCAACTGGGATCCAAAGGCACAGCCAAACACCGAGATCCAGTTCACCCCAGCCCGCGTCATCATGCAGGACTTCACCGGTGTCCCTTGCATCGTCGACCTGGCAACCATGCGTGAAGCCATCCAGGACCTGGGTGGCGACGCCAAGCGAGTCAACCCTCTCGCGCCAGCTGAGCTGGTCATCGACCACTCGGTTCAGATCGACAAGTTCGGTACCGAAGCCGCGCTCGAGCGCAACATGGAGATCGAGTACGAGCGCAACGGCGAGCGCTACCAGTTCCTCCGCTGGGGCCAGACCGCATTCGACGACTTCAAGGTCGTTCCTCCAGGCACCGGTATTGTCCACCAGGTCAACATCGAATACTTGGCACGCACCGTCATGACCCGCGAGGTCGACGGCGTTCTGCGCGCATACCCAGACACCTGTGTCGGTACCGACTCCCACACCACCATGGTCAACGGCCTCGGTGTTCTCGGTTGGGGCGTTGGCGGTATCGAGGCTGAGGCAGCGATGCTCGGCCAGCCAGTGTCGATGCTCATCCCACGCGTTGTTGGCTTCAAGCTCTCGGGCGAGATCCCAGCTGGCGCAACCGCAACCGACGTCGTGTTGACCATCACCGAGATGCTGCGTCAGCACGGCGTTGTCGGTAAGTTCGTTGAGTTCTACGGCAAGGGCGTATCCGCTGTTCCACTCGCGAACCGCGCAACCATCGGTAACATGTCGCCAGAGTTCGGTTCGACTGCGGCAATGTTCCCGATCGACGAGGTCACCCTCGACTACCTGCGCCTGACCGGCCGCCCACAGGAGAACATCGACCTGGTTGAGGCATACGCCAAGGAACAGGGCCTGTGGCACGACCCAGAGAACGAAGCCGAGTACTCCGAGTACCTCGAGCTCGACCTCTCGACCGTTGTCCCATCCATCGCTGGCCCGAAGCGTCCACAGGACCGCATCGAACTCACGAGCGCCAAGGACCAGTTCCGCAAGGACATCGAGAACTACTCCGACGGCCGCGACCAGGCAGGCAAGGGCCGCCCATCCGCTGCAGTCGACGTCAAGATGGACGACGGCCGCGAGTTCACCCTCGACCACGGCTTCGTTTCGATCGCATCGATCACGTCCTGCACCAACACCTCCAACCCATCCGTGATGCTCGCGGCAGCACTGCTGGCACGCAACGCGGTTGAAAAGGGCCTGACCTCCAAGCCGTGGGTCAAGACCTCCGTGGCTCCGGGTTCCAAGGTTGTCACCAACTACTACGAGAAGTCCGGCCTCATCCCATACCTCGAGAAGCTCGGCTTCTTCGTGGTCGGCTACGGCTGCACGACCTGCATCGGTAACTCCGGCCCACTCGAGCCAGAGATCTCCAAGGCAGTTCAGGACAACGACCTCACCGCAGTTTCGGTTCTCTCCGGTAACCGTAACTTCGAAGGCCGCATCAACCCCGATGTGAAGATGAACTACCTGGCGTCGCCTCCACTCGTGATCGCTTACGCGCTGGCAGGCACCATGGACTTCGACTTCGAGAACGAAGCCCTGGGCCAGGACAAGGACGGCAACGACGTCTTCCTCAAGGACATCTGGCCAAACCCAACCGAGGTTGAGAAGGTCATCTCCGAGTCGATCGACTCTGACATGTTCAAGAGCGACTACGCATCCGTCTTCGACGGCGACGAGCGCTGGAAGTCCCTCGACACCCCAGAAGGCAACACCTTCGAGTGGGATGCAGACTCCACCTACGTGCGTAAGCCTCCTTACTTCGAAGGCATGGGCGAGAAGCCGGAGCCAGTCGAGGACATCGACGGCGCTCGCGTTCTGCTCAAGCTGGGCGACTCGGTCACGACCGACCACATCTCCCCAGCAGGCTCCTTCAAGTCCGACACCCCAGCAGGTAAGTACCTGCTCGAGAACGGTGTTGAGCGTAAGGACTTCAACTCCTACGGTTCCCGCCGTGGTAACCACGAGGTGATGATTCGCGGTACCTTCGCGAACATCCGCCTCCGCAACCAGCTGCTGGACAACGTCGAGGGTGGCTTCACCCGCGACTTCACCCAGGCTGAGGGTCCACAGTCCACCGTTTACGACGCAGCTATGAACTACAAGGAGCAGGGCACCCCGCTCGTTGTACTGGCAGGCGCCGAATACGGCTCGGGTTCTTCCCGTGACTGGGCTGCGAAGGGTACCGCGCTGCTGGGCGTCAAGGCAGTTATCGCTGTCTCCTACGAGCGCATTCACCGTTCCAACCTGATCGGTATGGGCGTTCTGCCGCTCCAGTTCCCAGAAGGCGAGTCGGCAGACTCGCTGGGCTTGACCGGCACTGAGACCTTCAAGATTGAGGGCATCAACGAGCTCAACAACGGCTCGAGGCCAAAGACCGTGAAGGTTACCGCTACCGGCGAAGACGGTAAGGAAACCACCTTCGATGCAGTGGTGCGCATCGATACCCCAGGTGAAGCTGACTACTACCGTAACGGCGGTATCCTGCAGTACGTTCTGCGCAACATCGCCGCTAACAAGTAAGTCACCTGAGACGGCGCAACCGGCAGGTGCTGTAGCGAGCTAAAAGCAAGTGAGCTCACTACGGCACAGCTGGTAGCCGCGCTGGGTACAGCAAACAACAGAGGATGGCCTCAACCGAGTGTTGGGGCCATCCTCCGTTTTACTGTCACGTTCAAACGCCGGTCACCTTCACGCTACCGACGGGCTAAACTAGTACGGATGCCACTCAGCCGCACCGCCTGCTGTGCAGAGTCGACTGTGACGGCTACATCAGACAACAGAAGTGGAGGACGAGCCGGGTGCCACACCTCAACAGCATCACCTCGCCTGAAGATCTGCGGGCTTTGGATCAGGAAGAGCTGATTGATGTCGCGGAACAGATTCGGCAGTTCCTCATCACGCACGTCGCAAAGACGGGCGGGCATTTGGGCCCTAACCTCGGCGTCGTTGAACTCACGATGGCGCTGCATCGGGTCTTCGATTCGCCGCATGACACCCTCGTGTTTGATACGGGGCACCAGAGCTATGTTCACAAGATTCTGACGGGGCGGCAGGAATTCGATCGGTTGCGTCAAAAGGGTGGCTTGGCTGGTTATCCTTCGCGTGAAGAATCTGAGCACGATGTCGTGGAGTCTTCACACGCATCGAGCTCATTGTCGTGGGTCGATGGGATCTCCCGTGCCCGCGTACTAGCGGGGGAAGATGACCGTTGGACCGTGGGTGTGATCGGTGACGGCGCGCTAACCGGCGGTATGGCGTGGGAAGCCCTCAACAACATCGCGGGCGATGAACACCGCAAGGCGATCATCGTGGTCAACGACAACGGCCGCTCGTATGCGCCTACCGTGGGTGGGCTCGCGAAGACGATGGACGGCGTGACATCGCAGGTGCGTAAGAAGATCGACCAAGTGCGTGTGTCGCGCAAGTATGTGCAGACGATGCGCTTCATGAAAGAGAAACTCAAGCACGGCAACGCGTTCCAGCGCGGCACGTATAAGTCTTTGCACGCTATCAAGGAGTCTTTCAAGGATTACTGGGCTGCGCAGCCGATGTTCGCCGATTTGGGTCTGAAGTACATCGGCCCGGTTGACGGGCACTCGGTTCAGGACCTTGAGGATGCGTTCAAGGCTGCGAAGGCATTCAACGGCCCGGTTTTGGTGCACGCTTTGACGCAGAAGGGTCGAGGTTACGCTCCGGCGCGCGAGGATGAGGCGGACCAGTTCCATACGGTGGGTGTGATTGATCCGGAGACGGGCCTGCCGGTTAAGAAAACGGATTCGCAGAGCTTCACGGATGTGTTTGGTTCTGAGCTGCTCGCGTTGGCGCGCGAGCGTGATGACATCGTGGCGATCACCGCGGCGATGCTTCAGCCGGTTGGCTTGGGTGCGATGCAGCAGGAATTCCCTGACCGTGTGATCGATGTTGGAATCGCGGAGCAGCATGCGATCGCTAGTGCCGCGGGGCTTGCGTATGGTGGTGCGCATCCTGTGGTTGCGTTGTATTCGACGTTCATGAACCGGGCGTATGACCAGTTGCTGATGGATGTCGCACTGCATAGGGCTGGTGTGACGATCACGCTGGATCGTTCGGGTGTCACGGGCCCTGATGGGGCGAGCCACCACGGCGTGTGGGATATGGCGTTGGTTCAGTCGATCCCTGGCCTGCGGCTTGCGGCTCCGCGGGATGCGTCGAGTCTGCGTGAGCAGTTGCGTGAAGCGGTTGCGGTGCAGGATGCGCCGAGCGTGGTGCGTTTCGCTAAGGGCGCGGTGGGTGAAGAGCTCACGCCTGTGCGTCGTACCGAGGACGGCGTCGATGTTTTGGTCGAGCCTGCGGACGGCCAGCGCGATGTGCTGTTGGTTGGTATCGGTGCTTTGGCTCCGATGGCGGTTGAGGTTGCGCAGCGCCTCCGGTTCCATGGGGTTGGTGCGACTGTGGTTGATCCGCGGTGGGTGCTTCCGTTTGCTCGTAGCATCTCGGATATGGCGGCTGAGCATCGTCTGGTGGTCACGCTCGAGGACGGCATCCGCGCTGGTGGCGTGGGCTCGCGTTACCGGCAGGAGATGCGTGCTCTGGGTGTCGATACGGGCCTGAACGAGGTCGGTGTTCCCGACGAGTTCTTGGCTCATGGCACCCGTGCCGAGATCCTTGCGGATGCTGGAATCACGGTGGACGCGGTTGTGAACCAGGTTCTGGAGTCGATGCGGGGCGAGCGCGTGCCGCGTGCCCGCGAGGCCGGTGCTACAGATGGCGCCGATGCTGCAGACACCGTTGCGGCAGCTACTGAGGCCCGCGGGTGAAGGCTGGGATCCCGGAAGGGCTAGCGCGCAACCCTGAAGATGTGGTTGTCGGCGAGCCGATCGTGACGCGGGCGTGGAAGTTCGATGGTTCCCCGCACTGGGTCACGTACGGACTGTGCGTGGGCCAGGATGCCGATGGGGTGTGGGTTTACCAGCCTCAAGGGATCTTCGTGTCGCGTCCAGGGGTCGCGTTTTTCGCGCGCGAGGACGCGGTAGTTTTGGTTCCGCGCGTGGGCGAGTGGGTCGCGACGTTTTACCCGGGCGGGCATCGACGTGGTTTGAAGCTGTATATCGATGTTTCCACCGGCATCGGGTGGCGTCGCCTTGGCGACGGCGGCTGGGAGATGAACTCCATTGATATGGATTTGGATGTCATCGACCGCTCCACGACTGGCGTGTATCTTGATGATGAAGATGAGTTCGCCGAGCATCAGGTGAGCATGGGATATCCGCAAGAGTTGATCGCGGCGATGTCGCGTGAGGCTTCTGAACTTCTTGAGCGGGTGGGGCAGAAGCTGGCTCCGTTCGATGGGCGTGTTGAGGAACGGTTCGCGCAAGGGCGGGCCATGGTCGAGGCTGAAGGAAAGTAGAGAGTCATGCCTATTATTCGTGCTTACAACATTCCGGAGTCTGGCCCGCAGACGTTCCGTGAGGCGTGGTGGGACGAAGCGACCGGCCAGTTTGTAGTGAACGCTGGCAAGGTTGGTTTTCAGTCGGATACCCCGATCGTTCAGGACAATGTGGAGCCTGAGGAAGGGGAGCGGCTGCTCGCCGCATTTGAACAGCAGTGTGCGGAGGACGGCTACCGGGAGGTTCCGGAGAATGAGCAGTTCTATGTTCTGGTGTGCTTTCCGCTGAAGGCCGCCGAACCGGGTGCACGTGAGAAGACGCGTGGCGAGCAGGTTGCCGATGCGTTGCGTGGCCATCTTGCATGGCGTGGTTTGGGCACGGTTGAAGAGCCTGTGTATGAGGAACGTGAGCAGGTGGTTCGTGTCATGACGACTGCCCCGAAGCTTGCGGCGAAGGCTATTTCGACGTGTGTGCGTGAGAATGCGCGTCAGGATTTCAGCAAGATGTCGATGCGGCAGGCGAGTGTCGCTGAACCAGACAAGCAGCGCCCGGTCAAGTTGTAGCGTCAACACGCGCGACAGGGTCACGGAATGGTTACGGTTTCGATCTATGATTGAAGCTCGGCGTGAGCTTCCCCGACCTATCGCCGGACCACTAGGGCCGCGCGCCGGCGGCTGGTTCCGGTTGCGAGCCTTTAATGATTCGTTTTGACCATGTGACTAAGGTCTACGACGCACCTGACAATCCTGCGTTGCGTGATGTCGATCTGGAGATCGACCGCGGTGATTTCGCGTTTTTGGTGGGTGCTTCGGGTTCCGGTAAATCCACGTTTATTCGTTTGGTGATGCGTGAAGAGCGCGCTACTCGCGGTTCTGTTCACGTCGCCGGTGTCAATGTTGATCGTCTTCCGCAGTGGAAGGTCCCTAAGTTGCGCCGCAATATTGGTGTGGTGTTTCAGGACTTCCGTCTGTTGCCGAATAAGACGGTGTTCCAGAATGTCGCGTTCGCGATGCAGGTGATTGGCCGTTCGCGCGGCATGATCCGCCAGACGGTGCCTGAGGTTCTGAAGATGGTGGGCCTCGAGGGTAAAGCGAACCGTTTGCCGCATGAGCTTTCTGGTGGTGAGCAGCAGCGCGTTGCGATTGCGCGAGCGGTTGTGAATCGTCCGGCGATCCTTTTGGCTGATGAGCCGACGGGTAACCTCGATCCGGAAACCAGCCGCGGCATCGTGGATATTTTGGACAAGATTAACCAGAACGGCACAACCATTGTGATGGCTACTCACGACGATGAGATCGTGAACCAGATGCGTCGCCGTGTGATCGAGCTGTCGAACGGCGAAGTGATCCGTGACGAGCACGGTGGTGTCTACCACGCTAAGGGCGATGATGCGCCGAAGATCTCTGCGCAGGCTTCGCAGGCGTTCGCGCCGTTTGATTCTGAGGAGGACGAGCTGTGAGGTTGTCTTTCGTTCTCGGTGAGATTTTCTCTGGTCTTCGTCGTAATGTGACGATGATCGTCTCGGTCGTCTTGGTGACCCTCGTGTCTTTGACCTTCGTGGGTTCTGCGGTTTTGTTGCAGTCCCAGGTTTCGAAGATGAAGGGTTACTGGTACGACAAGGTTCAGGTCGCTGTTTACCTGTGTAACTCGTCGTCGGATTCCCGTAACTGTGCGGTGGATGGCGATGGCAATGTCGCGTCGGTCACGGATGCTCAACGGGAGAGCATTGAGGCGGCGTTGACGTCGCCTGATATGAAGCCGTACGTTGATGAGTTTTATTTCGAGTCTCAGGAAGAGGCTCTGAAGCACTTCAAGGAGCAGTACGACGGTACGGCGCTGGCTGAGAACGTTACTGCGGATCAGCTTCCGAGCTCGTACCGGATCAAGCTGACTGACCCTGAAAAGTATGAGGTCATCAACGAGCGGTTCTCGACGGTGCCTGGCGTGGATTCGGTTGCGGATCAGCGGCAGATTTTGGAGCGCGTTTTCTCTTTGATGAATGGCGCGTCGATCGTGGCTATTGTGATTGCGATCGTGATGATCGTGACTGCGGTGCTGTTGATCGCCACGACGATTCGACTTTCGGCGTTTACACGGCGCCGCGAGACGGGCATTATGCGCCTCGTGGGTGCTTCGAAGACACTGATTCAGTTGCCGTTCGTGCTTGAGGGCATGATCGCGGCCGCGTTCGGTGGTCTGCTGGCCTCAGGTGTGTTGTGGGCGGTCGTTCAGTTTGTGATTCAGGACCGTTTGGCTGTGGCTAACCCTACGATCGCGTTTATTGATGCGTCGGTCATGCTGTGGCTGGGTCCACTCTTGGTCCTGTTGGGTGTTGTTCTGGCGGGTCTCAGCTCGCTCATAACCTTGCGCCGGTACTTAAAGGTTTAGTAAGGTCACGAACAGATAACACTGTGTTTGTGCAGATAACGCTGTGTTTGTGTTGATGTCGTTTGCGTCAATGTCTTCTCCTTCTTGGGGCGTTTTATGGAAGGACGTTAGCCCTCGTGGTACATGAAGCTACTTCGTTCTCTGGTCGCGGTGACGTGGCCGCGAATGCTGGTGCGCAGCGTGGTGGTGTGCGTGGAAAGCTTGCGGCAGTTGTATCTGCGGGTGTAGTCGCTGGTTTGACGTTGACTCTGGGTATTTTCCCGGCCAACGCTGACAAGCTTGATGACCGCAAGGACCGCATCGAGAAGCAGATCGCAGGCACCGAGAAGGACCTCGAGAGTGTGAACGCGATGCTGGAGAAGAACGGAGCGAAGCTTCGTAAGTTCCAGGACAAGCTTCCAGCGGCAGAGGCTGCTGTACGGGAGGCGGAGGCTGCTGAGTCGGCTGCTCGTTCGGAGGCTGAACAGCTTCAGGGGCGTTTGGTTGCTGCGGAGCAGTCGCGCGCAGAGATGGTTCAGGCGCAGGACGAGACAAAGGCTTTGACGGCTGAGCAGCGTAAGCTCACGGGTCAGCTTGCTGCGCGTGCGTACCAGTCTGGTGGTTTCGAGGGTTCGGATCTTGCGTTATTGATGCGCGGCTCTGATTTGAATTCGTGGGCCAGCTCGGTTGAAGTTTCCTCCCGATTGGCGCGTGCGCAGAACCGTGAGCTGAACCAGTTGTTGGGTCGTGGTGCGGAGCAGCGTAACGCGACGGCTCGTTTGAGTGCTGTTGAGGACGAAATCAGCGGTTTGAAGCAGCAGGCTGATGCTGCGTTGGCGCGTCAGACTCAGGCTCGCGAGGCCGCCGATGCGGCGAAGGCTGATCTGGATCAGTTGCTGGATGAGACCGAGAAGGCACAGGCTGAGCTTGAGGACGCGAAGTCTAAGGCGCGTCAGCAGCTCGAAGAGCAGAAGGCTGAGCAGGCGAAGGTCAATCAGGAGATCAAGGAACGCCAGGAGCGCTTGAAGCGTGAGGCTGAGGAGCGCGCTCGGAAGGCGCGTGAGGCAGCAGCTAAGGCTCAGCGTGAGGCTGAAGCTGCCGAGCGTCGTCGCGCTAAGAATGCCGCGGCGTTGCGCGCTAAGGCCCAGGCAGCGCAGAAGAAGGCTACGACCGCAACGAACAACACGAAGCGGTCGAAGACGGTTTCGAAGGGAACGTGGGGCCTTGTTGTTCCGGCGACGTCTGGTCCCATCACCTCGGGTTACGGCTGGCGTCCAACGCCTGCGGGCACGATTGACTACGGGGGCATGGGCGGCTATGTCCACGCTGGTATCGACTGGGGTTCCCGCTGTGGCGCCCCTATTATCGCTGCGGCTGACGGCCGTGTGATGCATGCCGGCTGGAAGGGCATGAGCGGCATCGTCGTATCTATTGACCACAACTTCGTCAACGGGCATGCGTTGACGACGAACTATCACCACATGACCCGCACGGCGGTACGTGTGGGCCAGAAGGTCAAGCGCGGCCAGGTCATTGGGTACGTCGGCACCACGGGCAACTCGACGGGCTGCCACTTGCACTTTGAAACGGTCGTCAACGGTAAGCACCGCAACCCTGCGGGTCTGCTCTGGTAGTTGTTAGCCAGCGCAGGATGCGCACCGAAAGATAGATGGGGAACGCCACCGTGGAAGCGGTGGCGTTCGTCATTCGCTAAGCTTGATCAATCATGGCCAATAAGAAGAAGACTAAAGATCAACGTAATCACGTGGTCGCGACCAACCGTAAGGCGCGGCATGATTACGAGATCCTGGATACCTATGAAGCCGGGATGGTTTTGACGGGTACTGAGGTTAAGTCTTTGCGCGAGGGGAAAGCGTCTCTCGCGGAGGGTTTCTGCACCTTTTACCGGGGTGAGTTGTGGGCAGAGATGCTCTACATCCCGGAGTACCTGAACGGTTCGTGGACCAACCACGCCGCACGTCGCCGCCGCAAGCTTTTGTTGCACCGTAAGGAGCTTGTGAAGCTTGAGCGCCGCGTCGATGAGGCTGGGTTCACGATCGTGCCGTTGAGCCTGTATTTCAAGGAGGGTCGCGCCAAGCTTGAGATCGCGTTGGCTCGCGGTAAGAAGGAGTGGGATAAGCGCCACGCCTTAAAGGAGAAGCAGGACAACCGTGAGGCGTTGCGTGCATTGCGTGCACGGAACCGCCGTGCGGGCGTGGTGTAGCATGGTTATCTGCACTCATTGCGGTGAGTGCATTGTTCAGCCCACCGAGGCAACTGGCGCGTGAGTAATTCATGCTTGCGGGTTCCGCTGGTTGTGTGGGTGGGATAACTGAATACGAGGGCGACTTGGTTTCGACGATGTGAGTCGCGACAGGGGAAGCGGGTCGAGCATGTAGAGTCATCTCGTTAACGTTCTCTGCAAACTAATAAGTGCCGAATCTAAGCGCACTGACTTCGCTCTCGCTGCCTAATTGCAGTGACCGAGTCCGTCAGCCCGGGGTTGCTATCGCTCCGGTTGTCTGACGTCAGCTAGATAGCCACTGGTGGGCACGCTTGCCGTGAGCGTGTCCGCGACATTTTTAGCGGCTGAGTCCACAGGGTAACCACAGGCCACTTGCACTGGTGATGGTCTCTGGGACTGAGAAGCCCTGAATCAGTGCTGCGCCCGGAGAAGTCCTGGCAACACCACATCGGACGCGAGTTCGATTCTCGCCGCCTCCACTATGTGTACTCGGGTTTTGATAGATAGATTTGAGTGCGATCTGAACCCCTTGGGTTCCGCGTTTTACTTGGTATTTCGTGGGATTCGAGGGGTTCAGTGTTTCTCGGGTGCGGGTGGCAACTGGGCTGGGGCAAGGGAGGGTGTTGTTAGAAGGGTTGTAGGGCTACACGACTAGCCAGGCAATCACTTCGAGTGGGATTGAAATCTCCTGGTTAGTAGATGATCATTACGACGATTACGGCGTAACAGTAGCCGATGAAGACTGGGAACCCGTGACCCGTAAGGCTGAGTTGCTCCGCATTGAGGACGACATCGACCTTGAGGCGTGGGATCGACTCACATTGAACTTCTGGTTGCCGGAAAAGGTTCCGCTGTGCAACGACATCCAGTCGTGGGCTACGCTCAGCGACGACGAAAAGTGGGTGACCATGCAGGTGTTTGCGGGACTGATCCCTGCTGGACACCATTCAGGGCACCATTGGCGCGGTTTCGCTGCTGTCGGACGCGTTGACTCCGCACGAAGAAGCCGTGCACACCAACATCTGCTTCAGGGAGTAGGTGCTTGCGAAGTCGTATTCGTCGATCTTCTCGCACCTGTCGAACACCCGTCAGATCGACGAAGTGTTCCGCCGGGCAGAAGAACAGTCCACTCTGAACAAGAAAGCTAAGGTTGTCACCGACCTTTACCACGGGACGATCCGCAGAAGCGCAAGATCACGCCCACTCTGCTGGAATCGTTGATGTTCTACTCGGGCTTCTACCTGTCACTGTACTGGTCGTCACGCGCCAAGATGACAAACAGCCGACCTCATTCGCCTCATCATTTCTGACGAGGCCATACACGGCTACTACATCGGGTACAGGTATCAGCAGAACCTCAAAACAAATGGGTATAGCGCCGTCAGCAGCTCAAAGACTTCACCTATGAAGTTCTGTTCGACCTATAGGAAAACGAAGTCGCCTACACCCATCTGATCTATGTCCGGGGGCCTGGCCGAAGACGTCAAGAAGTTCCTCAACTACAGCGCGAACAGGGCGTTCATGAACCTGGGCTATGAAGCAATGTTCCCGGCAGAAGTCACGGATGTGAACCCGGCTATTCTGTCTTCACGCAACCCGAACGCGGACGAAAATCATGACTTCTTCTCGGTCAGCGGCTCCAGTTAGGTCATCGGCGAGACCGAATCCACCGAAGACGACGAATGAGACTTCTAAGCCTCATTCGCTGCCGTTCTGCATTGGCTAGCAAAAGTGGCAGGCTGCTTTCCAAAGACGGAAATCGGGTTTCTTGGGCATGAGGCGTTCCGTTCAGCCGGCATTTTGACGTGTCAGCGTGGCGTTGAAGCTTTGCTCACCAGGGGCAGGGGTTCTTCCGAAATACGAGACGGAGAATATGACATTCGTCATACGATGCAGTTCACCTGGGGGGGGACTGCATTGCAGGCCCGAACCCGCGAAGTTACTGGGGAGTATCGCTTTCGAGATAGAAGTGCAGGGCAAACACGAAAGGCGTGCAGAGCAAATAAAACTACTACTGCAAATATTGACAGCGTATTCAGCGTCTAGATTTTGGTATGTTGATTCTGAGCGGTTTCACAGAATCCCCACAGCATGTTCGTCCTGCCCCGATCAGCGCCATGCAGATCAGCAAGGGCCAGGTGCGGTGGGAAGGTATCGCGAGGCGACAGGCTGGAACGTTCTGCATGCACCCCAACGGGCGTACGCGGCAGTTCTGGACGCAGGCCCCATCGGCGGCATCTATGTGAATCGCGCGAATAATGCTGAGGCTCCGGCCTTCATCACTGATGCAAAGGAATTGACTCCATGACTTCGTTTTCAAAGGCCGTACGCGCGGCCTCGGTTGCAGCTATGCTCGGCCTTTCGGTCGGTGTTTCGGCTCCGGCAGTCCTCGCTGCACCTGCTGTTACCGCTCCTGCTAAGGGAAACATCGACTTCTCCAAGAAGGGCTCGCTGACTCTTTTCAAGAAGAAAGGCGCCGAGTCAAGCGAAGCGGCCACCGGTAAGGAAATGCAGAATGTGCCGGGCGAGCCATTGAACGGTGTGACCTTCAAAATCACCAAGCTGAACTTTGATCTGCAGAACGGAGATTGGAAGACATTCCCCAAGACTGCTGCAGATGTGAAGGACGCTGACAAGACCGGCACGACCTTCGAACAGACGACCGCGGGCGAAGGCGTAGCTAAGTTCTCGGATCTGCCGCTGGGCATCTACCTGGTTGAAGAAACCAATACTCCGGACGGCATCGTCGCAGGTGCTCCGTTCATCGTTTCGGTCCCTATGGTGAACGAAGCTTCGGATGCGTGGAACTACGACGTCATCGCATACCCCAAGAACACCGAAACCAAGACGGAAAAGACCGTCAAGGATGCTGACAAGCACATCCAGGACGCCTACACCTACACCATCAACGCTGATGCTCCCACCTGGGGCGAGGGCAAACAGCTGACCGCCTTCCGCTTCGAGGACCAGCTGGACCAGCGCCTCGACTTCCAGAAAGTCACCGAGGTCAAGGCCGGTAACACCGTTCTTCAGGCCGGTGACTACACCGTCAACAAACCCGCTGAAAACGGCAACAAGCTCGTCGTCACGCTGACGGAACAGGGCCTGGCGAAGGTCAAGTCCGGCGACAAGCTTTTGCTGACCTTCGACGTCAAGCGCAAGGAAGTCGGCGACACCACCGAACTGAAGAACCAGGCCGAGGTCATTTTCAACAACCCGAATACCGGCAACGAGGTCAAGAACAAGACCAACGAAGTCGTCACCTACCACGGCAAGCTCAAGGTCGTGAAGAAGGACGGCAAGGAAACCGGCAAGGTCCTCGAAGGTGCTGAATTTGAGCTCTACCAGTGCACCTCGGCTGAAAACCTCGGGGCGCAGGTGACGGTGAAGAACGTTTCCAAGTGGACCACCGGGGCTGACGGCACCATCAGCATTGACGGCCTGCACGTTACGGACTTCGAGGACAACAAGGAAGCCCCTGCAACCAAGAAGTTCTGCCTGAAGGAAACCAAGGCCCCGGCTGGCTACGTCCTGCCGGAAAAGAACGTCACCGAAATCGACTTCACCCGTGAAAACATTGCGAAGACTGGTGAGTTCGAAGGCGATGACGAGGTCACCCTCGTGTCCGAGATCGAGAACATCAAGCAGGACACCCCGAACCTGCCGATGACCGGTGGTGCGGGTGTTGGCGTTCTCGGCGCCCTTGGTGCCTTGATTGCAGGTTCCGGCGTCTGGTTCGCTCGCCGCAACGCTAAGCAGTCTCAGGCCGAGTAAGACCCCTGGGAAAACCATGAGCCCATTGGGCTCTGGATGGTGGGGCAGTGAGCAGATACTGCACACTGCCCCACATAAACCCACTCAGTGATAGAGACCTGGGAGCCAAGCGGTGGAGAACAATCCCACATCAACTTTGAAGCGAACCGTCACGAACGGCCAGCCCGGCAAAGCGAAGAAAAACAGCCTGCTGCTGCCTGCCATCGTGGTGATCCTCGGTTTGCTCGTGATGATGTACCCGGTTGTCTCCACCGCATGGAACAACCACGGAGCGTCAAAAGCTGCCAAAGAATATGCACAGCTGGATAAAGACACTCCTCTGGAAGTCAAGAACACGCGGTGGGACAAAGCGCACGAATACAACGAACAGCGTACTTCCGGCCCAATTCTTGACCCGTGGCTCAACAACATCCACTCCGATAACCCCGAATATGCGGAGTATTTGGACCAGCTGAGCGGAAACGACGCCATGGCCCGGCTCATCTTCCCTGAGATCGGTGTGGATCTGCCCATCTACCACGGAACATCAGACGATGTTCTGCAGAGGGGACTGGGCCACCTGTACGGATCTGATCTTCCCGTTGGCGGCAGCGGAACCCATTCGGTCATCACCGGGCACACGGGACTGTCGAACTCCACCATGTTCGACAACCTCAGCAAAGCCGAAGAGGGCGACGCCTTCTACGTGCAGGTTTCAGGCCACAAACTCAAGTACGAAATCGATCAGATCAAGGTGGTTCTTCCGGACCAAACCGAAGATCTGAGACCAGTCGAAAGCGGCGACTACGTCACGCTGATCACGTGCACGCCGTACGGGGTGAACACGCACCGACTCCTGGTGCGCGGACATCAGGTTCCTCTGGAGCCAGCGGATGAAGGCGTGTTCGATCAGAACCACAGCGGCGGATGGCAGTGGTGGATGTACGCGCTCGTGGCAGCCGTACTGGCTATCGGCATTGGTTTCGGCTGGTGGGCGCGACGACAGCGCAAGCTCAGCAGCTCAGTAGCCTGCGCGAACAACAAAAGCAACGGACTGTCTCCCGGCACAGAGAAGCAGCCGGATGACAACAACTGATTTTGGTGAACAGATGACTATGAAACGACACGCAGTGTCATGGGGCAGAACAGCAGCGGTGTTGCTGGCCGTATGTGCCGTGCTCTGTGCTCTTGGATTTGCGGGTTTCAGCCCCGCACATGCCGCCAAAATTGTTGGGCAGGGGAGTTCGGACAGCGGGAAGAATACCCCGGGCAGTGACATCGTCACCATCATCATCAGCCCCGGCAACCCCGAAGATGACCACTCACCAGCCGCCGGCAAGGTTTCCGGTGTGACTGTCAAACTTGAACGGCTGAAAGGCGTTTCGGCCGAGAACTCATCCGATATGAAGCGAGTCGAATCCGCCTCGGTCGATGATATTGCCGCATGGCCGAAAGACCGCTCCTTTAGTAAGGTCACGAACGCCGGAGGATCCGTAACGTTCGCACACCTTCCGAAGGGTATCTACCTGGCAAGCTCGTCGGCGCCCAATGAAAGCTACCGTGAGATCAACTCGTTCCTTGTAGCAGCCCCATTCCACAGCCGACCAGAGGGCGATTCGCCGGTTGAAGGCGTCATCGTAGCCAAATCACGCTCACCCCAGGGTCCACCTCCGGGCAATGAACCTCCGCCAACGCCGCCTGCAGTGGACACACCTGAGAAGCCGAAGACCCCGCAGGATCATGACCAGTCGATGCCCGCTACGGGCGCCCAGGTCACCACCACCGTCATCATCGCCGCCCTTCTCATCGGCGCCGGATTCATCATCATCGTTGCCAGCAGAAGAAAGTTAGAGGGTGGGAAGAAATGAGGCACACACTTCCATTCCGCCTGTCGAAAGAACAGTACATAGTCATGCGATTGCTCGCTGTGTTAGCAGTGCTGGTAGCGCTCATCGCCAACGGACTCGCTGCCATTCCAGGCGCCACGCCCGCGCAGGCACAGACCGCGCAAGCACAGGCCACGCAGGCACAGACGCAGACCATTCCCGTCAGCCCAGCGAAGCAAGACTTTACGAACACCGCTACTCAGAACACCTACACGTTCACGGTAGATGCTGACGCAACGATGAACAGTCTCGATTTCAACGTGACCGGAAACTACTTCTTGGCTGAATACGTCCTGCTGGTCAATGGCAAGAGCCTGAAGAAAGAGACGTTTGCTGCTACTCAAAAGCTGCCGTATTCCACGACAGTCAGCGGTCTGAACACCACCCTGAAGAAGGGTGACAAGATCGACCTGTACATGAGGTTCAACTACCCCAGGGTAAAAGGTTCGGTGGCTATCACCCCTAAGGGGACTTTGAGCGGCACCACTACGCCAACCGAGCCAGAGCCGGGACCCACACCGGCCCCGACGACCGTGATGCCGGCAGCACCGACGGCAGTAGACCCCGCCACCGCCGCTCAGTGTGTGGAGAAGGGGTACATCAACATTCCCGACACAAAGGGTGTTGACTACTACATCTCAGACCAGAAGACGTCTGTCGGGCAGCACTTCTATGAAGGGCAGAAGGCCACCGTCAAGGTCACAGCCAAGGCGCAGTCTGGCTACCAGATTGCTTCTGGAGCAAAAACTGAATGGTCGTTCGACATGAGTGGTCAAGTGAAGACCTGCTCGGACGACCAGCCGCCACTGCCTGGCGACACAAATCGAAAGTTCACAGCCACTGGACACGGGTTCACACTGAATAGTGATCCGGTTAATCCAGATACGCCAAACGCTTTCACTGCAAAAGCTGGGGAAGACGCGCAGCTGAACTACATCACGGTACGCATCAAAACCGACGCGACGTTCCTCGATCCGCAGCACTACCAGCTGACGGTCGACAAGATCGAAGACGGTGTGACGTTGCAGAAGCGCAACGTCAAAATCGGCAACGGCTACATCACAATGGACGTTGTGCCGATGAAGAGCGGCAAACAGGTCGACTCGGCGTTTCTTCCCAAGGACGCAGTGTTCACATTCACCAACAACCTCGCCCAGAACAAGAAGCTCGAAGTTGAGCTGGACGCTTACGGCACAAAGTCTGCAGATCCCACTGACCCACCCATCATTTCCCCGCCGGACGGAGCGGACTGGGTGCACGGGCGCGTAGCGAACCCTCAGATTCCCATGATCTGTGGCCTGCGCATTGCGGTTGTCGCTGACCTGTCGACGTCGTTGAGTCACGCGGACAATGCGAACGGTTTCGATGAGTCGAAAAAAGCGACAAAAGCCTTCATCGATGCTCTCGCAGGCACCCCCGCAGAGCTCGGTATTTACAACTTTGCGAGTAGCGCTCCAGCGAATGGCGCAGGATCGACCGTTGGCAACAACCCGCCCTACATTTCCATGCAGACAGAAGCAGGAGTCAACCAGGCAAAACAAATCGTCGAAAACTGGGCTTATAACCCGGGCAACAGCGGGACGAACTGGCAAGCTGGTTTGCAACAGGTCAAAGCTGGGAACTATGACGTCGTGTACTTCATTACCGACGGTATGCCTACGACATCGAGCACGATAAAAAGCAAGGGAATCGGTGCAGAGTTCGTCCAGGCAAGTGCACTCAACGATGCAATTGCCGCAGCGAACGAACTGAAAAAAGCTGGCACGCGCGTTGTCCCGCTCATGGTTGACGTGACGCTTGGTGGACGAACCAGCCAACGCCCTGTTGTAAAGAATGATCTTGTGCTCAAAGACGCCAAACGCATTGCCTGGACAGCAGATCCGGGACAAGCCCCAGGCATCTACTACAAAATTCGAAGTGATCACCCGAAGGCTTTGCACGCCAATTACATCAACACTGACACCTTGGCGAATCTGAAAATGGCGTACGACGCGGCAGGCAGCCAGACCTTGCAAGTGTTTGAGCGTATGCCCAATGGGAGACAGGAGACGATCACTCTCAATCAATCGAGGTGGACCTACGGTACACGTGACGTCAAGCAAATGGGTGAAGACATCTCGGGTACTGGGGACACGGTTCGCATCGAAGGCTATGGAAAACTGGCCGCACAGATGAAGTCGATGGCTCAGGACCTCACCAAGAAGTGCAACGGCGAAGTAATCGTCAAGAAGCGCATCGTCGATGAGAACGGCAAGGTTCTGTCCGACGGTGAACCCGGCTGGGAGTTCACCCTGTCGGCTAACGGTCAAAAGGTCATTGATCCCGGAAATGGTTCACTCGTCACGCAGTGGCGCAAAGTCACTTCGTCGCGGGACGAAGACCGAGGCACCGCACGCTGGGGAATCCAAAGTGAAGAAGAGCAAAAACTCACACTTGTTGAAAGCCAGCAGCCGGGCTACTCGCTGTACAAACGCGACAATGCCAACGCTGTCTGCCACGAAACTCGTGAAGGCAACACCGTACAGATTCCAGTCCAGAACGTCGGCGAGTTCGGCTTCACCGTGAACATGAGTGAAAAGGACAAGAAGCTGTCACGTGTGTCGTGTGTGGTTGACAACTACAAGACGCCGGAAGCGAAAGGAAAGCTGACCTTCAAAAAGGCCCAGTATAAGGACGGCAAGATCACAGAAATGCCAGGACTGGGCGGCGCGACCTTTGAGATCTACCCGGCTAAGGACGGCAAGCCTGACTACAGCGCTGGAAAACCGCTGTACACCATCAAGCCTGGCCAGGAATCGATTGAGGTCAAGACAACCGGCACGTTCTTCCTCGTGGAAACCAAAGCGCCGAAGGGTCTGAACCTGCTGCCGCACCCTGTCAAGTTCGAAATCGCAATGGATCAGAACACCGAGAAATACACGATTTCGGCTGGTACGAGCAACGGTCTGATCACAACAAGCGGCACGGGCGAGGCGATGATCCTGACGGTTGTCGATACCGCGTCCGGAACGCTCCCCAAGACCGGCGGCAACGGTGTGGTCTGGTGGGCAGCCGGCGGTCTGGCTATCGTCGCAGCCGGTGCACTGCTGATGTACCGCAGGCGCGCCTGACGCGCAGCCGCAATTCTGACGGTCTGCGCCAAGGCATCCCAAACCGTACGCCGACAATAATTGAGGCCCGCACCCTAACAGGGGTGCGGGCCTCAATGTTCAGCTGAACCTGGTCAGTTCTTGCCGGCCCTGGTCGATTTGCGCCACCAGTAGACCAGCATCAGAACAATGACCGCGGCCGCCGCAAGAATCGCCCACATCCACCACTGCCACTGCATACCGGAACCATCGAAAACAGAATCGTCACTGGGGTCCATAGGAACCCGGTGCCCTGTTACCAGCAGACGGTGCGTGTTAATGCCATATGGCGTACACGTGATGAGCGTGACGAGATCCTTGCCCTCTTCCCGTCTGATAGAACTGGTGTCCGAAGGATCAACAACCCGGATATCGTCGACCTCGTATTTCAGCTTCTTACCGCTGACCGCAATGTAGAAAGTATCGCCCTTCTGCACCTTTTCGAGGTTGTCCCACATCGTCGCATCCTGCAGGCCCGTGTGAGCCGACAGAGCAGAATGCCGCCCCTCGCCCTCACCCTTGCCGCCCACAGGGAAGTCCGTGCCGTACAGGTGACCGGCACCTCGGGTGAGGGCCTTTTCCGACGTCCCGTGGTAAATCGGCAGATCAGAATTGATAGACGGAATGACGACCCTACCCAGAGCATCCGTTTCCGACAGCACCGACAGGTACTTTTCATAGCGCTTGTACTCGGGTGAATCTTCGTCATCCGAAGTTGTCCACGTATCTTGAACGCTGATCTGGCCCAAGGCCGCGTTGTAGGTGTGTGCATCATCCCAGGCCGTGTTCAGAGCCTCGGGCGAAGCCTTCTTTTCCAACTGCGAATACTCATCAGCTGCGCGCCGCTGCTGAAAATTGTTCCACTGGGTGGCTGCAACAGGGTAGAGCAGCACCCCCAAACCGACGACCACCAGTACGAAGGCGATAAGGGCATTGCCATTGATGCCCTTTCGCTTCTTCGTCCGCTTGCTGCGCCTGCTGGGCGGTGTTGGCATGTGATCGTAGTTACGGTTAGCATCCTCTGTGTCCGCCTGACCGCTCCCGTGAGAGTGCCGCTCCATATTCTCCTGCTTTAAGCTCTAGGGCTGAGTGCCCTCAGTCGTTCCAGGCCCACACGTCTTCGCCGCATGAGCCGCCCCGTGTTTAGGTCCAGGCGATATGTGAGTCTATTTGCTCTCTTGCGTGGGTGTAGATTTGAGCATAGTCGTCAGGTGACAGGTATCCCAGCGATGAATGCCTACGGTCATGATTGTATCGGTGTTTTCAGTCTCCGATCACGACTTGTGCTCACTTATCGAAAACGACCTGAGTAAGTGAGCCGTGGCAGCGCGACGTCTGCCTGGGCCTAGAAGTATCCCTCCGCAAGCTCTTTCAACGCAGTCTTTTCCAACTCAGTTTAAGCCAGTAACCGTTTCAGCGTGGCGTTTTGCTTCTCAAGTTCCTTGAGTCCCTTAACATGATCGGCTTTCATACCGCCATATTGATTGGGCCACCGATAATACGTTTGCTCAGCCGCTTCCAGCTCGCGGCACACATCAGCCACGGTCTTGCCTTCTGCCAGGAAGCGATCTGCTGGGCTAAGCTTCCGGACAATCTACTCCGGCGTGTGGCGCTTTCGTTGAGTACTCATCCTGTAATCCAGTCTCCCCGACAATACGGGATTGATGGACTCACATAATGAATGGACCTAAAAGGGATCAGGTCAGGATTTCACCTTGGTTACAGGCCACAATATCTACGGCTCGTCTTCAGCAGCCTGGTTTCAGAGAAGTGCTCGCGGATATGGGTTAGTGCGTGCTATCACGAGTAGGTCACGAGCATCGGACCCCCATTCGCCGTGTTGATGAAGGCGGGGTTCACGATCGTGCCGTTGAGCCTGTATTTCAAGGAGGGCCGCGCCAAGCTTGAGATCGCGTTGGCTCGCGGTAAGAAGGAGTGGGATAAGCGCCACGCCTTAAAGGAGAAGCAGGACAACCGTGAGGCATTGCGTGCGTTGCGTTCGCGTAACCGCCGTGCGGGCGTCGTGTAACATGGTTATCTGCACTCATTGCGGTGAGTGCATCGTTCAGCCCACTGAGGCAACTGACACGCGAGTATCTGATGCTTGCGGGTTCCGTCAGTTGTGTGGGTGGGATAACTGAATACGGGGGCGACTTGGTTTCGACGATGTGAGTCGCGACAGGGGAAGCGGGCCGAGAATGTAGAGTCATCTCGTTAACGTTCTCTGCAAACTAATAAGTGCCGAATCTAAGCGCACTGACTTCGCTCTCGCTGCCTAATTGCAGTGACCGAGTCCGTCAGCCCGGGGTTGCTATCGCTCCGGTTGTCTGACGTCAGCTAGATAGCCACTGGTGGGCACGCTTGCCGTGAGCGTGTCCGCGACATTTTTAGCGGCTGAGTCCACAGGGTAACCACAGGCCACTTGCACTGGTGATGGTCTCTGGGAGTGAGAAGCCCTGAAACAGTGCTGCGCCCGGAGAAGTCCTGGCAACACCACATCGGACGCGAGTTCGATTCTCGCCGCCTCCACCACTTTGGGGACCTGGTGAACTCTCTTGTGCTCTTGCGCAGGAGAGTTCACCGGGTCCTTTTTCTATGCCCGTTTTATGCCTGAAGTTTTCGTGACGTGATGGCCACTGTCAGCATGTCGCCGTGTGGGGTCAGGCTGGCGCTCAAGGTTTCTGCCAACGAGCCCGCGGCTTTCCAGGTCTCGTCGGCATGACAGGTCAGAAGAGTTCCTTGTGGGAAAGTCATCTCCCAGCTCATCGCCGCGTCGTTGCAGTGCCGTTCAATACGGCACCGGATGTCTTTCACGGGTTCCCCGTCAGTTAGGTCCAGCGCGAAGCCAACATCGACGATCCTGCCAGCGACATCGACATCCACTGTGAGAAAAGGGCACTCATCGAAATAACCGGTCTCGGGAAATAAAGCAGCCCCGGGGGACTTCCATCCAAACCCGCTACCGTCTGCCCAGCAATACACTTCTAAAGGCCTCGTATCAGCTTCGAACATCTTTACTCTCAGCCGTGCTGCAGCCAGCCGGCTGCCTCGCCCGGTTTCATGAACGGGGTAGGCCAGTAGGCGAGATGAACGTCCTTCAATTTCTTCCACACGGGAACCGTGGGGTCGGCAGGGTCTGCCGTAGCAACCATCACATCGGGTCCGTGGACAGCCAAGCGTTCGCGGCAGATGCCGCAGGGACTCAGTACGAGATAGCGGCCATCGACGAGGCGTGAAAGACAAATTGACGCGACGATGCGCTGATCCAAACGGTAGGCGGCGCAATATGGTTCCGTCTCATGACATAACGCAACCCCAGAGTTGGCGACCTCAGGCGCTGTCCCGGCCAAAACAGTGCCATCTGCTAGCAGCATGGCGGCCGCCCCCATATAGGGCTGGTCTGCAGGAAAACGATCCTCGATGAACTGCTGACACTCATCACGCAACTGGGAGAGCGGCAGATTGGAAGCTGGGGTCATGAATCTCAATTCTAATGCGCCGGATTTAACACCGGGTCCGGAGTGCTGTTTACCCTGGAGCGTTCTAGGCTCCGTAATTCGTGGCCTCTGAAAAGAGTCCGAACCGAACCTAGCCTTCGACCTACGCTCGCTTCCTCCTATGAAGTGCTAATTAAATGGTGTTCGCCGAACGATCATTCATCCGTCACTCATTGCAGTTTAAGATCTGGGTCGAGGGTGACATACGATTCCTCGCCGTTACGTTCGATGAATGTTGCCCAGCCAAACTTTTCGTCCCTACCGTGACAAGCCGTGAGCCAGGTGCCGGATTCATCCTTCATGAGGCCAGTTGAACAGTCGTTTCCACTAATGAAAGTAGAGTCATCATCTCTCAGCATTTCGACACCGTTGATGTCGTAGACGCGAAGGGAGACATAGCGCGGCCCACCGCATGCGCTTCGCGCGGCTTGATTTAGATTGTTTTTCCACTTGATTTCCAGGAGCCACAGTTTCTTGCCTTTCTTTTTTTGATAGTGCGCCCATAGGTGCCTTGAATCGATTTGCTGCTTTCGATTTTCTTCACGCTGATGTTGGCAGACGGCGATTTGATTACAACTCCGACGTTGTGTGTTTCGACCCTGTTGTCGTCCTCTTGCGCTAGATCAGCAAAATCGTCTGCAGAATCTGTAGCGGAGTCCTCAAATGAATAGGTCGCAAAGGGGTCGTTAAAGTCAGAAGCTGGATTCTCCGGTGAAACACTAAAGAATGGGTCATTCCAAGCTGAAGTTTCAGTGGCCGAGTTTTCTGGAGCTGGAGTGTCGGGGGAGTGCCCTTGTTTGCTCTCGGAGCTGCAAGCGGACAGGCCCAGTACAAGGGAAAATGCTACGAAAGTGGAAAATGCTGCCACTGATCCAGTTTTCTTCATAAGGGGACCATAGGCATGAAGAGCAGGAACTCTGAGAAGCTGATGAAACAATCCGGACTTGTACAAGTTTCCGAGGGATAAAGCATCTCGCAACGCGGGGGCAACACTCGAAAGTGCCCAGAATAGCGGTAGTGTGTCGCATATCACGAAAATTATTCAGGAAGGCGAGGCCTATCTAAAGCGGGGTTTAAAGACCTACTAAACAAGATCAGTGGATAGCAAGATTCATCAAAACTAAAGTCTATCTCTCAACGATTGAGGAATGTCAGGATCAAATACAACAAATGAGCGTGCATCATTAACGCAATGACTGTAAGGTAGCTCATTGGCCTCAGCGCAAGTGCTTCTTGAAGTGCGGACGCTGAGAACTGAACATTGGAAATATTGTCAAAGGCTGCTGGACGGTTGTCCGGAAACGATGACTCGTCTGTCCAGTCACCAACGGAATAAAACCCGATGCATCAAGCATGACGAGAGGATAAACCGGAGGAACACATGGACTTATTCGGATTGGGTCCTGACGGCTCATATAAACTCATCGCCGTCATCATTTACTTCATAGCGATGCTCTTGATCGGCTACTACGCTTTCAAGAAAACTGACGACGGCGACGACTACATGCTCGGCGGCCGCCGCCTGCACCCATTCACCGCGGCACTCAGCGCCGGCGCGTCTGACATGTCCGGCTGGCTCATGATGGGCTTGCCTGGCGCCCTGTACATGATGGGTATGTTCCAGGCATGGATGGCGATCGGCCTCACCATCGGTGCGGCACTCAACTGGATCTTCGTAGCGCCACGCCTGCGCCGCTTCACCGAAGTCACCAACGACTCCATCACCATCCCGAGCTACTTCGAAAACCGCCTCGGCGATAAGTCCCGCATCCTGCGTATCGTCTCCGGCATCGTGATCCTGGTGTTCTTCACCTTCTACGTATCCTCCGGCATGACTGCTGGCGGTAAGTTCTTCCAGTCTGCGTTCAACGGCAGCTACCTGACCGGTATGCTGCTCGTCGCAGGCATCACGCTCGCCTACACGATGTTCGGCGGCTTCCTCGGCGCAACCTACACCGACACCGTCCAGGGCCTCATCATGCTTGCGGCCCTCCTCATCGTCCCAGTTCTCGCCGTGATCTCCGTTGGCGGCCCACAGCAGGTCATCGACGGTGTTCTCAGCGTCAACCCAGACTTCGGCTCCCTCATGAAGGGCGGCACCATCGTCGGCGCCGTATCCGCGGCCGCATGGGGCCTCGGCTACTTCGGCCAGCCACACATCATCATCCGCTTCATGGCTCTGCGTTCTTCCCGCGACGCCCGCTGGGGTGCCGCAATCGGTGTCGGCTGGATGGTGCTCTCCGTGATCGGCGTCATCGTGACCTCGATGGCCGGTATCGCATACTTCAACCTCAACCAGGACAAGCAGCTCACTGACGCCAAGAGCGCTGAGACCGTGGTCCTCGACCTCGCTCAGAACCTCATGCCGTCACTGCTGGCAGGTTTCGTGCTCGCAGCGGTTCTCGCCGCGATCATGTCGACCATCTCCTCCCAGCTCGTGGTGACCTCCTCGGCGCTCGTTGAGGACCTCGCACTGGTGTTCAAGCCAGGCATGTCCAAGACCACGAAGCTGTGGCTGGGCCGCGTCGCCGTTCTGATCGTCGCGATCATCGCTGCATTCCTCGCGCTGGAAGAAAACGCGACCGTGCTCGGCCTCGTCGCATTCGCATGGGCCGGCTTCGGTTCCGCATTCGGTCCTGTTGTGGTGCTCAGCCTCTACTGGAAGCGCCTCACCAACTGGGGCGCGATGGCGGGCATCGTTGGTGGCGCGACCGTCGCGTTCGTCTGGAGCAAGAGCACAACGCTCTCCACCCTGGGTGGTGCACTCTCCGAGCCGCTGTACGAGATCGTTCCAGGCTTCCTGACCTGCCTCGTACTCGCGGTAGTGGTTTCCCTGCTCACTCCAGCACCTGGTGAAAAGGAGCTCGCAGGCTTCCACCACATGGAAGCCCCAACGCAGGCTGTGCCGATCGTCCAGGCCGCAGGCGCCGGTTCGACTGGTGACGCCGGCCATCGTGGCCCCGGCATGAAAGCATAGGAACCATGATCCTTATCAATGTGAAATACAAAGTGAAGCCGGAGAAGGCCGAAGAGTTCCTCAACGCCGTTGAGGAGTTCACCAAGGCAACCCGTAACGAGCCAGGAAACCTCTGGTTCGAGTGGTACCGCGACCCGCAGGACCCAACGGTGTTCCTGCTGATCGAAGCGTTCAAGGACGACGCGGGCGAAGCCCACGTGAACTCCGACCACTTCGCTAAGGGTCTCGAGTCGATGAAGCCTTTCCTCGTTGAAACCCCAGACATCGTCTCTCGCCAGGTCGAAGGCGAAGGCTGGGACAAGATGGGCGAACTGCGCATCGACTAAGCGGGCCACTAGCTCCGGCTAGATCCGCAAGCTACATCGCAAGGGCGGGACGTGTTCATACACGTCCCGCCCTTGCGTTGTTCAAGCTGTGTTGTTCGCGGCCCTTGGCTCTCTATGCACTCAGAGGAACAGGGCTTTACCGATCAGCAGGCCGAGGTAGGCCGCAGGAACGGCTAGGCCGAGGATCGCGGCTAGGGTCGCAGCACTTCGCAGCCAGTCCTTCTCGCGTACGGCGGACACCATCGCGGTGGCAACGGACGCGATCGTGGAAAAACCGCCGCAGAACCCTGCCAAAACGGGCACAGCCCACGCCTGATCGGCGAACCCGCCAGTGAATAACCCGAAAATGAAACACGACAGCGTATTGGCAATCGACATTCCCCACGGGAACTTTGACGCGATCTTCCCGCTGGCCCTCGCGGCCTCTTCCCGGCGTATAAACCACACTCTCGCAACGGAACCCAACCCACCTGCCAAGCTCACCGTCAGCACCGTCAGCAACGCGCTCATTGTTCATCACCGCCGGAAGCAAGATCAGGCTGAGTAAATGAGGAACCCGGCTTCCACAACTGGGCGAGTCCGAAACCCGCAACAGCACACGCCAGCGCCACCCCGACGTGCATTGACAGCACAGCGAGATCGCCCACGATGTCTGAAGCAAGCAGCGTCACCGCGGAAACCGATCCGAAACCACCCACAAAACCCGGGCTGACAAACGAACGCCACTTCACAGCGGCAGAGTTCCCGCCCAAGCCTCGGCCGCGATCCCACATGCCCATAACCCACCCCAGAAACAGCGAAGCTACGCCATTCACGAGGAGAATCATCAGGTTCTCTGGCCACCGCCACGCATCCCCGAGTAGAACCAGAGACTCGCGCACCGCAGCACCGAGCGCACCGCCCACGAACACGGCCGTATAGATCGGCGATGCGGGTGAAATGACGCGACGTAGAGAACTCATAAAACGAACGATGCTGGGGTGGGCTGAACGGGGCCGACCGGAAGCGCTTAGTTGGAACCGTGCTGATGGGTTGGCAGGGGAGTAGGGGTGTGCTCTGCCTCGCGGGTCCCTAGCAGGTCCAAGGCCGCATCGTGCAGCAGACCATTCGAAGCGATTGCGTTTCCGCCCCACGGGCCATCCTCAGCCTGCAGAGACGTGAATACGCCGCCGGCCTCGCGCACAATCGGTACTAGCGCCGCCATGTCATAGAGGTTCAGCTCAGGCTCAGCCGCGAAATCCACCGCGCCCTCCGCGACGAGGCAGTACGAGAAGAAATCACCATACGCGCGCGTGCGCCACACGGTATCGCTGATCGCCAGCACGCCATCGAGCCAACCGCGGGCCTTCCAGCCCGTGAGCGAAGAATACGAGAACGAGGAATCCGCCAACTCAGTGACACCCGAAACCCCGATGCGGCGAGCATCATCCAGCGAAGCACCAGTGAACGCTCCGTGCCCCACGGAAGCCCACCATCGGCGGCCCAACGCTGGCGCAGATACCAGGCCCACCACGACCTCGCCGTCCTCAACCAACGCAATCAACGTAGCCCACACCGGAACGCCACGCATGAAGTTCTTGGTGCCGTCGATCGGGTCGATAATCCACACACGGTTCGATTCACCAGTGGAACCAAACTCCTCGCCGAACACCGCATCATCCGGGCGAGCTTCCCCCAAACGTGCACGGATCAGCTGCTCAGCCTGCCGGTCAGCTTCCGTGACAGGGGTAGCGTCCGGCTTCGTCTCAACATACAGATCCGCGGCGCCGAAACGCTCCATCGTCAAAGCATCGACGGCATCGGCGAGCTCATGCGCCAAAGCAAGGTCATCTGGTAGGGCAGAGGTATTTGGAGTGTGGGTCATACTCACAACCCTAGCCACCCAACGTCTTGAGGTCCTCATCGTTGACGTCGCTTTGACGCGAAGCCAGCAAACGGCGCATCGACGCCAACCGAGCCTCACCGCTCGGGCCGGCCTTCCCATCGGCGACCCACGCGTCCAAGGCACACCCCGGCTCGTCGGCCGCATGCGTGCAACCGCGAGGGCAATCGGCAGTCGCCGGAACAAGGTCAGTGAACGCGTTCACGATGTTCTCGTCGTCCACATGGCCCATCCCGAAGGAACGGATCCCCGGCGTGTCAACAATCCACGAACCCGGGCCGCCGCCGCGCAAATGCGCGGCCACCGCAGAGGATGACGTATGACGGCCGCGGCCGGTCACAGCGTTGGTTGCCCCGGTCTCGCGCTCAGCTTCGGTGAGTGCGTTGATCAGCGTGGACTTACCCACGCCGGAATGGCCGATGAGCGCGGAAAGCCGGCCATCCAAGAGTTCATGGAGGCGTTCCTGGGTAGCCTCATCCACGGGACGCGAGGCAACATCTTCCGGATGCTCCGCTGAGCCCGACGTGACAACGCGGACGCCCAGACCCTCATACGTCTCAACCAACTGAGCAGGGTCGGCGAGGTCCGTCTTGGTGATGACCAGAGCGGCATCAATGCCCGCATCCGAGGCTGCAACCAGGGCACGGTCAATAAAACCCGTGCGCGGCTCAGGATTCGCCGCAGCCACGACGATCACGAGCTGATCGGCGTTGGCAACAATGACGCGCTCAACCTGATCAGAATCGTCCGCGCTGCGGCGCAATAACGAGGAACGCTCCTCGACGCGGACGAGACGTGCCAAGGATCCCTCAGTGCCCGACACGTCGCCCACGAGACGCACACGATCGCCCACCACAATCGCCTGACGGCGCAACTCCCGAGCACGCATCGCGGTGACGATCCGCTGCTCACCGCCAGCCTCAGCCTGCTTCTGACGCAGACGCTGAGCCTTCTTAGAACCCGAGCCTTGAGCACCCGCGCCCTTAGAACCGGCGCCCTGAGAACCGGTGCTCGGCTCCTCCAAGAGAACGCAACGGTAACGGCCGCGATCAACGCCCACGACCATCGCGAGCACCGCATCAGCATGCGCCGGTCGGTCCTTCGTCCGCGGACGGGTGCCGCGCTTATTCGGACGGATCCGAACATCCGCCTCAGACCACTCACGTCGCACCATCACTGCCCGCCGCCTACGTTTTGGGTGGGAGCATGGTCGGTAGGGGGGTGGCCAGTATCCGGGTTAGCTACGGCCTTCTGCGACAGCATGTCAGCCCACATCGCAGGGAAATCAGGCATGGTCTTCGACGTGGTCTCGATGTTCTCAACCTTGAGACCCTCAACCGCCAAACCGACGATCGCGCCCGCGGTAGCCATCCGGTGATCCTCATACGAACCGAACACCGTCGGGCGGAGCTCGCCTGAAGGGCTGATCACCAGCCCATCCTCGGTCTCAACAGTTGGGGAACCCACCGCGGAGAGCTCCGTGGCCAACGCAGCCAACCGATCCGTCTCATGCCCGCGCAAGTGAGCGATCCCCGTCAAAGTACTCGGACCATCAGCCAACGCACACAAAGCCGCTGCCGTAGGCGCCAACTCAGCCAAGCCATCGGCCTCAACGCCTGAAATCCGGCCGTCACCAGTCACCACGAGCTGCTCAGTGCCAAACGCGTCCGGCTCCCGGTGCACCCGCGCACCAAAACGCGGAAGAAGCCGCTCCCACTCAGCACCAATCTGAGTCGTGGAAGACGGCCACCGAGGAATAGCAACCCGGCCACCACACACCAAGGCCGCGGCCAAGAACGGTCCGGCATTCGACAAATCAGGTTCAACCACAACATCGCCAGGCCGCAACGGGCCAGCCGTAACAGACCACGAAACTCCATCGGAACCCACCGAGGCATCCACACCAGCGGCACGCAACGTCGCAACAGTCATCTCAACATGCTGAGGCGACGGAACCGCGCCGCCCACATGCCGAACCACCAAACCACGCGGCAACCGCGCACCCACCAACAACGGACCCGACACGAACTGGCTTGAACCCGTTGCGTCCAACGAAATCTCGCCACCGGCAACCCGGTCAGAACCCGTTACCGTGAACGGAAGGAAACCATCCTCGCCGCCCACAACATCGGCACCCAACGCACGCAAGCCCGCAATCACGGCACCCATCGGGCGCACACGAGCAGCCGCATCGCCATCAAACGTCACAGGCCTACGCAACAACGCCGCCACGTACGGGACAAAACGCATCACCGTACCCGCAAGCCCGCAATCAATCGAGACCGGCGCGTGCTCCCACAACGCCTCCTCAGCCAGCGGCGTTACCAGCAACGTCGACGAATCAACCCACTCGAAGCCGACCCCCAACGCAGACAGCGCCTCAACCATCAAATCGGTATCACGCGAACGCAAAGCCCCCACCACGCGAGTAGGGGCATCAGCCAACGCCGCCACCACAAGGTGCCGATTCGTCAGCGACTTAGACCCAGGGATCTCAACAACAGCATCCAACGGGCCATCAGCAACAGGGGCCGACCACAACATCGACGACATGGAAGCGAAACAAAACCCTTCGAAAATAAAAAGTGTCCCCTCAACCAGCAAACCGCCAGCCGAGGGGACACCCCATCACTAGGACGACAAACCGGCGGCGTTAGCGGCCTTCTTAGCCTGCTTCTTCGCCTTCTTAGAAGCCTTCTTAGAAGCCTTCTGCGTGCGGTAAGCCAACGACGGCTTGCCATCAGTATCCACCACAGCCAACAACGCGCCACCAGTCAGGCCTAGCTGCGTCGTAACTGCCAGCGCACGCGAACCATCCTTATGCTGCGGAACGCCATCAGCAAGCAAGGTCGCCGACTGCGCCGCCACGATCAAAGCAGACGCAAGACGAGGCATCTTGCCCAAAGCCAACAACGCACCAGCACCCACCTGAACACCGCCCAGAACACGAGCAGCCAACTCAGGCTTCTCAGCTACCGACTGAGCCTGTGGAACAACATTGGAAACCTTGTCCAAGAGCGGGCGCAAACCATTGCCCGTGCGCTCCGGCGAACGGAGATGGGCAACACCTGCGGTAATGAACGGTGCCGCCAACAGTGGGCGAGCAACACGACGTACAAGGCTCATTTTTCCTCCAATACTCAGGCGCCAGGCAACGCTTTCGTCGCGAACCCAACACCCGCGGGGTTGTTATGTCTTCCATCCTTACACGAGCAGGCCATCCAAAGCATCTAAACCACGCATAATGCCCGCAACTTTGGAGGAGCCACCAAGCGTTAGGGAATACTTCGCGCCACGTTTCCGTTGAACCTAATGACATTCAAAGAACGTGTGAGTGTTGCAGGAAGGGGAGTGCTGATGGTTTCAACCGTGGAAACACCTGCCACCACAGCGCTATCCAACGCCGTATCAAGCGCAAAGCAAGTAACATTGGCCGGGATGACAACCACACACAACCACGAAGAGCTTGACGGCTACGACGCCGAGGATATCGTGCTCAAAGATGACGTGGAGTCTGAAACTGACGTGCATGCGAACGCGGCGGCAACAGACTCCGAGCCAGTTGACCTCGAGCACGAGACGGCTGAAGATCGACGTCAGCGCTTCGAACGCGACGCCCTCCCGTACGTCGACCAGCTCTATTCAGCGGCTCTGCGGATGGCGCGTCACCCAGCCGATGCGGAAGACCTCGTCCAGGAAGCATTCGCCAAGGCGTACGCCTCATTCCACCAGTACAAACCGGGCACCAACCTGCGTGCCTGGCTCTACCGCATCCTG
Organism: Pseudoglutamicibacter cumminsii; assembly: GCF_016907775.1. NCBI lineage: Bacteria > Bacillati > Actinomycetota > Actinomycetes > Micrococcales > Micrococcaceae > Pseudoglutamicibacter > Pseudoglutamicibacter cumminsii. The sequence goes on along the minus strand of NZ_JAFBCO010000001.1, from coordinate 1,502 downwards.
ACGAACACGTACATCAACCTTTACCGGAAGCGGCAACGCGAACCGATGCGCTCCGGAACTGACCAGGTTGAGGACTGGCAGCTCGGAGCCCAGATCGAACGCGGCGACAAGGCTCTGCGCTCAGCCGAGGCTCAAGCCCTGGACGCGTTGCCAGATTCAGAAGTGAAGCGAGCTCTCCAAGAGATCCCGGAAGAGTTCCGCTTAGCGGTGTATTTCGTTGATGTCGAAGGTTTCCCCTACAAAGAAGCAGCTGACATCCTGGACGTACCGATCGGGACCATCATGTCCCGCCTGCACCGCGGACGCCGCCAGTTGCGAGACATGCTCAGCGACTACGCAGTAGAACGTACCGAAACATCCACAGGGGCTAAGAAGAAAGAAAAGAAGTCGACCAAGAAGGTCTCGAAGAAGGAGCAATCATGACTCAGGGCTGCAACGAACTCGGTGGTTGCACTGAAGCCCGGCTTGAACGCATCTACGAATACCTCGATGGTGTGCTGGAAGCCGACGGCGTCGACGCAGTGCGCGCCCACCTCGAAGGCTGTGAAGAATGCCGCAGCGTCTACGACTTGGAATGCATCATCCGCAACGTCGTACGCCGCAGCTGCCACGATGCCGCACCGGAACAACTCAAATTCAAGATCCTTGACCGGCTAGAGGAAATCAAAGACTCGATGCCGGAAAGCGCTTGACGCGGCACACGCCGCAGTCGCGTCGGTGGAAGATAGCCGTTACGACGCAATACTGACCGATCCGGCCCAGCGCACAATAAGGGAGCCACAATAAACACAGCACAGTGCGTTTGGTTAAACGCTGGTGGGTCTGCACTCCACAATTCGTGGACGGTGCAGACCCACCAGCGTTTAAACGATCAAACGATCAGGTGTTTGGCTTCTTGCCGTGGTTCGCCTTGTTCCGGCGGCGATCCTTGCGCTTACGTGCACGCTTGCTGCTCATCGCGTCCTCCTTACAACGTCATAAATCCATGAACAATTCGTGATACTCGGGTGTCTCGCACCGAGCACTTCCGTCTATTATCGCATGCGACGGGCATGAGAATGAAAGTCAGCGAGTAGGCTCAGGGATACCAAGCCAGGTATACCAGCCGCGATGCATCACAAGCCACGCCATCAAACCATGGCCCTGTTGCCCAGGAACACCGTTATTCGACGCCAAATCCGCGCGGTACTGCTCATGCTTCTCAAGCGGGCGGAATGTATCCACATAGAAATGGTTGCGGCGAGTTGTCACATCCGCGAACGCGGCAGACAAACGGGCGATCTCCTGGTTGCGGTCGGCCTCAAGCCGCGGGGGAGGGCCCACCACAAACGTGCTCAACCCCAGCTGAGTTGTAGCATCCAAGATGTTGGCCAAGTTCAAACGCGACCGAGCCGTCGTGACCCCGTACGTGGCATCCGCATCGGATAGCGCAAGGACCAAACGGTTCTCGCCGTCTTCAGTGAAACGACGTTGAGCCTCACCCAACCAGCGTTCAGCGAGCT